>NZ_CALLXM010000038.1 GCF_937875265.1 uncultured Acetobacter sp. | reverse complement strand
CCAATTTCAAACACCAGATTCTGCAAGGCTGCGGCGTCAGAGACCTCGCCTTCATACCCGCGCAGAGATTCGGCAAGATCGACCAGAGCCGTGCGTTCCTTGTCCGTCGGCGTGCGGAAGGTTTTAGCCGGACGGACAAAGTCCACATAATAAGAGATCGCGTGGCTGACGAGGTTTGCCAGCATCGGGTGGCTTTCCGGGGAAACAGTCGGGTCATACCGCCGGATAAAGCCCCACAGCACTTCCGGTGTTTCCGCATTGGCCACGCTGGCCAGATTCAGCAGCATGCCAAACGGCACCGGGCTGCCTGCATCTGTCGGGATATGACCTTTGTGGATGAACCATGCCGGGTTGGCCTTCAGGTCCACACTCTGGCTATCAGCGGCCTGAAGCGCCTTGGCCTTTTCCACATGCGTCAGATAGTCATCCGCCGTTTTGGGAATCACATCAAAAAACAGGCGTTTGGCACGCTGCGGCTGATTGAACATGAACTGGCCGAGGCTTTCCTGCGGCGCATAGCGCAGCCATTCCTCAACCGAGAGGCCATTGCCCTTGGATTTGGAAATTTTCTGGCCGTTTTCATCCAGAAACAGCTCGTAGGTCAGCCCCGTAGGCGCTGTGCCCCCCAGAATGCGGCAGATGCGGCCTGACAGGCGGACACTGTCAATCAGGTCCTTGCCAGACATTTCATAGTCAACACCCAGAGCATACCAGCGCATGGCCCAGTCGGCCTTCCACTGCATCTTGGCGTGGCCACCGGTTACCGGGGTTTCAAACGTCTCACCATCCGCATCGGTCCAGCGGACGGTGCCCGCTACGGCGTCAATGGCGTCCATTTTCACCTGCATCACCTCACCCGTGCGGGGGTGCAGAGGCAGAACTGGAGAATAGGTCGCGCGGCGGTCCGGCCCGAGCGTGGGCAGAATAACCGCCAGAATTTCATCATGCACTTCCAGCACCCGCTTCAGCGCGGCATCAAACCGGCCTGATGTGTAATAGGTGGTGGAAGAAGCAAATTCGTATTCAAAGCCGAAATTGTCCAGAAAACTGCACAGGCGCGCATTGTTATGCGCTGCAAACGACTCGTGCGTGCCAAATGGGTCCGGCACGCGGGAAAGCGGCTGGCCAATATATTTTTCCAGCAACTCACGGTTCGGCACATTGTCCGGCACCTTACGCAGGGCATCCATGTCATCCGAGAACGCAAGCAGGCGCGTCGGGCGGCCTGTCAGCGCCGTATAGGCCTGACGCACCCAGGACGTACGCGCCACTTCCCCAAACGTGCCGATATGCGGCAGACCAGACGGGCCATAGCCCGTTTCCAGCAGTGCTGGGCCTGCGGGTTCATCAGGTTTGGCAGCCTGTCGGGCATCAACATGCTCAGCAAGCTTGCGCGCTTCCTCAAAGGGCCAGGCGCGGGGAAGAACGGGTTCGGGGGTTGAGCGGTTTTCGGACATGGTCGGGAAGCTATGAACTGCACCGCTTCCGGTCAATCCAAAAACACATACTGTTTCGCTGTCTTACAGAGTTATGAGGCCATTGACCGCAGGCAAATGCCGCCTCATTTTTCCAAAAGCCGCCAGCTCCCATCCATGGCACCATGCTGAAAGGACCGGTTTTTCATGCGTCGCACCGCAGCACTCATTCTGATTGGTAATGAGATTCTCTCCGGTCGGACCCGAGACGACAACATTCAGTTTCTGGCTATCCGGCTTGGAGAACTGGGCATACCTTTACGGGAAATACGCGTTATCCCTGATATACGCGACACCATTATTGAAACGGTAACAGAACTCCGCGCGCGGTTTGATGAGGTTTTTACAACTGGCGGCATCGGCCCGACGCATGACGATATCACGTCTCCATGCGTAGCCGAGGCATTTGGAGTGCCGTGGGAGATCCATCCGCCCACATTTGCTCTTCTGGAACAGCATTTTGGCGCGGAAAATTTCAATGCCGCCCGTCAGCGTATGGGTAAATTACCACGGGGCGCGACCCCCATTCCTAACTCCGTCTCCCTTGCTCCCGGTTTTACCCTCGGGAATGTGCATGTAATGGCAGGGGTGCCGCGCATTATGCGGGCCATGTTTGAGGCCCTTGCTCCAACTCTGAAGCAGGGTGCGCCGGTCTTTTCCCGCACATGGCACACAACGTCTCTTTTTGAAGGTTCGCTGGCGGAAGGGCTGGAATCGATTCAGCACGACTTCCCTGATCTCGATCTGGGGTCTTACCCCTTCCACCGCGATGATGGCCGCCGGGGTGTGGCCCTTGTTGCCAAAGGGCAGAACGAGACCGAAGTCGAAAAAGCCGCGCAGGCCATTCATGATCTGCTCAAAGAAAAAGGCGGCGCTCCCGTGGAAGGGGAGCTGCCGCCCTGAAATCCTGACGCGTTAAGGCCTGTCCGTTCAGGACAGGTTTTCACGCCCCATGGCGAGGAATTTCTCGCGACGCAGTTCCTTCAGCCGGGCCGGAGCCAGCGGTACAAGGGCCTGCAATTCTTCAGCCAGTGCATCATGCACGGCAGCCAGAGCCGCTTTGGGGTCACGCTGCGCGCCCCCTACGGGTTCAGGAATAATCCGGTCAATCAACTCAAGGCGGGACAGATCCTGCGCCGTCAGACGGAGTGTTTCCGCTGCCGTGCTGGCCTGCTTGGGGTCACGCCACAGGATGGAGGCACAGGCCTCGGGAGAAATGACGGAATAGATGGCGTTTTCCAGCATCATCACCCGGTCACCTGCACCCAGAGCGACGGCCCCACCGGACCCGCCTTCGCCAATGACGGTTGCAATCAGCGGCACCGGAGCGTCCAGACAGACTTCAATGGAGCGGGCAATGGCTTCAGCCTGGCCGCGCTGCTCAGCATCAATACCGGGCCATGCGCCTGCGGTGTCGATCAAAGTCAGAATCGGCAGGTTGAAGCGGCCAGCCAGCTTCATCAGCCGCTGGGCTTTGCGGTAGCCTTCCGGGCGGGCCATGCCAAAATTATGGGCCAGGCGGGTTTCAAGGTCGGAACCTCGTTCCGTGCCTATCACCACCACAGGCTGACCATCAAAGCGGCCCATGCCACCAATAATGGCTTTATCGTCCGCATACAGCCGGTCACCCGCCAGAGGGGTGAAGTCGGTCAGCAGCGCATCGATATAGTCCTGTGCGTGCGGGCGCTGCGCATGACGCGCCACCTGCACCTTTTGCCAGGGCGTGAGCTTGGCATAAATGGCACGAAGATGCTTCTCCGCCTTTTCTGAAAGGCGGGCCGTTTCTTCGGCGATATTGACCCCGTCGGGGTCGGTCATTTGCCGCAGTTCGTCGATCTTGTTTTCAAGTTCGGCGACGGGCTTCTCGAAATCCAGGAACTGACGCATGGGCAAGCGGATAGCACAGCCACGCGCAAAACCAAGCCACTTCGTGCATGGTGCGTCTTTTAACGTGTTTTTTCAGCCTGTCCGCCAGACTTTGAAGCCAGCGGATGGAAGGACTCCACGGCCTGTTTCAGGCGTTCTGTCTGCACATGTGTATAGATTTGTGTGGTAGCGATATCCGCGTGCCCCAGCAGCATCTGCAAGGCTCGCAGGTCGGCCCCGTGCGCCAGCAGATGCGTGGCAAAAGAGTGGCGTATTACGTGCGGTGAAAGCCGTGCCGGGTCCAGCCCCGCCTGAAATCCGACTTCATACAAAATTTTGTCAAAAGCCTGCCGGGTCAGAGGCCGTGTAGGATCACGCCCGGGAAACAGATACGGACTGGCTTTGGGCGCATCCTGCGCCAGTAGCGCCTGCGCAGCCTCCCGCGCGCTGTCTGACAACGGCACCAGCCGTTCTCGCCCGCCTTTGCCGCGAACCACAAGCATCTGCCGTTCACCAGCCAGAGCCTCACGCGGCAGGGACAATAATTCTGAAATACGCAGGCCGGACGCATACAGCAGTTCCAGCGCTGCACGCGCGACAAGCCCGCGGCGCTGCTTGGCTTCCGAGGCATCGGGGGAGACCGCGCATGCGTCAATCAACGCGATGACTTCCGACTCGGAAAGAAAATGCGGCAGAGAGGCCTCAGGCCGGGGCGCATCCAGATGCACCGCCGGGTTATCCTCCCGCAGACCTTCCCGCAGCAAAAACAGATAGAACTGTTTGATGCAGGACAGCCGACGCGCCACAGTGCGACGGGACTGCCCATTGCGGCCCATATCAGCCATCCAGTCCGCCAGCCCGGCAGCACTGGCCTGCATCAGGGTTTCCCCGCGTGAAAGCAGAGACTCCTCGCAACAGGTCAGGTCAGCCGTATACGCGGCCAGAGTGTTGGGAGCGGCGGCCCGTTCAGCCGCCAGCATTTCCAGAAACAGATCTGTGCCGCGTACCTCCATACTCACGGATGCGCAGGAGAAACCGGAACAGGGACAGGAGCTACCACCGGCGCTGCGCCCGTAGCAGGAACAGTGGCAGCCGGTGTTGTCACAACCGGACCGGACGGAGCGGCAGGCACCAGAGAAGCAGCAGACGGGCCCTGCGCCGCAGGTGGCACAACAGCAGGTGTAGCAGCCTGACCAACCGGCGTTACAGCGGGCCCACCAGGGGGCACGGCCACCAGCGCAGCGGTGGGCGCGGCAACAGGCGCGGCAGCGACAGGAATATCCCGGTGTACAGCCTGCGGCATAGGCGGATGCCCTGACAGGCCGAGGGCTGCAACGCCCCCCAGCAGAGCAAAACAAATAACAGCAGCAACAAGAAGAACCATGCGATTCATACGTTTTGGGCCCATAACAACAGAATAAGTACGTTCTCACTGCTCTATGGTAAGCTGCGTTTCATGTCATCACGTATCTCGTACCCACCCCCCGACGCTGCGGAAAGCCCACCGATTCCCCTTGATCTGGAAAGAGTAGGGCGCTGGCCTGCAACCAGCCTCCTTCCTTCCGGACGCAGCATTGTTCTTGTTGGTCTGATGGGCGCCGGCAAAACCACTATCGGTCGTCGTCTGGCAACACGGCTCGGCCTGCCGTTTGTGGATGCTGATGTAGAAATAGAACGCGCAGCAGGCTGCTCCATTGCCGATGTGTTTCGCTTGTATGGTGAACCCGCCTTCCGCGATGGTGAGCGGCGCGTGATTCGTCGCCTGCTGGAAGGTCCGCCCATGGTACTTGCCACTGGCGGCGGTGCGTTCATGAATGCCAGCACGCGTACACTGGTGCGTGAACGCGCAATGTCCGTCTGGCTGCGCTGCCCGCTGCCGGTACTGTTACGGCGCGTTCAGGGCCGGACCCATCGTCCTCTTTTAAACGAAGCCTCCCCGCGGGATGTGCTGGCGCGACTGATAACCGTGCGTCACCCCATTTATGCGGAAGCCGATGTGATTGTTGATTGCGGAGACCACAACGTGGACCACAGCACTACCAGGGTCATTGAAAGTCTGGCCCTTTCCCGCAGGCCCGTCCGCCTGCCTGTCGCTCTTGATCGTGCGGCTTATGATGTGGTGATCGGCACCAATCTGATCAGTCGGGCCGGTGCTCTGCTGGCTTCCGTGCTGCCACAGAAAAAGGTCGTCATCATTACTGATGAGAATGTGGCCGCACTGTATCTGCCTGCCCTGGAAGAATCCCTGCGGGAAACAGGCATCGCCTTCCGTGCCCTGACCATCGCCCCGGGTGAACACTCCAAATCCCTGAGCACCTATGAACGCCTGACAGACGCCATTCTGGAAGAAGGCGTGGAACGCCGGACCACCATTATTGCCCTCGGCGGTGGTGTAGTGGGAGACCTGGCAGGCTTTGTGGCCGCCAGCACCTTACGCGGCCTGCCTTTTGTTCAAATCCCGACCACCCTGCTCTCTCAGGTGGATTCATCCGTAGGCGGCAAAACTGGCATCAACACACGCTGGGGCAAAAACCTGCTGGGCGCGTTCCATCAGCCGCTCTGTGTTCTGGCCGATGTATCCGCTCTGAGCACCCTCCCCCAGCGGGAACTGGTGGCAGGCTATGCGGAGATTGTGAAAGCCGGCCTGATTGGGGACCCGGAGTTGTTCGCGTGGTGTGAGAAAAATGGAGACTCCGTGCTGGCTGCGGAACCCGACGCCCTGACAGAAGCCGTGCGGCAGGCCTGCGCCTTCAAGGCCCGCGTCGTTGCGGCCGATGAGCGTGAGGCTCAGGCCAGCGATGGCCGCGCCCTGCTTAACCTTGCCCATACCTTCGGCCATGCGCTGGAAGCTGAGCTGGGGTACGATGGCCGCCTGCTGCATGGAGAAGGTGTTTCCATCGGGCTGAAACTGGCCTTTGCCCTTTCGGTCAGACTAGGTGTTTGCCCGCCGGAAGACCTTGCTCGCGTAGAAGCCCATCTGCGAGCAATGAAGATGCCTGCAAGTATTGGTGAGCTGCCATACAGCTTCTGCGTAGCAGATCTTATGGCACACATGCAGCGAGACAAGAAAATGCAGGACGGTCGACTGTCTTTTGTTCTTGTACGCGGAATCGGAAAAGCCTTTACCAGCCGCGATGTTCCGGCGGAAATGGTACGGGACGTTCTGATTGAAGATGGCTGCAAAGCCTAGAAAACAGCCACATATGCGGCGGATTTGTCTCGACTGTAATAACCCGCCGCAATTCCGCCTTATTCAAACCCGAGACAAGCCCAGCATTTGCGACTTGGCAATGTTGGACGCAAGCAGTCTTGAGCTAAAAATTAAACATGCAGCAGAAGCATCTTGGGATACCGAAATGAACTGTTGCAAAGAAAACACGGTTATGGCTTCTAATCATCAAGAGCACGAAGCTGCGGGTTTCTATTTTGGAACCGATCGTTTTATACGGCTTTAGGCATCTTGCTGGGTCTGACCGCTAAATGGTTGGCGGCAGAGTCGAACAGATGAAAATATTGAGGACGAAAAAATGCGTCTCCGCACGGCGTTACTTGCAACGACACTGATGGCAGCGGCTCCGGCGGCCGCATTCGCCACCACGATCACAGGCCCTTATGTTGATCTGGGCGGTGGTTATAACCTGGTGCAGAACCAGCACGCTCACACTTCCGGCTTTGCTGGCGGTGCTGACAGTGCTCAGAGCACCTCTTCTTCCCAGTTCCGTCACCACGACGGCTTTACTGGCTTTGGTGCATTCGGCTGGGGCTTCGGCAACGGCCTGCGCGCTGAGATTGAAGGGGTATACAACTACTCCGAGATCAATCATCAGGGCGGCACAAAAGTTCCTGGCAACACCCGCGGCAGCGACCAGTCCTATGGTGGCTTCGTGAACGTGCTGTATGATATCGACCTGAAGCAGTTCGGTATTGATGCGCCGGTCACCCCGTTTGTTGGTGTTGGTGCAGGTTACCTGTGGCAGCATTACAACCCGACGACCACCAACTTCGCTAACGGCAACACCAGCCGTCTTGGCGGCACGAACGGTGGCTTCGCCTATCAGGGCATCGTCGGTGCGGCATACGACACGGGTATCCCGGGCTTCCAGGTTACCACGGAATACCGCATGATCGGTCAGCCGGGTTCCTTCTCTGACGGTGCGTTCACCTCCACGGCGAACTACACCAACGGGAACCACGGTCGTGGTAACACGAACTTCGATCACCGCTTCAACCACCAGTTCATCCTGGGCCTGCGTTATGCGTTCGATACGGCTCCGCCGCCGCCGCCGCCGGCTCCGGTTGTAGCAGCTCCGGCTCCGCTGCCGGCTCGCTCCTACCTGGTGTTCTTCGACTGGGATAAGTCTGTCCTGACCTCCCGCGCTCGCCAGATCGTGGCAGAAGCTGCTCAGGCTTCCACCCACGTTCAGACGACCCGCATCGAAGTTAACGGCTACACCGATAACTCTGCTGCTCACCCGGGTCCCCGCGGTGAAAAGTACAACCTGGGCCTGTCCCTGCGTCGTGCTAACAGCGTGAAGGCTGAACTGATCCGTGACGGCGTGCCGGCAACCGCGATCGACATCCACGGCTATGGTGAATCCAAGCCGCTGGTAGCGACCGGCCCGAACACCCGTGAGCCTCAGAACCGTCGCGTGGAAATCATCCTCCACTAATCGACTGTTCTTTAGTGATCGGAAAAAGGGGTGCCTTCGGGTACCCCTTTTTTTATCTTGTTTCCACAGCCTTTCCTGACTTAGGGGACTACGCGTGATTACGCCCGCACCCTCCCCCGCCCCGGCATCAGCCTCCCGCGCCAAACTGATTCGCCTGCTTAAATTCGGCACCGTTGGCGGGCTTGGCCTTGTGTGGGATTCTGGCACTGTTTACGCGCTGCGCCCGCTTATCGGGCTGACTGCCGCTACACTGGTGGCCTACTTTGTTGCGGCCACACTCAACTGGATGCTTAACCGGCTATGGACCTTTAAAGGGGCCGGGCAGCATGACCACCCGGTGCTGCAATGGCTCCGGTTCCTGCTGGCCAACAGCCTTGGCTTTCTGCTGAACCGAGGCGCGGTTTACACGCTGTTCTATACGGTACCGTTGTGCGTAACCTATCCGGTTCTGGCTCTGGCCGCCGGATCCCTGGCGGGCATGTTCGCCAATTTCAACCTCAGTCAGAAAATGGTTTTTCGGGAAAAAGCACCGGCTTCCGTGCAGGAGCTGGCGGAAAGTGCCATTGCCTTTCCATCGTCACCCAAAATCCCCACTGAGGAGCCATAACGCGCTCTTCACCCCGCCCCGCATCCTACCCCCTTTCAGAGCCGCGCCGTGTGCGCTACATCTGGCAACGGGTTAAAGAAGCCTTTCCGCTTTTCGCCTGGCCGTGAGGACTTTTCCTGCGTCAGCCCCTTCCGGAATGTTCCGCAGAAGGCCGTTGGCAAGGGAGATCACGCGCCCAACCAGTTTCAGGACCGTCTGCCTCACGCCATGCTCACAACAAACGATATTCGCACCACCTTTCTGGAGTATTTTGCCGGACAAGGGCATCAGATCGTGCCCTCATCGTCACTGGTGCCGCGCAATGACCCTACCCTGCTGTTCACCAATGCGGGGATGGTGCAGTTCAAGAACGTCTTTACCGGGCAGGAAACCCGCCCCTACTCTCGCGCCACCACAGCGCAGAAGGTTGTTCGGGCTGGCGGCAAGCATAACGATCTGGATAACGTGGGCTATACAGCCCGCCACCACACCTTTTTTGAAATGATGGGCAACTTCTCCTTCGGGAATTATTTCAAACCCGAAGCGATTGAGCTTGCCTGGACCCTCATTACCCGCAACTTTGGCCTCTCGAAGGACAAGCTGCTGGTTACCGTCTATTCGGAAGATGAAGAAGCTGCGGGCCTGTGGCGCTCGATTGCCGGGCTGGATGACAGCCGGATTATCCGCATCCCCACGTCAGACAATTTCTGGCGGATGGGTGACACCGGCCCCTGCGGCCCCTGCTCTGAAATTTTCTATGATCACGGTCCGGATGTTCCCGGTGGCCCGCCCGGCTCCCCTGATGAAGACGGAGACCGGTTTGTTGAAATCTGGAATCTGGTCTTCATGCAGTTTTTTGAAGACCCACCGGGCGTGCGCTCCCCGCTGCCCCGCCCTTCCATTGATACCGGCATGGGGCTGGAACGCTTTGCTGCCATCATGCAGGGCAAGCGCGACAACTATGATACCGACACCTTTGTCGCCCTGATTCAGGCCTCCGCCGAGGTCACGCATCAGGCTGCGGATGGTCCGTTCAAATCCAGCCACCGCGTTGTAGCTGACCATCTGCGCTCCGCCGCCTTCCTGATTGCCGATGGCGTTCTGCCCTCCAAGGATGGCCGGGGTTACGTCCTGCGCCGCATCATGCGTCGCGCCATGCGCCACCTGCACATGATGGGCACAACGGACCCGGTTTTCTACAAACTGCTCCCGGCCCTCATCCAGCAGATGGGCGGCGCGTATCCGGAACTGGTGCAGGGGGAAGCCCTCATCCGTGAAACCATGCGCAATGAGGAAGAACGCTTTAAAGCCATGCTGGACCGTGGCCTGGGCCTGCTGGAGGAAGAAACCTCCAAGCTGTCCAGCGGTGCGGCTCTGCCGGGTGATGTCGCCTTCCGCCTGTATGACACGTTCGGCTTCCCGCTGGACCTGACACAGGACGCCCTGCGCGGCAGCGGCCACACTGTGGACGTGAACGGGTTTGACTCCGCCATGACCGAGCAGCGCCAGCGCGCCCGTGCCGCATGGGTTGGCTCGGGTGACACGGCGATGGAAACCGTCTGGTTTGAAGCACGGGACAAGTTCGGTGCGTCCGAATTCCTCGGCTACAGCACGGAACAGGCCGATGGTGAAGTTCAGGGCGTTATCGCCAACAACAGCTTCCTGAAAGAAGCCGGTGTGGGCACAGATGTCGCAGTGCTACTCAACCAGACGCCGTTCTATGGCGAAAGCGGTGGTCAGGCAGGTGATACCGGCTTCCTGAGTGCAGCTGGCCTGCGTGTTGCCATTACCGATACCCAGAAAAAAGCGGGCGATCTGATTGTGCATTATGGCACCGTGACTGAGGGCACTCTGCGCCCCGGTCAGGCTGTAACGGCCACGGTGGATCATGACCGTCGCTCCGCTATTCGCGCCCACCATTCCGCTACGCATCTGCTGCATGAAGCCCTGCGCCGCCGGCTTGGAGACCATGTTGCCCAGAAGGGCAGCCTGAACACCCCGGACCGCCTGCGCTTTGACGTCAGCCAGCCGCGCCCCATCACGCCGGAAGAGCTGGCCGAGATTGAGGCCGAAGTGAACCGCCGGGTGCGTGAAAACTCCAAGGTTGTCACCCGTTCCATGACGCCTGAACAGGCTGTGGAAGAAGGCGCTATGGCCCTGTTTGGTGAAAAATACGGTGATGAAGTCCGTGTTGTTTCCATGGGCGCCCCGGATGAGAACAAGACGGCGTGGTCTCTGGAACTCTGCGGCGGCACTCATGTAGACCGCACCGGAGATATCGGCCAGTTCCGCATTACATCTGAAACCGGCGTCTCCGCTGGCGTGCGGCGTATTGAAGCCGTAGCAGGCACCGCAGCGGAAGTGCTTTCCACGGCCAATGAACAGCGCCTGATCCAGATGGCGGCCATGATGAAAGTTGGCGTGACGGACGCGCCGGAGCGTCTGGCCCTGCTGCTGGAAGAACGGCGCACTATGGAACGCCAGATTTCGGCCCTTCAGCGCAAGCTGGCAGCTGAGTCTGTTGAATCAGCCGGTGTGGAACAGGTGGGTGCTGCCCGTCTGGCCGCCCGCAATGTGGGGGAAACCGCGCCGCGTGAACTCAAGGGGCTGGCAGAAACCATCCTCAAGCAGGGCAATGCGGATGTGGTTGTGCTGATTTCCACCGCCGACGGTAAAGGCAGCGTTGTGTCTGCCGTCGCCCCGGCTCTGACTGAAAAAGTGGATGCTGTAGCTCTCGTCCGCGTGGCCAGTGCGGCCATGGGTGGCAAGGGCGGCGGTGGTCGGCGCGATATGGCGCAGGCTGGCGGCCCGGATGCCGGTGCAGCCGATGCCGCTTTTGCTGCCGTGCGTGAAACTCTGGCCGGTCTGGTCTGATCCTTCTCCGGCGCAGGGGAACGTCTGGCACGTTTCCCTGTTTTCTTTCCACGTTCCGGCCTTTTGCATGAGGACCCCACCATGTCCCTGATCGACTCTTTCAAGCTTGTTCTGTCTCCGCCGCATCCGGAAGCGAAGCCTTTCCTTCTGGCGTCCGGCGCGGCAACACTGGTCGCCCGTTTTCTGGGCAAGAAGCTTTCCTGCCCGCTGCTGCGCCATGCTGGCACCGCAAGCGGCCTGTTTTTTGGTTTTTGCCTGTATTTCTTCCGTGACCCAAAGCGCACCACTCCGGCGCGTAATGACGTTGCGGTTGCACCGGCTGATGGCCGCGTTGTCTCTGTTGAAAAAATTGCCCCCCCGGCAGAACTGGGCATGGGCACGGCACCAGTCTGGCGCATTGCCACGTTCCTGTCTGTGCTGGACGTGCATATCAACAGAATGCCTGCGGCTGGCACCGTGACGCGGATTGCCTATCACCCCGGCCAGTTCCTGAACGCCAGCCTTGATAAGGCGTCTGAACTGAATGAACGCAACGCGCTGAGCCTTACCCTGCCCGATGGCCGGATGATTGCTGTGGTGCAGATTGCCGGCCTGATTGCCCGCCGCATTGTGTGCAGCGTGACAGAAGGCATGAAGATGGAAGCAGGTGAACGCTTCGGTCTGATCCGCTTTGGTTCACGCACCGACCTCTATCTGCCCCCGGGCGTTGAACCGCTGGTTTCCGTCGGCCAGACCATGGTGGGTGGTGAAACCGTTATGGCCCGCCTCTGATCCTGTGACAGATCCGCAACCCCCTACGCAGCTGCCAGCTGCTCCGCCCCCTCAGCCTTCGCCCCCGCCAGCTCTGCGCGGGTCGCGTCGCAAACGGCTGCGTAAACGGGTGCGGACCAAAATTCGTGGGCCGTCTTTTAATCGGCTGATCCCCAATATTCTGACCATGCTGGGGCTTTGCTCTGGCCTGACAGGCATGCGCTTTGCCGTGGAAGGTCGCTTTCAGGCGGCTGGGGTGGCCTTGGTGCTGTCTGCCTTTATTGATGGTCTGGACGGACGCATTGCGCGCCTGCTGCGCGGCTCCACGCGCTTTGGTGCGGAGTTTGACAGCCTTTCAGACTTTGTCTGCTTTGGTGTCGCGCCGTCTTTCCTGCTGTTTTTCTGGGCGCTACAGGATGGCGGACGCTACGCCTTCCTGCCGTGCCTGATGTTTACAGTCTGTATGGCCCTGCGTCTGGCACGCTTTAACGCCACGCTGGATGGTGAGGAAGAAAAACCCAAATACGCCAGTAACTTCTTTACCGGCGTTCCGGCTCCCGCAGGCGCTGGTCTGGCACTTTTCCCACTCTTTTTAGGGCTGGAAGCACAGAAGCTGGACATTGACTGGCTCTACCGCCTGACACGCCTGCCCTGGCTGCCTGCATTTACGCTTATCAGCACGGCGTTCCTGCTGGTTTCCACGCTGCCGGTCTGGTCCTTCAAAAACTTCAAGGTGCCAGCACAATACGTGTTGCCCGTCATGCTGGGCACCGGCGCCTATACCGTCGTGTTAGTGGCCGACCCGTGGGGTGCTCTGGCCGCTGCCGGCGTGATTTACATGATCCTGCTGCCCCTCAGCCACATGAGCTTTATCAAGCTGAAAAAAGCCGCTGAAGACCTTCAGGAAGACGTGGAAGACGAACCCTCAGCCTGACCTTTGGCAGGTTGGGCCCGCTGCCCGAACAGAGAACACAACCCATCCAGCACCTGCTGGGGGGTTGGCGGGCAGCCGGGAATTTGCAGGTCAATCGCCGCCTTGCGGTCCAGACCACCCATAACGGTATAATTTTCCGGAAAAATGCCGCCATCCATGGCGCAGCCCCCCACACAAATCAGCCCTTTGGGCTTGGGCATGGCTTGCCATGCGGCTTCCAGCACCGGCGCCATAGTGCGGGTGAGTGTGCCTGTTACCAGCAGCACATCGGCAGAGCGCGGAGACGGCACAAAGCCGAACCCTGCGCCCTCCATGTCATAGGGGCCTGCTGAAAGAGCTTCCAGCTCCATCCCGCAGCCACCGCAACCACCCGTATCCACATGGAACAGCAGGAGCGGCCAGCGCGGCCCGACAGGCTTCAGGCGCGGGCCACCCTGCCGGAAGGCGGCATCAAACACTGCGCGGATCAGCCCCATGACTGCGAACCTTTCCTGTCTTGTTGTCTAGCCATCGAGTGCGGCCGCATTCACCCCGAGGGACTGACGCACGAGGGCCACATCTGCCACATCCTGCCCCGGCAACGAGGCCTCAAAAACCATCAGCGCGGCAGGGGCCGGATCATGCACAAACACCTGCGCCACACGGCCCGCGTGCAACTGCACCCAGTAGATTACGCTGCCCCACGGGCCTTCCGTAATCCCCAGCCCCTCACCATCCTGAAGGGTGAGGTCTACGCGGCCACCGGCGGTCAGCCCCAGCCGGGGGGCAGCCTCACCCAGCATGCGCAGGCTTTCACCAATTTCATCCAGCAGAACGAGGGCACGGTCTTCCGCCGTGCCACCATGTCGTCCTGCCGTCAGCCGCCAGAGGCTTTGATAGATGCGTTGCGTACGCCGCCCATCGCAATCCCGCCCGCTGGCCCGCGCCACAGGACCATCCAGCCCGACGCGGTCAAGCAACGCCTCGTCTACCTTACCCAGACTGCTCAGCCGCAGAGAAAGAGCCGGATAGGTGCGCCACAGGTTTGCCAGAGCCGGGTAAATCTCTTCGCCCAGTTTGGCCAGACGGGAGCATAAATCCCCCAGCCCTGTTGCGTCACGCAGGCTTGCCCCACCGGGCACGCAATGGTCCATTAGCAGGCGTGAGCCGATGACCAAGGCAGACTCTGCCAGAAGTTTTTCCCGAAACCACGCATAACGGGACGCAACCACAAGCGCCCCCGCCCCGCGTGCCAGCCCACTCAACGTGTGCAGGTGCAGCAAAATGCGCTCCAGTTCACCCAGCACAATGCGGATCAACCCGGCTTCTGGCCCAACAGCACTCCCGCAGGCAGCCTCAACAGCCTGACAAAAGGCCGCCTGATGCGCCACAGAGCACCCGGCGGCCACGCGCCCGCTCAGGCGGCAGGCATCATCCACACGGCTGTTCCGCCAGCGCTGCGCCAGCCCCCGATGCGCGTAACCCGAGACTGTTTCCGCCCGCGTGATGGTCTCACCCGAAAAAGCGATAGCAACATGCAGCGGCGTTTCCATCTGGCCTGTAGCCGGACCCGCGCCACCGTTTGCGCCACCCGCCGCAAGCAAAGCCTCAGACGGCTGAAAGCTGATCTGCCCCTTATGCCCCCCGGCAGGACCGGGGCTGGCCGCCAGCGGTGCCGTGGCGGACCAGACATCATGGTCCACCAGTGGGCGCACATCCACAGCCCACATGGCTTCTGCATCATACAGGTCATACGCCATGCGTTCATACAGACTGGACACCGGGCGCGCGGGGGAGAGAGCCGGGTAACGCCCGTCTTCCAATGCCAGCGTGGCCGCCAGAGGCTGAGTGGCGGACAGCATGAACAGGGCGTGCACATCCGTGCCATCACACCACAGCCCGGCAAACGGCAGTGTGTCGTGCCCGAGGGCGGTGACCATATCGCGCCAGCCCAGCTCATCCAGCCGGAAGCGCCACGGGGTGTCCGTCTCCTGCCCTGCGTAAATAAGGCTTACAGCATCCATCAGAACGCCCCCAGCATCATGGCCAGCGGCACCAGAAACCCGGTGAGCACCAGCACGGAACAAGCCACCCGGCCCGCAGCGTCTTCAGGCCACAAATCCTGCGTGAAGCCTTCTACTGGAACCGAGCGCACCACCGCGCACAAAATCCCGGCTACGGTCAGAACTGTAACGCTCCATGACCAGTCGCTCAGCATAGAAAGCAGCAGCAGGCAGCCCACAAAAGGTGCCCCCGGCGGGAAACAGGCCAGCGCCCGCGCCGCCCATGACCGCCCAGAGCGGTTGCCCCCGGCCAGACACCAGCCACACAAAAACAGCAACGCCGCCACATCCGCCCCCGCCCCGACCGCAATCAGCGCCAGTGCGGACGGAAATGTGCGGAACAGACGCAGGCCATCACCGGACCGCCCGGCACAGGCCGTGAGCCACACAGAGGCCAGACCGGCAGCCACCAGAGCGGTATCAAACGCCTCACCCCCGTGGGCCCGCATCCGCATGGACAACAGCAGAGCCGCCCCGGCAAAGGGGAGGAACAGATAGGTATCATTCTCCTCGCGCCAGGACTGGCCGAACGGCGTCAGCCCCGCGAGCATGACAAGACCACAGGCCATCATCAGCCCTGCCGGAGCCGAGGCCGCGGGCAGCAGCAGGCCTGCCAGCACAAGAAAAATCCCGACAGACCCTGTGCGCACCAGCGCCCACCCGGCCCGCGCCTGCCCCGCCGGACGGCTGAACACAAACACACCGTAAGCCAGCGCGGCTTCCAGAATACCAAGCCCGATAATCGGGTCAGGCGTGACGCAGGCAAGGCCCGTCAGTGCGGTGGAAATATGAGGCAGACCGCGCAACAGGCGATCTTGCAGGATGCCGTTCTGCATCACCGTCAACAGCAGCCCGAAGGCCAGCATCACACGGCCGGCGCGCTGCACCGGGTCATCATCCCAGCCCTCAGCAGCGGCACTGGTGGCGGGAAACAAAAATACGGCTACAGCCAGCGCGCAGCCAGCCCCGGCCATCCAGATGGCAATCTCGCGGCTACGGGGTGTGGGGGCTGCCATAACGGCCGCAGCTCCAAGCAAAGGCCATGCAAAGGCCAGAGCGGCCAGAAAAACAGGAACGGTCATGCGTCCCTCCCGCGCTCGGCCAGATAGCCTTTTAACCAGACATCCCGTGCAATAATTTCCGGGCTGCGCTGACCCGTTTCATCCTCGTCCGGCTCCAGGGGCTCGGGCGCATCGGCATCATGGACCTGTGCATCTGCGTCGTCCTCAGAGGTCTCTGCATTGGGCTGGTGTGAGTCTGTGGCTGCTTCTGCGGCTACGGACTCAGTTTCTGTCCGTTCAGCCTGTTTGATACTGGCGTCTGACTCGCCCTGCGTTTCCGGTTTGGGAGCTTCATCGGAAGGTTCTGTGCCCTCGTCTGAAGCAGCCTCTGCATTCGGAGCCACACTATCCTGCTGCGCGACTTTCTCGCCGGCTTCTGTGGCATCGCCGGATGCTTGATCTGTAGCTAAACCGGTTTCCGTATCAGGATGCTCAACTCGGCTCTGAGCCGCTGAATCGTCTTCAGCCTCAGCCGCTACGTCTGCTTCGGACCAGATGCGGGGCACGACAACAGCTTCTGGCCCCAGCCTGCGTGGTTCTGGCCCTGCGGGCTCCACATCGCCCAGTTCAAACCCTGTGGAGCGTGCTGCCGGGCGATCTGCCCCCGCACCGTTCTGTGCCGGAGCAACAGCCACCCGCAGCATGACACGATGCACACAAAGCCCGCCCAGCAGCGCCACCACACAGCCAGCCAGTGCCGTAACCCCTACCACCATAATCTGATTTTCAATCACGCCGGACAGCATGATGCCATCCACACACACCAGCAGCCCGGCCCACTGCCAGACCATGGAATGACGACACGTAACAGCAACCAGCCCAGCAAGGGCCACACACAGCCCAGCAGGCAGATACGCCGCACCGGCATGCCCCGGAACATCCCATGTGGCGGCAGGCGTGCCCGTAGCCAGTTGCAGAATAACCATCAGCCCCAGTGCCAGAAACGGCACAGCCGGGCCGCTGCGTTCCCGCGCACCATCATCCTGATACCGGCTGACAAACCAGACAGGCAGAACGGAAAACACCACAACGCAGGCCGCGCCAAATTCCTGCAAGGGGGCCTGATGGTCCACCAGCATGGCTACCGCCGTTACCACCCCCAGCACCGGCAGAAAGCCAATCCCCCGCGCGACAACACACAGCGCCAGCAGCGGGGCCAGAATGACAGCAAGCGTCACGGTGTGCTCCCTTCTTCACCAAACGCAGGGTCCTGCTCTTCCTGCGCGGAGGCCGTTTTATCCTGCGCCACCGGGCCAGACTGCCCCGGATACGCCACCTGCCAGGCCAGAAGCCCCAGCAGAAAAACTGCCGCCAGACGCACCCGCGCCCGGCGCGGGAAGGTGAGCACCATCAACTGCGTGCCCGCCAGAAAAAGAGCCGCAACAGCCAGTTTAGCCATCCAGAATGCGCCCCCGGCAAGGCACTGCGCCAGCCACGGTTCCGTGCCGGTTTCAACCGGCAGGGCAAGGCTGCCAGCCCATGCCACATCCGCCGCCAGCGTGATCCACACCAGTTGCACGCAATCCGTTGCCAGCATCCATAAAGCGCGATCAACCCCGGATAGCTGGCAGGGCAGATCTTCCCCCGCCTGCCGCCCTTTCCAGGCCGTTACCATGAACAGCGCCACACCCATCAGCACAAATGGTGCCCCATCCCCTACCGGAGAAAGCTGACGCAAATGCGCTAGAAAGACGGAAAAATCCTGTCCGCCAGCCATAACCAGCACAGGCACCAATGCAGGCAGGAGCAAGCCGTCTGCCAGCAGAGCAGCATAACCCGCCAGCTCCGCCGTGCCGGCCTGCACCAGCAGCGGCAGGCCCAGCAGGAGAGATGCCCCAACCAGAGCCGTGCACAGCAACGCAAAACCGGGAGCGGGAAAGCCTGCCGGAACCAGTGTGAAAACCGGTGTCATACACGCAGCAAACACCGCCAGAATCAGAGCAACGCGGCAGGCCAGACTACTCAGCCCATCCCCCCGCTGGCGCAGACCCGGTCTGCGGAACTGATGATGAATATCCTGCCAGCGCCCACCCACAGGGAAGCGGCGCTCACCCGTTAGCCGCCCGGCCAGACGATTAACCCAGCCACTAAACCACGGGGCCGCAAGAACGATCAGAACGGTTTGCAGGGCCAGAGCCAGCAGGCAGGCAAAAAACCAGCCCCATGTAAGATCATGCATCATTTTGCAGCAAACAGCCCCAGCAGCAGCCCGGCCCCCAGAAAGAGCAGGATCAGAACCATGCCCTGCGCCTCACAGCATGCTACGGTTCTGAACAGCACAGCCTGAAGATAACGCGCCCCGGCTCCGGTTTTTTCTACTACGGGCCAATCGGACGGCTTTTGCCCCCCAGCACCCAGCAGCACACCAAAGGCCGTCCAGACAACCGGCACAGACGCGTCCGCCCCTGAAGGTGAGGCAGGCTCAGCCCCCTCATCGCGCTGCGGGATGGGAGCCCCCTCCCGCCATTGTGCCGCACCGGACACAGCCTGACGCAGCGGGAATACGCCAAAAACACGCCCAAGCGCCCCGGCTCCCGCCACACAGGCCAAGAGTGCAAGAACTGAAAAGACAGGTGTCAGGCTGATATCAGACCCGGCAAACTGCACATGGGCCAGCGTGTGCCAGGCAAAATCTCGCGGTGTATCGCCCGCAAACAGATTGTCCACCAGCGCCAGCCAGCCACCCGGCACCATGGTAATCAGCGCAGCACAGCCCACGCAAAGCCATGCCGGAAGCAGAAGCACACTGCTCAAAGACGGCGCATCAGCTGCCTGCACATGGTCTTGCTGGGCCGGGCTTTGCTGCACGAAAGCCGCAAGCCCCACCCGCAGCAGGCCGATCATGCCAAGCGCCATCACACAGGCCGCGCCGACCAGCACCAGCAGAAGGCACAGAGCCTGCGCGGGGTGCGTATTAGCAGCAGCGACTTCCCCTGCGCTCAACAGGCACCAGAAAACAGAAAAGCCCCCCAGCGGTGGCACAGCAGACAGCAGAAGAAGGCTCAGCCCCAGCGCAACGCGGTTACCTCGCGCCTGTGCCACAGCACTCTGCGGAGTAAACAGCCCTCCGTCCTGACGGGAAAGCCAGAGGGCGGCCAGCAACGCCAGAAAGGGTGTGCCTGTTGCCAGTAATGTCGCGGTGCGAAACAGCTCACCCCCTTTAACGGGGGCGGCCAGAGCCAGCGTAAGCATAACGACCAGCCCACCGTAGCCCGCACTGGCCACACCGGA
>NZ_CALLXM010000037.1 GCF_937875265.1 uncultured Acetobacter sp. | reverse complement strand
ACATCATTTGTGGACTGAGACATGTTCACATCATCATTCGGATGCAAACTCTCATATTGCCCAACCTCAAGCCCGGCAGCCAGAAGCCCAACATTTGCAACCACTTCATTGGCATTCATGTTGGTGGAAGTCCCAGCGCCTCCCTGAAGAACATCTATTTTAAAGTCTATTAAATATTCATAGATATTCCGGTTTATTTCCTGACACGCCGCCTCAATCATCGCAGCTTTTTCAGGAGAGAGAAATCCAAGCTGATGATTAGCTGCTGCCGCTGCCTGTTTGACCAGAACGAGCGCTTTAATCAAATCAGGAAATTTTCCAATGGGTGTTCCTGTTATCGGAAAATTATCAATAGCACGCGCAGTGTGCACGCCCCACCGCGCATGATGCGGTAAGTCATAGGGCCCTAAACTATCCCGCTCAGTCCGCTGCACCGTATCGCTCTTTGAATCGACACCATTTTCGTAAGACATCCGGACAGACTTCCCACCTAATACTTTTCACAAAAAAAGCTGCCGCCGATCAGCTACCATAACTCTGGTTAACCAATCAGCGGCAGCTGCTTCATACTTTTAAAGTAACCCTGTTTCCAAAGATGGAAACCATACTCCGTTAAAAATCCAGAGACGTTTTGACGTAATACATTCCGCCACTAAATCCGTAAGGAGAATAGGAGGCGTATCGGGCCAGCCCCTGCTGCGTGTTGGCAATAGAGCTAGGCACGCGGGTGGGATGTTTGTTTCCAACGTTGTTGGCCCCTACGCCCACGGTCCAGCGAGGCAGAACTTTATAGTCAACTTCCAGATTGGTGATGAAACCCGGATTCTGCTGGAACGGTACGCTACCAGCGCCGGTCGGTGCAGCCATATAGACAATAGACCCATACCGCAGTTCCTGCACGGAGGCAGACCATTTTCCACGTGTCCAGTTCATGCTGATCTGTTCACGGTTTTTCGGAGCGGAATGCAGAACCATCATCTTGGTGTACTCATTCACCAGATCAGACTTGGCAGACCGGATTTCGTTATCCGAGAAGTTGATGCCCACTGCAAACCGGAACTGACCAAGCTTTGCTGTATGCAGGGTATAATCTGCGCTGAAATCACCGCCAAATGTCTGCGTGTTATACAGGTTTGCATAATAAGAGAGTGATGTTGCACTTTCCAGATTTGCATTTTTCAGCAGAGACAGAAGTTCAGAGTCATTCTGGTTAACAGAATAGGTTTTTGTGCTGCCCATTCTGCCGTTAATGGCAATGTAATACAGGTTACCCGTTACGTGAAAATCATCAATCGGGGTCGCATCAAAACCAATGGTATAGCTGCGTGAATACTCACCCTTCATGCTGCCCGCACCAAGATACTTGGCAATGGCACTGCTGGCCGGAATCTGGTCAACTGTATAACCCGGATAAGGGGCAGAGTAGAAGTAGGACAGCGCACCCAGCGTAGGCGGACGGTAGCCCGTGTTCACGTTGGCGCGGATAGCCCAGCGCTTATTGAAATTATAGCGGGTTCCGACAGAGCCGGTTTCAACCGTGGCAATATTATTATAGCTGCCAACGCGGCCGCCAAGTGTCCATTCCCACTTCTTGGTGACGTAGAAGTCGAGATTGACGTTGCCTTCATACACGTCACGGTTCTGGTAGGTGGCGGCCATCGGGACGTTACCCGGATGATCAGTGGCCCCCATACCGCTCCAGGAAGAGGCTTCACCTTCAACCATCTGGAAGGTGTCATGACGATATTCGCCACCAAAGCGCAGATTAATCGGGCGGGGCGCCCAATCCGGACGGAACGAACGAGACCCACGCAGCCCTGCTGTCAGCTGCGTAGCGACAGACGCACCATCATAGAAAGACGTTTGCGTGCTTCCGGGAATGGAAACGTTTTCAGAATTTGTTGTGCTGTAATTCTGCTTATCACGGGCGTAGGTAATATAAGCATCCCACGCAAAGCCGAACTTGCGGGCCTTGATGCCGTTATCGGTCTCGAAATCGAGCTGATCCATGGCAATATAAGGCTGGTTACCATCCGGATACAGTTCAGGGTTAATCCACTGATCAGAGCTAGTATTTGCACGGTACGTTTCCGGCACGTTGGCACGACGGTGAGAGAAAGTTGACGTGCTGTAGAAATTAAATCCACGGGCCATCGGAACAGACATGTTCTCGCTGATGGTTTCCAGCGTGGATTTGGGAATTCCCAGACCGCGCTGAACATTGCGGTTAGCTGTTTCATTTCTGGAATCGTCAAACAGTTTTCCGTAAAAATCACCGCCCCGCGTTGTGGGGAGCTGATGGGAAACCTGCGCAGCCAGATCAAGATAGCCGCCACGACGGCCCAGAGCCATGCCGTAATTGGCAGAACCATCCAGAGCCTGACCGTCACCGGCATAATAGCCGCTATTTTTAAAATTGACGCTGCCGCCATGCGTATCGTGCTTCAGCACGATATTCACAGCGCCCGCAATGGCATCCTGCCCATACAGAGCGGACGCGCCTTCTGTCACAACTTCAATATGATCGATAGCGGAAACCGGGATAAGGGAAATATCAGCCGGTTCACTCCCCCAGTTAGTGCCTGAATTGGAGTTGAAGTTCGCACCAATGTGGCGGCGATGACCGTTAACCAGAATCAGCGTATCATCCGGGGACTGACCACGCAGCTGCATGGTCTGCACAAAGGAGCTTGCGCCGCCGCCGGGGAGTGCCGCTGTTGTAATAGCCGGGTTTGCCTGCGCCAGAGCAGACAGGACGTTTGTCTGGCCGGTTTTTAAAAGCTCAGCGCCCGTCACCACAGTCACCTGCGTTGTGCTGTGCTTAGGTGTTGTGGGAGAAAATACTGAACTTCCGGAATGGCCGCCCACGTCAATAGATTCTTCACCACCCTGCATAGGGGTTGGTTTTGAACGCTTATGCGTAGAAGTCGCTTTTACGGATGTCGTTTTAGCATTTTTTGCTTTTTTGACATAAACCTTTTGCGGCTTTTCTACCGTAGAGGTTGAACTTGCTGCAAAACCGCTTCCTGCCGGGAGAAGAGCGCCGAAAGCCACACTCGCGACAAGCGACAATTCAAGTTTTGATATTCTGGCCATCGCATCACCCTAAAATCCGGTCGGATTAAGAAACTTATCTGGTTTCTGTATGATACGTTTCCGTTATGTTTTGGCGTCATATTGAATATTGATATGTCACCAATGCACTCACTTCAGAGCCTCCTTAAAAATAAAAACTGCAAAGTCTTATCTATAAAAAACTCCCCATATGGCCAAGGATGACCATATGGGGAGTTTATTTTATAAAATCTCAGTAAAAATAAAAAATATCTCGAAGAACTTTATAGAGGAAATGACTCCACATTCAAACCTAGGGCCAAACCTCAAAAATTCTTTCATACAAAATAACAAACTATTTAAAGAAATTTCTAATCTCATTCCATAACAATTGGCTTACGCACCGTCATCAGGGAGATCAGGCCGGCGACAATCAGAGCCACGGCACACAAATACCATGCCATGTTAAAATTCCCGGTCCAGGAGACAATATAGCCCGTCAGAATTGGTGCAGTAAGACCCAGGGCGTTACTAAATGTTAGTGTTACACCAGTAACTGATCCAATTTTCTGCCCATCCTGCAACATATCAGCAAGCATGGCAGTGTTGGCCCCGTTTGCTGCAATCAAGCAGCAGAGTGAAAGGGACAGTACGGCCAGAATTGGCATTTCTTCATGAAAAAACGGAAGAAACCCGATCATAGCGCTGCCGATAATACAAAAAGCAACAATAAACCGCCGATGGCTGGCGTCAGCCGTCTTTCGGAAAACAATGTGTTCGGCCACTCGCCCCAGAATTACAGCCCCTATAGCGCCGAGCACATAACATCCTGCCGTACCACTCCCAGACCCGAGAACATTCAGGTGCAGTTCATGGATCAGGTAAAAAGGCACCCATGACATCAGTAGAAAATTCAGGAAGTTCTGAGTACATTGCACAACCAGAATCCCACAAAATGTGGAAGACCGAAACAAAGACAGCACTTCTGAAAAGCGGATAGGGCGGACACGCGCCTGTGCATCTGATTTTTGCGGGTTTCTGTAAAGCAACCACCAGCCCAAAGCCCAGATCAGTCCAACAACACCCAGCGCCATGAACTCAAAGCGCCAGCCAATTTTTGCAATCAGGTAGGCTCCGGCAATCGTACCGCCGGCAAGGCCAATCTGCATACCTGTCAGCAAAATGGTCATGACGGTGCCGCGTTCCTGCGGTCTGGCCCAGTTGCGTACAATAGTTGCACCCACACCAAATGTTGGCGCTTCGCCTACCCCCAGCAGCATACGAGTTAAAACAAACTGCGTCATGTTTCGAGTCATGCCGCCAAGAATCATGGCGCAGGACCAGACTGAAACTGCCAGCGTTCCCACAAGGCGCGCACCCGCACTATCCAGAAGCATGGTTGAAGGCAGATTCAGCACAAAGTAAGACCAGAGGAAACTGGAAGAAACCCAGCCCATTTGCACAGAAGAGAGTGAAAACTCACGCCCCAGATCAGGGAGCGAGATGGAAAGAGCGGCACGATCCCCGTAGCTGATGACATACATCAGGAAAATCATGCCGAAAAACACGTATCTTGATGAGTCTGTGTTCTTGTTCATCGCTTTTCCATCCTTCAAACCTTCTGCCTTAGACGGCAACCGTGCATCACACAGATCATCAATAGTATTTACGATAACGGAACATTATGAATGCACCAGACCCGTCAGCATATTTGGTCATCTTTTTTCATTATGCTCCGGAGGAAGACTCGGACTCTAAAACTGCTTTTTGCTTTGCTGGTCTTTCATGACGCAGCATCCACAGACCAGAGCCGATAATCAGCAGCCCACCGATAAACATGGCCACACCGGGAATTTCACCAAAGCCCAGCCAGCCAATCAGCGCCGCCCAGATCAGACCGCAATA
>NZ_CALLXM010000036.1 GCF_937875265.1 uncultured Acetobacter sp. | reverse complement strand
GACCGCATCAACCTCACCCCCGTCGCTATTGCCGAGGGTCATACGCTGGCCGACCGCCTGTTTGGCAAGGCTCCGCCGCGCGAATGGGCGTTTGATACCACGCCCAAAGCTGTCTTCTTCTCCCCGCCGCTGGCCTCTGTTGGCCTGACGGAAGCCGAGGCCGCACAGCATGGCGTGGTGGATATCTACTTCACGCGCTTTACGCCCATGCGCCACACGCTCAGTGGCCGTAAAGACCGCAAGACGGTCATGAAGCTGGTTGTGCAGCAAAGCAGCCAGAAGGTGGTAGGCGTGCATATTCTGGGCGATGACGCCCCGGAAATGCTGCAAGGCGTGGCCGTGGCTGTAACCGCCGGGCTGACCAAGCAGGATTTTGACCGCACCATTGGCATCCACCCCACCTCCGCTGAGGAACTGGTGACGATGCGCACCCGCACGCGGGAAACACCCGCAGCTTCCGCCGTCTGACCGGGCAGCGCTCCGGCGCGGCCTCGCCCTTTCGTTTCTTTTCCGCCGTTTTCTTTTTCCAGCCGCCAGAACAGGAAAAACCGCCATGTCCTCCTCTCATACGCCCTCTGGCAGCACGCCCGGCAGTGTGGCCGCTCATGCCCGTGGATCTTACGATCTGGTTCTGAAAGGCGGCACCGTTGTGCTGCCGGACGCCACCGTGCAGACGGATGTGTATGTGCGGGACGGGCTGATTGCAGCCATTGGCGGGCAGGCTGATGCTGGCCGCACGATAGACTGCACGGGGCTGACCATTCTGCCTGGCGTAATTGATACGCAGGTCCACTTCCGTGAACCCGGCGCTGAGGCCAATGAAGACCTCGAATCCGGCAGCCGTGCCGCTGTTCTGGGTGGCGTGACCGGCGTGTTTGAAATGCCCAATACGCGCCCGCCCACGGCCACGCCGGAAGCGGTGGCCTACAAGCTTTCCCGCGCAAAACACCGCATGTGGTGTGACCACGCGTTTTACGTGGGTGCGACCGTGGACAATGCCGACCAGTGCGGTGAGCTTGAAAAGCTGCCCGGCACCGCAGGCATCAAGGTGTTCATGGGGTCTTCCACCGGCAACCTGCTCATTTCTGAAGATGACATGCTGGAACGCGTCCTGCGCTCAGGCATGCGCCGCGTGGCCATTCATGCGGAAGATGAAACCCGGCTGAAAGAACGCATGGACTACCGTGTGGAAGGGGACCCATCCTCCCACCCCGTCTGGCGTGATGATGAGACCGCCCTGCGCGCCACCACCCGCGCCCTGCATCTGGCCCGCAAAACCGGGCGGCGCGTGCATATCCTGCACATTACCACCCCGGCGGAACTGGAACTAATTTCTGCACATCGGGACATTGCCACCTGTGAGCTGACACCGCAGCATCTGACCCTGGCCGGGGAAGAGGCTTATCCTCGTCTGGGCACGCTGGCCCAGATGAACCCGCCCATCCGCTCCGGCACGCACCGGGATGGCCTGTGGCACTGGGTCAGTCAGGGCATGCCGGACATTATCGGGTCTGACCACGCCCCCCATGCGCTCTCCGCCAAGCAAAAGCCCTACCCGGCCTCTCCTTCCGGCATGCCGGGCGTGCAGACGCTCCTGCCGCTGATGCTGGACCATGTCGCGAACAACCGCCTGACCCTGCGCCGCCTTGTGGACATGACCTCCGCAGGGCCGCAGCGCCTGTTCGGGCTGGTGCGCAAGGGCCGCATTGCTGTGGGGTATGATGCTGACTTCTCCATTGTGGATCTCAAATCCCGCTGGACCATTGAGCAGAGCTGGCTGGCCTCACGCTGTGGCTGGTCTCCCTTTGTGGGCCAGACCGTTACGGGTCGCCCGGTGGGCACCATTATCCGTGGCAATCAGGTGATGTGGGACGGCACGCTGGCAGACAAGGCCCTTGGCGAACCCTTACGTTTTGACGCAACAGACAGACCACAGGCTGCCCGCTAACACATGACGACCACGCCTTCCAACACCCTGAAAATTGGCCTTGATTTCGGCACCACCAACAGTGTGGTGGTGCTGGCCCACCCGGACGGGCGGACGGAAACGGCCCGGTTTACCTTCCCCCATCACGGGGCTTCAGACACATGCCGGACGCTACTGTGCTTCTGGTATGATGAAGAGGGTGGCCGCATGAAGCTACATGAAGCCATTGGGGCAACTGCGGTGGATGCCTATCTGGAAGATCCTGCGGAAAGCCGCATGATCATGTCCATGAAGTCCTACCTCGCGCAGAAGTCCTTCCGCGAGACGCAGATTTTCAGCCGCCGCATGACGCTGGAAATGCTGATTGCCCGCTTTCTGACGCATCTGATGCAGGCTGTGCAGATTGACCCGGCTTCCGT
The DNA here is from genome assembly GCF_937875265.1 of uncultured Acetobacter sp. Classification (GTDB taxonomy): domain Bacteria; phylum Pseudomonadota; class Alphaproteobacteria; order Acetobacterales; family Acetobacteraceae; genus Acetobacter. The sequence continues at coordinate 448 of NZ_CALLXM010000036.1, read as the reverse complement.
GCAGGTTACGGTCGGGCGGCCCGTACATTTTGCGGGGGACCGCGCAGATGATGCGTTAGGGGAGCAGCGCCTGCGGGAAAGCTTTACCGCAGCAGGCTTTGGCCCCATTGGCATTGCGTGGGAGCCGGAGGCCGCAGGCTGGCGGTTTGCCCAGCGGCTGGAAAAACCCACCACCATTCTGGTGGGGGACTTTGGCGGCGGCACCAGTGACTTCTCGGTCCTGCGGTTTGACCCGGCCACAGGCCGCGCAGCCCCTCTGGGGCATGCGGGTGTCGGCATTGCGGGGGACCAGTTTGATTACCGCATTATCAACACCGTCATCGCGCCTCTGCTGGGGCGGGACAGCACATACCGGATTATGGGTGGCCAGCCTCTGCCCGTGCCCATTGAGTGGTACGCAAGCCTTGGCCACTGGCACCGTCTGGCGCTGATGCGCACCCCCCAGACC
>NZ_CALLXM010000035.1 GCF_937875265.1 uncultured Acetobacter sp. | reverse complement strand
TGGGAAGACCGGGCATGGGCTAAAAATTTCCGCCTGTCCTTGTCCGTTGGAAATCTGTTTAACGAGCGCATTCACGTTCATAACGGCAAAGGAACCACGCCTGCGGGGTATCAGCCCGCCTTCATGGACCCGCTGGGCCGCACCATTACGTTTTCTATCCGCAAAACGGTGTAAACTGACCTCCGTGACAACATGAGAGATGACCTGCTAGGAGAGGCCAACAGTGGAGAAGGGGACACCATGGCAACGCAGTCTCGGGCCACAAGCGCCCCGGCAAAATGTGACTCGTGTGAGCACGAAAGCGATTCAGAAAAACGCGTCCAGCAGCCCCATAAAAAGACTCTGACCAACCGGCTGCGCCGTATTGAAGGTCAGGTTGGCGGCGTGCTGAACATGGTGGAGCAGGACCGCTATTGCGTAGACATCCTCATGCAGATTTCCGCTGTAAAATCCGCTCTGGATGGTGTCGCGACCGAAATTCTCTCTGCCCATGCCAACGGCTGCGTTCGCAAGGCCGTGCAAACTGATGGCGGGGAAGAAGCCATTGATGAACTGCTGCGCGTTGTGCGCAGAATGATCCGCTAGGCCTCCCCCGCCCCTTTGTTATTCAGCGTTCAAGTGTTGCATCCGGCGCGGGCTGAGCGGGTGCATCCATGCTGCCATCCATTTTGCCGCAGGCGGCTTTCTGCTGTTGCATGGTGGGGTTTAGCGCCTTGCCCTGCTTTTGCAGTGTTTCAATCTTGCTGCACACAGCCATCTGCTGCTCCATCGTCATGGTGTCCATGCTGTGCTGAGCCGTCGGTTTGGGGGCATCCTTATGCATGGACTCCATGCTCTGCCCCGGTGCCATGTGCATTGGCTCAGCCTGAGCAACACCGGTGAAAAAAAGAGCAGTAAGAATAAAAAGAGAAGTTCGCATTGAATAATTCCTTTTATAAAAAAGAGAAATTCAGAACCAGCTCCGAATTCCAAATGTAAATCGTAACGTGCCGGTCTCACCGCCCTGATCATGCACAATCCGCCGGGCCTGCGTGAGATACCCGGCATAAGTGACCGCAACGTATGGGGCAAACTTTCGCCACAGCTCGTACCGCAGGCGCAAACCGGCATCAACATCCGACAAGCCCGCCCCCACCTGCCGCCCGGCATCGGATTTTGTGTAGAGATTGAACTCAGCTTGTGGCTGGAGAATAAGGCGATTGGTCAGCAGGAAGTCGTAAGACCCTTCCAGCCGGGCCGCAAAACGCCCGCGATCACTGACGTAAGCCGTGGCCTGCACTTCAAACTGATACAGAGCCAGCCCCTGCACACCCAGCGCGCCCCATGTGCGCGTCGGGCCATCATCAATATCGGCACGCACGCCGCCCTGAAGGTTGAAGTAGGGCGAGATGGAACGGCTATAGAGAAGTTCGTGGTCTCCATCATGCAGGCGGCCCCGCTCCAACGTGCCTTCGGTTTTCAGCCAGACCTTGTTGTAGTCAGACCCGTACCAGGCCTCACCATCCCAGCGGAAATCTGTCCCGCCCGGAGCATAACGCCCTTCAAGCTCATTCATGATGCCATGAAAGTAGCTCTCCTGATCCATCACCGGATTGATATTGCCCAGATACACAACCGGCTTTGCCGAGGGGGCATCTGCCGCGTGATAGCCCGTGCCGGATGCCTGAACCGGGAAGTCAGACGCGGCACTCCCCTCCGCCTGCCCTGCCGGTATGGCAAGCACCTGCGCCACCAGACACATCCCCGGAAAAACAAGGCGCTTCATTCCACTATCACCGTGCGGAACATGCCCAGATCCATATGAAGCATCAGGTGGCAATGATACGCCCACGTCCCGGGCACATCCGCCGTGACCAGATAGCTCATACGGGACCCTGGCTGAGAAATGAGCGTGTGTTTATAAGGCCGATAATCGCCCTGCCCGTTTTCCAGTTCACTCCACAGGCCGTGCAGATGGATGGGGTGCTCCATCATGGTGTCATTAATCAGCGTAAAGCGGACACGCTCTCCTTTTTTCAGGCGAATGGGTCCGGATTCAGAAAATTTCCGGCCATTAAAGCCCCAGATATAGCGCTCCATATTCCCCGTCAGATGCATAATGATCTCGCGTGACGGAGGGCGCGGGTCGGCCCCCGGCCGGGTGGCGCGCAACTGCTTGTAGTTCAATACCCGGCGGCCATTCTGCTCCAGCCCGTCACCGGGGCTGCCCAGCCGGTCAATCGGCATGATGGCCACGTTCTGGTTTTCCACATTGATAGACGGCGGCCCCGGATCATCCACCTCAAGGGGCGGCATTTTAGAATGCATGTGGCCCATATCCATGCCGTGCATGTCCATATCGCCCCCATCCATTCCGAGCATACTGCCGCCAGACGCTGCCATTCCGGACATATCCATCCCGGCCATTGTTCCACCCGGCGTTGTCATGTTTTTCATGCTTTCACCGGGCTTCATGGTGCCCATGCCCATATCAATCATGGTGCGCACGGGGCGCGGGTCCATGGGAGGTATAAGGCCAGCCATGCCCGCGCGCGGGGCCAGTGTGCCACGGGCAAAACCGGTTCTGTCCTCGCTTTGGGCAAAAATGGTGTAGGCGCGGTCTTCCTTCGGTTGCACGATCACATCGTAGGTTTCGGCAACACCAATGCGGAATTCATCAACCGGCACAGGGTCGACATCGTTCCCATCCGCCTGCACCACCAGCATTTCCAGACCGGGAATACGGATATCAAAAAAGGTCATGGATGCCCCGTTGATAAACCGCAGACGCACCCGCTCACCGGGGCGAAAAAGGCCGTTCCAGTTCATATCCGGGGCGTGGCCGTTCAGCAGATAAGTATAGATAATCCCTGTCACATCTGAAATATCTGTGGCCGCCATCCGCATGCGGGACCAGGCCAGCCGGTCTTTCAGGGCTGACGCAGCACTTCCGGCGGCCCGCGCCTCCTTCGGGAAAGACGCCGCCGTCCGCTGCCGGAAAACGTAATAATCATCCTGCATCTTGAGGTTATTGATCATGTCCATAGGGGACACATCAGTCCATTCAGAGAGCAGGATCACGTAATCCCGGTCACACGCATTCGGGTCCGGGTGGATGGGGTCAATCACCACCGCCCCGTAAAGCCCCTGCGCTTCCTGCATGCCGGAATGGCTGTGATACCAGTATGTGCCGCTTTGATGGAGCCGGAAGCGATAGGTAAACGTTTCACCCGGTTTGATGCCTGTAAAACTCAGGCCCGGCACACCATCCATATCCGACGGCAGACGAATACCATGCCAGTGGAGAGACGTATCCTCATCCATCAGCGTGTTAGTGACGTTCACAGCCACCGTCTCCCCCTGCCGCCAACGCAACACAGGGCCGGGGACAGTCCCCCCAATGCAGGGAGCCTTCAGGGCTTTGCGGTCAATTTCAATATGGGTGCGGCCAACACTCAGGTTCCACGCAGCCGATGCCTCTGCCGGAATAAGACCAGCAGGCAAAGCAGCTGCCGCAGACCGCGCCGGGTGCGGGAGGGCAGCCATCAGGCCGCCAGCCCCTACCCCCGTCACGAACCGACGACGCGTCAGGCCGCCCCGCAAACGGGACGAAGAAAACATTCTGAAAAATCCGAAACACTCACGGTCAACAACCCGCTTTCCGGCAGGAAAACGGGACGGACAACGCCTGTAGGCGTCTAGCTGTTCAGGAGTCTGGGCGGGCGCAACGGCGGAAGCCAGTCAGCTCCGGCAAAGCCCGTTTGAGCGGACATACTGAAAGACTGCGTTCTGACAGCGGGCTGCGTGGCCGGATGCAACGCCTCTGGCGGAGCAGGAATATCCGTAAGGGCAGCATGAACATGGCAGCATTTGTCACCATGCGGCATGGTGTGAGCATCAGGATGCGTCATCATACACTGCGCATCCATCACACCCTCTTCAGGGCAGGATGTGGCCATTTTCTGCATCATGGCGTGATGAGCCTGCGCTTCTCTCTGGGCCTGTGCGGGGGAAATGCCAGCCAGCAACCCCACCTGCATCAGCAGGCAGGCCAGCAGACCAATCCATATCCGGGCCTGTGTCCTGATCATTCAGGGCTCCTGTGCTCAGACGCGAGAACGCAAACGCATAGCGTTTTTTTATACCCATGGGGGGAATAAACGAAAAGCCTTTTCTCCCGTGCCTGCATCAACACTCAGCCCCGACCATCATTTTAAACCTGAAAGACGGTGATCAGCTGTGCGAGGGATTTTTCTGTTTCCGCAGAGGTGTCGTCATTGTTTCCGGCTTCAAAAGGTCGGTCAGCATTTCGGGAGACATGAGCACACGCTCTTTGAGCACATCCTCCACCAGCCGGTTTTCAGCCTGAGCCTGCTTGGCAATGGACGCGCACGTCTCATACCCCAGCACCGGCACAAAGGCGGTAATAATGCCAATGCTGTTCTGCACCTGCTCCTGGCAGCGCTCCCGGTTGGCATGAATAGTGCGCACACATTTTTCAGCCAGAACCTCAAAAGCATTTTTCATCATCTGGATGGAATCCAGAATGCAATAGCCCATAGCGGGTTCAAAGGCGTTCAGCTGAAGCTGGCCGCCTTCTGCACAAAACGAGACGGTCGCATCGTGCCCGATCACCATATAAGCAACCTGATTAACCATTTCAGGAATAACCGGATTAATCTTGCCCGGCATGATGGAAGAGCCTGCCTGCACAGAAGGCAGGACAATTTCACCCAGCCCGGCGCGCGGCCCGCTGGAGAGCAGGCGCAGATCATTCGCAATTTTAGAGATCTTGATCGCAAGCCGCTTCAAAACGCTGGAGCAGGTGACAAACGCGCCCACATCCGATGTCGCTTCAATCAGATTCTCCGCCTGTTTGAGTGGAAAGCCACACAGGTCTGACAAATGCGCCGTGACCAGTGCGCCGTAACGCGGGTCACAATTAATGCCGGTCCCGATGGCTGTCCCACCCAGATTGATTTCAGAGAGCTGCGG
>NZ_CALLXM010000034.1 GCF_937875265.1 uncultured Acetobacter sp. | reverse complement strand
TGAGCTTTGGTGCGCATGTTGATAACGCGGTGCGGCCCATCCCGGAATCTGGCGGCATCCGGGTGCGCACGGATGTGTCTTCCACGCTGTTTCTGTCCGACCCAGAAGAGTATGAAGGCGGGGAGCTGTGCATTTATGATGAAAGCGGTGTGAGGGAGATCAAACTGCCTGCCGGTGACATGATTGTTTACGATACAACCGTTCTGCATTCTGTTGCGCCAATCACGCGCGGCAGCCGCTGGGCATCGTTTTTCTGGACCCAATCCATGATCCGTGAAGACAGCCAGCGAAAGCTTTTGTTTGATCTGGACCGCGCCATTATTGATCTGCGAAGCCGCCTGCCAGATGATGACCCGGCTGTTTTAAGGCTGGTCAATTGCTACCATAACCTGATGCGGCAATGGTGTGATTTGTAAAAAGCGGTGGATACCGGTGCGCTACGCCGGTTTTAGTGCGGAGGTTTCCTGAGCCGGAAGAGTTTTCAGGCGTTCCTGCAGGGCAGCGTAGAGTGTGGGGTCTGCGGCATCCCCCAATCTGGTTAAAGAGCGCTGCATTGCCAGAAGAATATCTGAGGTGGCATCAGGCAAAGCTTGCCGCCACCAGTGCAGGGCATCTTCCACATGTCCTGCATCCGCCAGAGCGGTCGCGTAGTTATGGCAGCCCCGGTAATCACCGCCTTCGGCAGATTTGCGATACCATACGAGTGCCGCGGCTTTATCCTGAGGCGTTTCCCAGCCTTCTTCCAGAAAGCGCGCCAGAAGGTTCATGGATTTTGCGTGCCCGTTATGGGCAGCCGTTGTGAAAAGCCCCAGAGCCTTTTTAAGGTCAGTGGGAACACCAAGGCCACGCATGGTTAGAATGCCAAGATTATAGCGGCCCCATTCATCCCCCAGTCTGGCGGCTGTTTCGTAATGGCTGGCGGCTTGCAGAAGGTCTTTTTCATATCCCCAGCCAAAATGATGGCAACGGCCAAGCATGTTATGGGCCGGGCCATATCCGGCATTGGCAGCCATGGTGAACCAGACAACGGCCTGAGTATGATCGGGCGGAACATACGCACTGTTAAGCAGCACTTTCCCCCATAAAACCTGATCCAGGTGATGGCCGCAGGCCGCCCGTTGGCGAATGGCGTCTATTTGCTCAGGCAAGGGTGCTGGCTTTTTGCTTTTCTGCTGACGTGTAAACAGCTGTTGCCACATGCTTGGCCCTGACATAATCTGCCGCCCTTTATGAGAAAGATTATCATTATCAAATTGTAGGCGGTGTGGCAATTGCGAGCAACGGGTGAGGGCTATGCAAGAGGTATGGGAAAGCCCCGAGTTTCAGTAGGCAGATTTGGCTCAGGCAAGGGGGGAGTGGTAGGTTCGTCTTCAGAAAAACCTTACCGCTCGGCCAGATGCTTAAGTATCTGGGGTAGATTACGAGTGCCCCGGTGCATCAGAGCAGGGTGTCCGGAGTGTCTTATTTGTGCCAATATCGAAATGACTAATGTGAGGAAAGTTTGAGACAATGCGTAGAATTCCGGCTCTTCTTGCCTGTGTGGCGTTTTCATCATGGATGGCTCCTCTAGCGTCTGCTGAGACGAGTGCTTACCCGCAAGCAAATCAGCAGGCTCTGGAGCTTGCAAAAGAGGCGATTGCTCTGCGCTCTGTCACCGGGCCGGGGGATAAAACAGCTGATGTTGCCACACTGTTTAAGTCTGCTCTGGTTGCAGGCGGGTTTTCTACAAAAGATATTGCAATAACCCCTGTCGCCGACACACTTTATATGACAGCCACCTGGCCGGGGAGTGATCCGTCTCTTAAGCCGCTCGTTCTTCTGGGGCATATGGATGTGGTGGAGGCCAAGCCTGCTGACTGGCAGCGGGATCCGTTCACCCCGGTTGTCGAGAATGGCTATCTGTTCGGGCGTGGGGCCACGGACATGAAGCTGGATGATACCTTGGTGATTGCAGCCTTGCTTGAGCTGAAGCGGGAAGGCTATCACCCGAAGCGGACAATCATACTGGCTTTCTCCGGTGATGAAGAGACTGCCATGCGCAGTGGTGCCGCTCTGGCTGACAAGCTTGCCGGGGCAGAAATGGTTTTGAATGTTGATGGCGCAGATGGTGTGATCAACGAGCAGACAGGAAAGCCAGCTTATTTTGTCTGGGCTGCGGCAGAGAAAACCTATGCGGATTACAAGCTGATGGTAACCAATCCGGGTGGACATTCTTCAGAACCACGTGCCGATAATGCAATCGATAGGCTGGCTAAAGCTCTTTTGCGTATTCAGGCTTATCAGTTCAAGCCAGAGCTGAATGACATTACCCGCAGCTACTTTCAGGAAACTGCAAAGCTGGAACCGGGTAAGATAGGCGCTGCGATGAAAGCGTTTGCGGCTAACCCGGCGGATAAGAAAGCTATTGCAACACTTTCAGCAGATCCTTCGGAAGTAGGTAATATTGGCACAACATGCGTCGTGACAATGGTCTCCGGAGGGCATGCTACAAATGCTCTACCGCAACGGGCCACGGCTAATATCAATTGTCGGATTTTCCCCGGTCATTCCAAAGACGCTATTTTGGATGAGCTTAAAAAAGTGGCCGCTGATCAGAGCGTAACAATTGAAGACGTCACAGCGGGTTCTGTCGCAACGCCGCCGTCACCTTTCCGGAAAGACTTCGCTGAGGCCGTGACAAAGGCTATCCACAAGATCTACCCCGGCCTTCCTGTGATCCCGTCCATACAGGCTGGTGCATCAGATAGTATGTGGTTCCGCAAAAATGGAGTGCCGAGTTACAACGCCAGTCCCGTGTTCATTAAGCCCTCTGAAAGCTTCATGCACGGTCTGAACGAACGCACTCCTGTATCGTCTATTCCACCAGCAACAGAGTATCTGATGTCTATTATTCCAGATTTATCGCATTAAGCATGAGGTTTTTAATAAGATAAGCTGCGTTGCTCGTTGTAAGGTCTGACTTCGTGCTTACAGGCTGCCTTTGTATAGAGGTGAGCTCTATTTTTCTGCTCTTCCTTCCTTTTAGATCTGTGCCAGCACCTTGATGGCACAGATTCTATAATGGATTGTTCGCGGATTGCCGATGCAAGCTTACAGATCATCTGCTCATTCGTAGGTGATCAATTTTTCATTGATGCGCAGGGAGGGGGAGGGAGATCTCCGACAGGCACAAAAAGCTTTGAGGTTACGGGCTTGCACAGCTGAGGAGGTAGTGTGAGCCGATAAGGCGGAGTATCTGCGTTTCTCATTCTGGGAAGACAAACGGGAAAATCCCGCAGACCCGTCAAATTCTCATTTTACTGTTATATTTCAAATGGTTAGTGGTGCGAACTGCGGGACTCGAACCCGGAGAACGGGGTGAGTTGCATTCGAAACCTTACTGATTTCATCAAGGAAAACGCTAAAAGATGTCCTTCTTGGTAACGATTTACGAGAAACACTTTGGAGAAGAAGTGAGTTCTCGTCAAGAGACTTTCCAAAGTGCTCAAAACGGTGAGGGGCTGCCAGAGGTGCCGTATCGGGTCTGCGGGTTGTATGCGGGGAACGATGTGGGACTGCGGGAATGAGATGGCTCGATAAGCACCTGATGTTTCAATTTATGGTTTTTCGTGTTGAGCAAAGAAGAAAGCCGTTCGATTTCATTTTGAGCTGCATTTTTCTCGTCTTTGTGGGCTCTGTTCCAATCTGTAATGCGTTTCTGACGCGCTTGCACGATACGGTCAAACCGTTGGTCGAGCCATGTTTCAAGTTTCTGTGGATCAGCCATGGCAGAGAATTCAGCGTCATACGTTTTTTTGAAGCGTTGCAGTGCTGGTTTGTTCTTCTCACTCAGGACGGTGCGAATAGGCCACGCTGGTTCCGAGCGAAGCCCGACAATATGGAGCAGGGCTTGCACCACAAAGCGCAAGATTTCCAGAAATTCATAGAAAAGCGCGTCAGTCCTTTTCTCAAGTTTTCTGGCTTTGCCGGTCATACGTTGCCAGCGACTTTTCTCGGCTTTCTGCCATTCTCGTTTTGCGACGATATAATGGTCAAAGTTTTTTCTGAGCTGCTTCTGGTAGGGTGTAAGCTGTCTGCGCCATGTCGCGAGCGTCTTGCCTCGATCAAGAGGTTTCCAGCTTGCTTCAGGTGCCTGCTGGTCAAGAATAACGTGTTGTTGTGCGATGGCTTTCCTGATCTCTTTCCGAAAACGGGCCTCCTCTGCATTTCTGATCTGGACAGTAGAAGAGGAAGGGAGTGGCTCTGTCGTCAGAGTGTTCACGTCCGCCATCCGTTTGAGCCAGAGTTGTCTTTGCCATGTAGGGATTTTCGGGAGGTTTATGACAGGCGTTTTTCGGGGCACTGGCTGAGCGTCAGAAGATTTGGGGATGGGGTATTCGTCATAAAAGTCTGCGGTTGTCCGACGTATTGGCAGACGGGTGCTCTTGATATTGATTTCTTGTTTGGGTTCCATTTGGCGCTGCTCTTCAGAAAGCAGTTTGCGAAACTCTGCGGCTTTGACTTTTGCCAGACGGGTAAAGCTTCCCACCAGAACACCATCACTGGTTTCGACAATTTGAGCGCCCGGGCGTGTCTCTTTTCGATCTCCTTCACGCAGTGTCAGGCTGTGGTTTTTTAATGCTGCCCGGAAAGATTTCAGTCCGTCTGACTGGGACCAGAGGGAAGTGACCAGCTTTTTCAGTGCAGGGAGGTCAAGCCCTTGTCGTTCTGTGATGCGTCGCGCTTCCGACGTGTAGGCTGCACGGGGTTTTGCATCATGAGAAACAGGTACGAGAGCATCGACCTGTTCCGCTGCATGGTGATGGCCTTCCTTGCGCAGGGCTTTGGCAATAGCCTTGTCATGTCGACCAACCACCAGTTTGTGCCCAAGTCGGATTTCTTCAAGCCGGGCGACTTTCTCCATCCGCATCCAGGTGAACCGGCTTTCCAGAACATGATCCTGTTGCCACTCTGGCAGGATCAGGTGGCCATGTGTGCTCCCGTTTTTCTGGTGGACCACAAGAGTAAGGTGTTCAGGATCTGCATGGAGTTCTTCACACAGGCGACTGGCAAAACCAGCTAGCTCTTTATCGGTCATGGCTTCTTCTGGATTGAAGGCGATATGACGCAGACCGTATTTCAGTCCTTCGCGATGGGCTTCACGCATATGGTCGTGCAGGAGCCATTCAGACCCGGATAGAACTCTGATGGCTTCATTCTTCGCACCATGCAGCACATGGCGGGCAATGGCACCCGCTCCACTTTTTGTTCTGATCCTGCTTTCCTTGACGATCATTGGTCATGCTCTCACAGGACTTTCAATGACGCGTCATGTCAGCTTCGTCGCACTTGCGAGGGGCTGGCTTGATGGAAGGGCTTTTGCGTGATCCTGACAGCATCTGGTCGAGTTGGCCGATCAGCATGTCAAGATCATCCAGCACACATCCGCACTGGATGGCGTCACCACAATTCGCAGAGTGAGCCAATTGATTGAGGTTGTTGCCAACGCGGGAAAGCTGCTGGCGTATTCCACGTAATTCCTTAGGAACAGGTCGGCCATTATGATCAGACAGTTCTGCACTGGTCAGCAGAGAACGTATCCAGTGGGTTGTTGTGGCATACCCATGAGAGCGAGCGATGTGGTTCCAGCGCATCAGCTCATCTGGAGATGCTCTGACGGAAAGACGAGATGTTCGAGGTATAGGCATGCTTAGTCTCCTTGCTTAAAGGGGGTCAACGGGGGAGATTTCTCCCCCTTGCCAGCTGTCGAATGGACCCGGAACGGGTAGCCATTTGACACTGCTGGCTCCTCTTAAAGGTAACCCATCAGAACATGCGATTTCCTATTTTTATTTCTATGCAAGGAACGAAAAAAGAACATAAATCTTAACGTTTAATATTTATAATACTTTGGATGGACATGTCTCAGTATGAGTTAGAGATTGTGGGCATGGTCTCCTCACGCCTCACGTCGGTCATTAGGGCAGATGATTTGTTTTTCCGTAAAGCGGACATATCTGCCATAATGAAATAAAATTTGAGAAATTTCGTCTGACGCTGGAACAGAAGAAATGCATCAATCACATAAAATAAAGTATATTTCATCACAATATAAGAAATAGTATATAATCATACATATATATAAAATATAACAAGATATGATTGTAAATATAATATGGTATAGTAGGAAGCTATCGGAATGAAAGTGCGAAAACTTTCATTCCGATTCCTATGCTTTAGATACTGATTGCTGAATCTATTACATCTTGAGAGGCGGTTATAGAAAGAACACCGGTAATTCCCTGAGCATTTGTTCCCAATGACATTCCCTGTGCTGTAAAAGAAAAATTCAAGTGGCCCTTGTTTTGAATGTTGTCTAAATACGGCTTTATTTCCATATAAAGAATTTGTGTTACTCCCTGTATTGGACTGACCGCGCCTGGAGATAGTTTTTTTATTATATCAATAATTTGAGGTTCTTTTGATTTTATACCTAAAAGATTTATTTTTATTTCTTGATCTTTCGTGTATTTAGACTCAAATGCTACTATCTTTTTTACAATTTCATTTGAATCTATTTTTGGAGCTGCTGAATTTAGTTTTTTTGATATAAGATCGAATACTTCTTTTATTTTCAGATTATTTGTGGCCTCGATCCCTTGTAATAAACTCATAGGAAGAGGTAAATCTACGGGTCTCAATCCAGAGTGGCAAATAGGCGCAATATCGATACCTCGTCCCCATCCAGCTCCACACTCAAAGTTAATCCAAGGCCTCTTGATACTGTATGGACTGCAAAATAATAGAATTGCAGCACACTCTCTTAATCCCGTTGTTATATTATCAAGCCAATTTGTTCCAAGAGCTATACTCGATGAGTCAGATGAAACAAAAACATTTACCATGCCTAAAAATTTTTCTTCTATTTCTTTTTTGAATATATAAGCTATATCTTTTTCTTCGGTTATATGGCTTATGAATATTGTAGGTTTTGACATTTTTACCACCAATAATTTTAATGTATGAATTATATTGCTGCTCATGCAATCTATGTCAAGGCTATCAGCGTATCTGGGTTACACAAGTTCAACGTCCAATTTTTACGACCACGAGCCATAATCAGACGCTCCACTGTCCCCCCCCCTAAGTCGTCATAGCTTATGTCTCAAGAAGAGCGTTGGATACCTCACAGCTTCGACAGCCTGTCTGAGGTTCTCGATTTCGATACCTGAGAGATAGGTTGTAGCCCCCTGACTTTTATGACTGGATTCATGACCCAACAGAGCATCAATCCAGAGTTCTCTCAGGTCTCCGGCCTGATTGCGCAGACGGGTGGAAACTGTGTGCCGGAAGCTGTGGAACGTAATGGCAGCCGGAAGGCCTATGGTCGTTTTGAACTTCGAGAAATTCCGGCCAAAGTCTGTGCCACGCGGGCCGGTTTTGGGTGTTTTCAGTTCCGAGAACAGGAATTTCTCGCTTTCTTTCTGAAAGTTTAGAATGCCCCAGTCCAGCAAGGCGCTGTGGATGGGTACATTACGCGTGCCTGCTTCTGTTTTCGGTGTCCATTTGTCTTTGGGATGAGGGCGGATAAGGAAACATGGGATGCCATCAACCTCCTGAATATCGTCATTCCGTAGGTTACAGATTTCTCCCAACCTCATGCCACTATAAGCGGCGACCAGAGTAATGCCTGCAAAGGTAGCCTGCGAGATGGTGCTGCATGTCCATGCTGACGACGAAAGCACAGCCAGTTCGTCGTCAGTCCATGCCCTGCGGGGGGTCCGCTTTGTCAGGTCAAAGTCCCAGTTGCTCCACGGGTTCTTTTCCGCAATCTCGCGGCGGATAAGTTGGTTCCACAAAGCAGAAAGGCGCATGAAGTGGTTCTTCACGCTCTTGCCGCTTAATGTCGGCAGGTCAAACTCCTGCGCCCGCTCGACCTCAGCGTTTAAATCCATGTCCTGCTTGCTCTTGGCGTAGGAGGAGGGGAGAGAGAAAAGCAGGTCTCGAAATTCCCCGGCAATCCGACCAGTAATCTCTTGAACGGGTTTGTCGCCAAAAGCCTGAACAAACAGCGCCACCGTGCGCGCTGTCTCTTTCTTGGTGGCGTCACTCTTCTGGTTGTCAGCCAGCAAGGCTGTCTGAAGAGCTTCTGTCAGACGTGGGGAGGACATGACGGATGGAGCCGGAGAGGGTGTGGAAGATGCCAGCTGGTGGGACGGAGGCACTGCGCCGGAAGCCTGAGACAGGGCTGGGCCAGTCTGAAACAGTTTGACCAGTGTATCATGCAGCCGTTCGACTTCTTCAGTTTTACTGGCAAGACTGGCCTTGTCCTGAATTTTACCGGTAATCATGTCCTGACGCAGCGTGATAATATGCTGCTTCAGCCGTTCCAAAGCGTCTGTAGAGTAAGTCAGGAAGGCTCTGGTTTTGAGCAGGTCTCTGTAACGATCCATGCTGGCTGTGTAGTGCTCAAGTTTGAGGTCTTGGGCGGCCTTCCGTTCGTTGGTCTCGAGGACCTCTTCCTGCTTTTTGATGATGTCTTCATACAGCGCCAGAAGGTCGTCTTTGGTGAGGGGTTTGTTCCGGGCTGGGTCAGTCATGGTGCGGGCCGTCCTGAAAAGCGCGCTGGTCTGGGCATGAAGGGTCATGGCCGAGAGGCGGGCTTCTGATTTGTTCCCCGTTTTGAGGGAAATCCAGAATTCAGTTTTGCCGAAGAGAGGGCGCAAGGCAACGGGGACGACACGGCGGAAGTGGTAGTGGGTGCCCACGAGAGCCAGCATTGAGAACTTCTCCAGTTTGGAGAAGGACTGTGGAGAAGCGGGTTTACACTTCACCTCTTTTAGGTTTTCTCAATAAAATCAACACGTTAAGGTATGCGAACTGCGGGACTCGAACCCGCACGCCCTTACGGGCTGGAGATTTTAAGTCT
>NZ_CALLXM010000033.1 GCF_937875265.1 uncultured Acetobacter sp. | reverse complement strand
TGCCCAGCAGGCAGTTCAGGCGCGGGGAAATATGTCCTGCCCAGGGGTGGCTGATCAGATAGCCGTGAACCCGTTGCGCATCGGCCAGCACAAAGCAGCCTTCCGGGGCAAGCGCCAGCCGTTCTCTGAAAATATCGTCATCTTCCGGATAATCGGGATGAATGCGCGCCGCGAGTGTTATGATGGAGGTAAGATCGTCTGGCGTCATGGAACGCCAGATGGTATCTGGCCTGAGATATGTCATGAGAATGTCGCCGGGTTCTGGTCCAGGGTGAAAGAGAACATGATCCTTCACGTTATCATGCACAAAACAGCAACGCGAACGCAGGCAGGCGAATGACAGAGCGGTTGAGACTGACCTTGCGAGTGGATGCGGATGGCAAGCCCGCACTTGGGCACGGAAAAATCCGTCTGCTTGAACAACTGGCGGAAACTGGATCCATTTCTGCGGCAGGGCGGGCCATGGGCATGTCCTACCGTCGGACATGGTTGCTGGTGGATAGCATGAACCAGATGTTCCGTGAGGCTTTAGTGGTCACGCGGCCCGGCGGTGGTGGTGGTGCTTTTCTGACACAGGAAGGCGAGGCCGTGGTGCGGTGCTACCGGGACATTGAAAAACAGGCGGCTCAGGCCGCGGTAACCAGTCTTGCAGAACTTGAAAAACTCTTAACACCGCAAGACGTGGAATGCCCTTAAAAAGCCGTATCAAAAGACAATTTTGTCAGGAAAGAAATTTTTACCCCTATAATCTATAGGGAATTCGGGAGTCTGGAGTGTCTTCATCTGTACAGCGACGAGACTTAATTCGGATTGGCGCGGGGGTTACCCTCGCTACTCTGGCCGGGGGCGTTGCGCGGCAGGCCAGAGCTGAAGGGCTTGAAGGGGCCACCGGTACGTTTGATGACATGACGGTCCGGCAGCTTGCCCAGCGTCTGGCGAGCGCCCCGTATCATGGGCCTGACCAGACCCTGCCTAAGGCACTGGATAATCTGAATTTTGACCAGTTCCGTAGCATTGCTTACCGGGATGACCGGACATTATGGCATGGTGAAAATCTGGCGTTTGACGCGGCATTTTTTCCGCGTGGCTTCCTCTATCGTCCTCGGATCGAGATTTTTGAGATCAAGGACGGCAAGTCAGAGCCTGTTCCCTACTCTCCCGATCTGTTCACATATGGGGACCCTTCCCTGCGAGTGGACGAGAATGTTGGGTTTGCGGGTCTGCGCCTGCGTACGCCCATCAACACCCCTGGTGTGATGGAAGAGTTCTGCGTTTTTCTGGGGGCATCCTATTTCCGCGCTGTGGCCAAGGGCCAGAGCTATGGCTTGTCTGCCCGAGGTTTTGCTGATGGCACGGGCGACCCCAAAGGAGAAGAATTCGCGCTGTTCCGGGCTTTCTGGCTGGAAAAACCACAGCCAGGCGTGAAGGCCGTGGTGGTGCATGCGCTGCTGGATAGTCCCTCGGTTGCCGGGGCATTCCGCTTTACCATTCGCCCGGGTGACACAACTGTGTTTGACGTGCAGTCCACCATTTATCCGCGTACCAAAATTGATCAGTCCGGTATCGCGCCACTGACTGGCATGTTCTATTTTGATGCCAATGACCGCACCCATGTGGATGACTGGCGCCCAGCGGCACATGATAGTGAGGCCCTCCAGATGTGGACCGGCGCCGGGCAGGAACTGTTCCGTCCGCTGCGTAATCCACTGGATTTGCAGTTCTCGGCCTTTTCTGATGATTCCCCGCGTGGCTTTGGCCTGATGCAGCGCCGCCGGAATTTCCATGATTTTGAAGATCTGGCACTGAATTATGAAAAGCGCCCGTCTTTGTGGATCGAACCCATTGGGGACTGGGGGCAGGGCTGGGTGGATCTGGTTGAAATTCCGACCCCTAATGAAGTGAACGACAATATCGTTTCTTTCTGGCGGCCTAAAACACCACTGGTTGCCGGGAAAGAATACAGCTTCACCTACCGGATGTACTGGGGGTGGGATGCTCCCTTCCCCACGCCTCTGGCGCGCGTTGGCGCAACCCGTGTCGGGTCCGTGGTGGATGATAAGACCGCCCGCTTCTTCTCCATAGATTTCATGGGTGTGCCGTTTGAACGGTTGCCCAAGGACACGCGTTTCCATCTGGAGCCGCAGTCCTCAGCGGGTAAAATCCGCAATGTGGTGGTGGAGCCTAACCCGAACATCAATGGCTGGCGCACAACCTTTGAGTTTGCGCCGGGTGATGAAAAAGTTGTTGAACTCCGGTGTGTGCTGGCAACGGACAGCGGCCCGGTCTCAGAAGAATGGGTATACCGTTGGACGCCGTAATGACTCCACCTGTTCAGCAGACTGCGCCATTTCAAGCCCTGCCCCCGGAAGCACCTCTGGCCATGCCAGTGCAGGACCTGCACGGCATGCCGGATATGGAAGGGCGTTCGGGAACCCCCTCCACGTCTCCGGCAACAATCGGCCTGCGTCGGTTTCTGGTAATCGGCTCTGCTCTGGCGCTGACAGCTTTTGGTGCATGGCGCACGCATAAAGTGCTGGATGCCAACGGCACGACCATCCTCGGGGTGGTGATGCTGGTTTTGTTCGTTGCCCTGTTTTTATGGATCGCGCTGGCGTTTACGTCCTCGTTGGCAGGTTTTGCCTCGCTGATTACGCGTGGCGGTCTGGGGCTGGGCATTACGCGGTCTGGCCCGCTCCCTGCCCTGCACTCCCGCACGGCCCTTCTGTTACCGACTTATAATGAACCCCCGCATCGCGTGATGGCGGGGCTGAAAGCCATCTACACCAGCCTGTGTGAAACGGGTCAGGTCGATGCGTTCGATATTTTCATTCTTTCGGACACCACCAACCCGGATGTGTGGGTGGAGGAAGAGGCGGCCTTTCTGGCTTTGCGCGCGCAGAGCCAGGGCAGTCGAATTTTCTACCGCCGTCGACATAACAACGTGGAGCGCAAGGCCGGGAATATTGGTGAATGGGTGCGTCGTTTTGGCGCTGCCTACCAGCAGATGGTTACACTGGACGCTGACTCCGTCATGTCTGGTGAAACGCTGGTCCGTATGGTTGGCGCCATGGAGCGGAACCCTGGTGTGGGGCTGATCCAGACCCTGCCGTCTATTGTGGGGGGCACGACATTATTTGCCCGCTTACAGCAGTTTGCCGGCCGGGTGTACGGGCCTGTTATTGCGCATGGTATTGCCTGGTGGCACGGGTCAGAAGGCAATTACTGGGGCCATAATGCCATTATCCGGACTGAGGCGTTTGCCGGACAGGCTGGCCTTCCGCATGTTCCGGGGCGCAAGCCGTTTGGTGGCCATATTCTAAGCCATGACTTTGTGGAGGCAGCACTCATGCGCCGGGGTGGCTGGGCCATTCATATGGTGCCGGGGCTTGACGGGTCTTATGAAGAAAGCCCGCCGTCTCTGACCGATGTGGCTATCCGTGACCGGCGCTGGTGCCAGGGTAACCTGCAACATGTAAAAGTGCTGCCGACTAAAAAGCTGCACTGGGTCAGCCGGATGCACATGGTGGTGGGGATTGGCGCATACGTCACCTCCCCGCTCTGGCTGGTCTTTCTGCTGACCGGGATTCTGATTTCCCTTCAGGCACATTTTGAACGGCCTGAATATTTTGGGGATACCAAACTGCTTTACCCGCACTGGCCACATGTTGACCCGGTGCAGGCAAAATACGTGTTTATTGGCACGATGGCCATTTTGCTGGCCCCCAAGCTTTTTGCCTATATCGCCCTGATTTTTGACCGCGCGACCTGCAAAGGCTGTGGTGGCGCGCTACGTGCTGCGGCTTCTGTGCTGGTCGAAACTCTGATTGGCGGGCTGATTGCACCAGTCGCCATGCTGATTCAGACTTCGGGCGTCATCTCCATCCTGTCCGGGCATGATTCTGGCTGGAACACGCAGCGGCGTGATGACGGGGGTGTCCCGTTTCTTGTGGTAGTTCAGCAATACACCAAGTTTACCATTTTTGGTCTGCTGCTCGGTGCTGGGGCGTGGGTTGTGTCCCCCTCGCTGTTCTTCTGGATGACACCCGTGCTGCTTGGACTGGTGTTTTCCATTCCGCTGGTCCTTTTGACCAGCAGCCGGAAAGTCGGGCAGGATTTCAAAAAAGCCGGTCTGTTGCTGGTGCCTGAAGAAACGCACCCGCCAGATGTTCTGCTGAAAACGGAGCAGGCTTTGGCGGAGAATGATGCCCCGTCCCTGCCCCATGACGCTCTGCGCGCCCTGCGGGCTGATTCCAGCCTGTTGCAGGCACATGCCGCCATGCTTCCACCAGCCCGCAAACCGGGTGACCCGATCAACCCGGATCAGCTGGTAGGGTTACTGAAAGTTGCAGAAGCACCCAGCATTTCTGTTCTGGAAACACAGCTGACCACAAAGGAAAAAGCTGCTGTTCTTGGGTGTGAAGAAGGTGTGGCGGCTATAAGCCGCCTGCCAGTCTGACAGGTTTGGCTGAGTTTTAAAAAGCTGCCTGAAAGCAGACCATTTATGAAAAAGGGAAGAAGAGCGGGAGATACCCGTCCTTCTTCCCTTTTTTAGTGTGCTGGTATTTGCCGTATCAGGCGCTGGCTGCGTCCAGCTCTGCGCGGTCTTCCGCTGAAAGGGTGAGTTGAGCAGCTTTTGCAAAACTCTCGATATGTTCGCGTTTGGTGGCGCTGGCGATAGGGGCTGTTACACCCTCACGGCCAATCAGCCAGGCCAGAGCAATTTCTGCCTGTCTGGCATCATGCCGGGCAGCAACGGCATCAAGGGCTGCCAGAATTTTCATGCCACGCGGGTTCAGATATTTCTCAACGCCTGAGCCACGTGCGCTTTGGGAAAGATCATCCTGTGAGCGGTATTTTCCGGAAAGGAAGCCTGAGGCAAGGCTGTAATAGGGAACAACGCCCAGCTTTTCCCGGATGCACAGATCGCGCAGAGCGCCATCATACGAGCCGCGGTCATACAGGTTATATTCCGGCTGAAGCACATCATAGCGCGGCAGGTTGTGGGTTTTTGCCACATCCAGAGCCGTGCTGAGCTGGCTGGCATCCAGGTTGGACGCACCAACAGCCCGGACTTTTCCGGCTTTCAGGAGTTTTTCGTAAGCCCCGAGGGTTTCTTCGTACGGGGTTTCCGGGTCGGGGCAGTGAGAGAAGTAGAGGTCGATCCGTTCAACGCCCAGCCGCTTGAGTGAGCGTTCTGCAGATTCCATAATCCAGCGTTCGGAAAGCCCTTTCTCACCCGGCTTTTCCATATCCCAGCCGACTTTTGTGAAAATAAGGACCTGATCCCGCTTGCCCGGATTGGCTTTCAGCCAGTTGCCAATAATGGTTTCGGATTCCCCGCCTTCGTTCCCCGGTGCCCAGACGGAATAAACATCTGCGGTATCGATAGCGTTGAAGCCGTGGTCAACAACAGCATCCAGAATGCTGAAGCTGGTTTTTTCATCAAGAGTCCAGCCGAACACATTGCCACCGAAAACAATGGGGGCAATCTTGAGGTCGGTTGTGCCAAGTTGGCGGAAATCCATAAGTCGTCTCTCTCTGTTTGTGTCGCCTGTCCGGTGCCGTAACGTGAAAGATGCGCTTGCTGTTCCCCGGGCAGGTGGTTTGCTGATGCTGCAATCAGCTTTTAGTGAATGCGTGCGCCGGAAACCCAGACTTCCTGAACCATAAAGTCAGAATCCAGCACGACAAAATCAGCTCTTTTGCCCGCCTCCAGCGTGCCCCGGTCAGTCAGCCCCAGATAACGGGCCGGGTTGGCGCTGAGCAGAGCCGCAGCTTCCAGCAAAGGTGTTCCGGCCTGAAGGGCATTGCGCAGGGCCTGATCCAGTGTCAGCACGCTTCCTGCCAGACTACCATCTGGCAGGCGTGCTGTGCCATCTTTCACCATTACATCTTGCCCACCCAACTGGCTTGGGCCATCTGGCAGACCGGTAGCGCGCATGGCGTCTGTAACAAAAACCAGTCTGCCCCCCATTACGCGGTGCGCCAGCCGGAAGGTGGCGGGGTGGACGTGATGGGTATCAAAAATCATTTCTGCATAGGCATCACTACACATCAGAGCAGTCACCGGGCCTGGCTGCCGGCCGGTAATAGGCCCCATTGCGTTGAACAGGTGCGTAGCTCCCGCAACGCCACCCATCGCGCAAATCTGGCAGATGGCCTCATTGGCCCCTTCGTATCCCGTCACGGTGTGGCCAAGACTGACGCGAACCCCAGCGTCTGCAAACTGTTTGATGGCGGTCTGTGCGTGGGGGAGTTCCGGGGCCAGAGTGACAACCCGGATGCAATCTGTGGCTAGAGCCTCGGCCACCCGGTCTGCTGTGGGGGGAATGGCATAAGGGGGTTGCGCGCCCAGTTTATGCGGGCTGACAAATGGACCTTCCAGATGCGCGCCATGCACAACCGGGCCGCCCTGTATCTGTGTGCGTACCACTTCGGCCACGGCATGCAGGGCATCCATTACATCAGCCCAGGGGCGGGTAATGGTCGTGGGCAGAATGGTTGTGGTGCCATGCTGTGCATGAAAGCGGGAGAGGGTGTGAATGGCTTCCACACCATCCATAGTGTCTGCGCCGTTTCCGCCATGTACGTGCCCATCAATAAAGCCCGGCAGAATATAACGGTCTGGTACCGCGCTGCGGGCTTCCGTGGTGTGGATATGCCCGGAAAAAGAAATGCGTCCGGGCATAAGCCGGTCTGGAAGAACAAGGTGTCCGTCAAGGTCTGACATGGGGAAGGCTCCTGTTTGCAAAGACTTTATACGGGATCAGAATAAAAGACGATGGGTACGGAACGGTGTATGAGTGTATAATTTAAAAACT
>NZ_CALLXM010000032.1 GCF_937875265.1 uncultured Acetobacter sp. | reverse complement strand
ACTTGCTCAGCCAGTCTTCTTCTTCGTCCTCATGGTGCGCCACGGCGGCATTCCCGTTGCTCACAAACGGTTTGGGGCGGAGCGGGCGCACAACCTTGGTTTCAATCAGGTCTTCCTGCGCATCAGAGATTTTGGGCATCAGATCAATCATGTCGCCCGGTGTCATGCTGCGCTGGAGTTCCAGATTTTCCTTCACGTTCCGCAGGATTTTCCGCTCTTTCCTTTTGGTCTCACCCGCCGCCTGCGTATCAAAGAAGCCTGTCTTCTCGATAGCCGGAGCATTGCCCAGGAATGACCCTTTCGCGTCATACACATGCAGGTCCGCATGCAGGTTCTGCGGGTCGTAGCGAACCACAACCTTCTCTCCCAGATGCTCATGCAGGAAGTCCGCAAAATAACGGTTCTTCATGAAGCGGATGGAGCCGTTGATCTTGTTTACCGTGACATTTTCTGCCGCCATCAGCCACAGATGCCGCTGGGCTTCCGTCGCTTTCCGAACCGGACGAATGGCCAGACTTTCAGAAAACGCCTGAAAGAAGCTCTTCTTGCCACCACAGGTCGGCGTATTCCGTTTAGGGCGGTTATTATGTTCCTTAATACCCTCTTCAACGACCTTTAAAAACTCCGCAAGCGGGATTGCCTTGCTGCCATAGTTCTCCGGCTTGGCAAGCGGGTTGTTGCCCACATACGCCCCGGCAAACCGCAGATCCTTGGCAATGTTTTCCTCCATATCGCCAAAGGCACGCTCAATGGGTTTTGACTGGCCATGCCGGGGGATCGCCCAGTGGGTTTTCACGCCCAGAATGGTCATCACCCCGTTGACATCATCCTCCTTTATCTTGAACCGGAAGCGGGTTTTTGCGCCGCCTGTCATGCGTTTTGACGCAAACGCCCGTCCGTTATCCATCAGAGCTTCCTCAGGGATTCCCCATTTCTCAATCATGTCGCCAAATGCCAGTTGGATCAGGTCTGTGTTCTCGGACTTATCAACCCGCCAGGACAGGATGGTGTCGCTATACAGATCCTGCCATGCCGCCATAACAGGCCGCGCAATCGTCCCGTCCGGCCACAGCACGAAAATATCCCACTTATGCCCGTCCGCATTCACCGCCTGCATGGCATGCAGATAGGTGCGGTCGCGCTCCTGCGCCGGGATCATCTGCTTGGCAGCATCCCGCCCATGCCGGGCCATCATGACCACCATTTGCGGAAGCTCCTTTACCCGCCGCTTCATGGTGTTGATGCTGGGAATGACCCATCCCTGTTCTTCAGCCGCCTTCACCAGATCGCGATAGCACTTCTCAAACTTCGGCTTTTCCGGCTGAAGCCAGCGAGACTTGAAGAACTCAAGAGCCTGCTCATCACACCCGGCATACTTCTTCCGGTTCCCGTGCAAGCGGTCAGCCAGCGCGGGAAGCCAGTCATCCTTGTCCAACCCGCGCACATCACGATACCAGTTATAGATCGTGGTTTTCCCCACCTTCTGATCTTTGGCGATGTGCGCGATGGCCAGCTTCTTCTGGCAGCATTTGGCATCAATCCAGCTTTCCACCATCATCAGAATACGATGCGCTTTTTTTGCACGCTCCTGCTTATGCTCAGGCAGCTTCCGGTATCTATCCCAGAGCTCGTTTCTCTCACCGCGCTCTTCTTCTCCTTCCGGCTCTGCGGGAGGCAGAATACGAGCAACAAGGGCTGCCTGGGCAATCGTATCCAGAACGTATGGCGTAAACTCAAACCCGCCACCGCGCCCATTCCGACGCCGCCAGCATTTTCCCTCATTTGCAGGATCAAGCCAGTTTTCAGTCTGTATACGATGCGTGATGCCCTGCTTCGTTGAAGGCAGACCAGGAAGCCCCAAAGCTGCCAGTTCAGCAGGGGAAAACCACTGAACGCTACTCAGCATTTTTCCCTCCATGCTGCCGAAGCGCCCCCAGAATTTCATCAACAGAAATCCCCGACCGCACCATTTCAGCAATTTTTTCAGCCATGAAGACTTCTTGACGAACGTGTTTCCGAAAATCCTTCACCTTCCGGGCGACGCCCTGCGCAACTTTCGGACAATGGAAGCTATCAAGACCTTCGGAAGCCTCCTTTAAGGCGACATAAACATCGCTTTTCCGTGCCCCATCCAGATGAACCTTAATAGCGTCCATCGCTCCACCACCCGCCCCATAAGGTCGCAGGGAAGCATAAATCCCGGACACAAGCCCCTTTGGCTTGCTGGAGCGATACAGCGCCCAGCCCGTCAGCACCTGCGGCGTGATCCGCTCAAACGATGTGTCCCGATCCTGTCCGTAAATCCGGACAAGCAGATTGTCTTCATTGCACTGCGCTTCAAACCAGATTTGCAGGACGCCATCATCAGAGGATGCAAACGTCAGGTTCCGGTATTCCACCACCGTCCTCATGCCGCACCCCCGACCATACGGGGAAGAGATGCGGTCTGGCCGCATTGCCAGACTCGCACCACCCCATCCACCTTGTGGCTGCACAACCCAAACAAGGAGGAAACTGTGTCAGAGGAAAAATCTTCAAAAAGAGAGATTGAAGAACTGAAAAGAGAAGTGCAGATGCTGCGGCGAGATTTGTCCAGCGCATCAGCCCATGCGATTATTGGTAGCTTACTTTCCATAATGCTTCTCAAACAACTATCGGGCCAGAAAACACTTGATCGGCAGATTGCAATCAAGCAGGTCGAGCAGATGCGCCAACATCTTGTTTCTCAAGTTGGCGATCGCGTTGACGGTCTTCCGGAATTGAGGACTGCTCTGGAAATGCTTCAATCTTTGAAACAAGACCTGTAATTCCAACCCACATCTTGTCTCGCGGAGTAAGCGCCACCTTCTTGCTCCGCGATTTCTTATTGTTTCGAGACATTAGAGCTACCCTCCCGAACGGCTTGCACGCTTTCTTGAAATCGCAGACGGAATTCGTTCTGCGAAATCACCCCTCTGATCGCCGCGTCAACATGAACACGCATATCATCCAGAAGATCCTCAGAGGCACACTCAGGGGCAATCATGTGTGCCAAAGGTTGACCCTGATTGAGCAATTCGAGTTGTTTGATGCTGTGGGACATCAGAACCGCCCTCCCATCTGACGCCGCAATCCCATTTCCATGCGCGTCAGTTCTTTTTTTCGTTCAGACACAGCCGCAAGCTCAATCATCGGTAGGAAGCGCCGATCAATCACAGCCCAGCCCCGAGGTGCAGCCAGAAACTCCACCAGTCGCATGTCACGGGTCGCCCCGATCAGGGCGTTAAACCGTGGCACGCTGATCTGATGATCTTCCCGCTGCCCGGATGCATAAGCGTTGAGCATGTTGACGGTGACGGTCTTCCCCAGAATGTCGCTCATGTCAGAGGCAACCTCAGGCCGGGTGCGCCCGCACTCCGTCAGCGTGACGGAAATGGCCCGGCACAGAGAGAACTCGTATGTGTTCCCCCGAACCTGCGCAGGGTCATACGCGGTCACGATAACGGGCGGTTCCCAGTCCAGCAGCGAGAGCTGCCGGTTATCAGGCTTCCGGCTCATGCTGCCTCCTTCACCGCCAGAGCAGTGCTGCGCAGGGACGCATCCAGAGACAGGATCTCCAGAAAGACATCCTGTCCACAGTCCAGCGCCCACAGAAGGTCAAACAGCATGATGACCTTGACAGAACCCTGACCAGTTTCAGCGCGCGCGACAGATACCTTGCAGCGCCCACTTTCATGCGCCAGCGCCTCAATGGTCATGCCGCGCGCCTGACGTTCCCGCCGGATGATCTTGCCGATCTCAACAGACAAAGTGTCGCTCATGCCGCGTCCTCCAACTCAAGAGTGGGAGCGAGGAAATCATGGAAGCGCAGCTTCGTAGCCTGATCAGCCCGCATCCACAGCGCCACGAGCTTGTCATAGGTGGTTGGCGGGGCTTTCTTGGGCTGGTTTTTCAGTTGCCGGATGATCTCGGAAATATTCTTGATCGTCGGCCACTGATGCACAGCCTCAGCAATCTGCCGCTGCATATCAGGAGTTTCTTTGGCAAGCGCATCCAGTTGTGATCCGCTGGCCGCAAGCCATGTGCCTGAAATTTTCTCGCGCACATCAGGCATAATGTGCTTATATCGAGCAACAGAGCGCTCAATAGTTCTCTTGGAAAAGCCAAGTTTCTCGGCAGTTGCCTGGCTGAAGGACTGGATCAAGACGACAAGCTTGTCGTCTTGATCCGACTTCCTGTCTCCACCGTGTTTCGCCTCAGGATGCAGCGCCTCATAAACTTCCTTACGCTTGGCAAGGAACGTTGCGCGGTCCAGTTCATTCAGTTCGTGGCGGCACAGGTTTTCGTCAATTTCCAGCAGTTGCGCTTCGATTTCAGACGCCTTGACCACAATGGCCTGCGCTTCTTCGATACCGGCAATTTCCATCGCCTTCATGCGGTGTGCGCCGGTGACCAGCACATACAGCTTGCCGTCCTTCGGCTTGGTAACCTTACGGACTTCAATCGGCTGACGCTGGCCGATTTCCTGCATACTGGCAGCAATCACCGCAGCATTATCCGGGTCAATCGCACGCAATCGCTGCCCGACATCAATCTGCGTCAGTGGGATCATCTGCATGTTCATGCCGCCACCTCGTTTTGACGGTGTGCGCTACCCCGCAGGGCGGTAGGGATACGAGGGACAACAAACGAAACCGGAGTGCCGTCAGAATGATACCGATCAGGCCATATAGCCTTCGCCGCTACCTTCAGCGCCTTCGCAATTTCGCGTTCAATGGGAACGGAATAACCGGGGGTGGCAATGACCTTGCTCACCGCACGGCTGTCCCGACCGATCATGACAGAGAACGCAGCCAGAGAACCGAACATTTTCCGCAGCGCGGCCTTAATGTCCTCCGGGTGCATTCCCATGGGCTTTTGTGCCATAGTGTGTAGCTCCTGATTCGAGGGCGGCTGCAACCGCCCTTTTTCTTCAACCCCTTTCCAGCGACTTTACGCCGCCGGAAATCGTCGCGAGGTGTTCCGTGAAGATACGGTATCCCGAATTTATATCAAGAAGAAATTCGGCTTGTCGGTTTATTGGTCGACGTTTTCTGTGGATAAGTTGCTAAGGCTTTGATTTATGAAAGATAAATCAGGAGAAAACAGCCGGATGCGGAATTTGTCAGCTCTTGCCGCCAACCGACAAACCGAATCAATTGTTCTCCGACTTCGAGAAGCGGTTAAAAATGCCGGCAAGCAGAAAGATGTCGCTTCTCGGGCCGGTATCCCTGCAAGCTCTCTCACGGACTATTTGGGAGGACGTGAGTTAAAGCTCTCGGTCGCAGCTCGCCTTGCAAATGCATGCGGCGTAAGCCTTGAATGGCTTGCAATAGGGGAAAATCCGGTTCCGAAGCTACAGAAAGAACAGAGCGAGCAACCCAGAGACTTTAGTAATGTTTCTATACCTCACTATGTTGGTAATGCCTCTGCTGGTAATGGTTCATATGCCGCAAATGTAGAATCATACGCAGTAATAAATATTGGCAGGGATGCGCTTCCGCCAATTGTATTAAGTCGTTTATCGAGCCTCGTTGCTGTCACCGTTCGTGGAGATAGCATGAGCCCATCCTTATACGATTGCGACACTATATTTGTGGATACGAGAGACTGCGAAATCATTACAGGCGCAGTTTATGTTCTTAGGCGAGACGCAGACCTTCTAGTCAAACGACTATCATGGAGCGTCACGGGTGACCTTATAGTTTCCAGCGACAACCCTTTATACAAACCCGAACAAATAAGCGCCGCCAAAGCAAGACAGCTCTTTGAGGACGGCGGTTTCCCCATAGCTATCGTTGGCCGTGTGATTTGGCGCATGGGCATAATGGGCGCGCGTTAAAATGAGTCCAATCTATATGAATAGTTCAATAAGTAACTTAAAATTCCTCAATGAAATATTCGATGAAACTATATCAAATTACAGATGCGACTTTTCATGCGATGAAAACTATGAAATAGAAATTATACACGCTATATACATTCATTGCGTTGAAGGTAATCCGAAATATATTCGATCATTTGAGCGAGTGCATCTAAATACATCGCACTTCAGGTTTGAATGGCTGCATAAATGTCGAGAGAATTTGAGAGATAAAAATTTAAAACCCACAGGTTGGTGGTCGAAATCATATTTTTCTGAGGAAAAAGTCTGCATAACAGACGAATGGAATGCATTCACACAAAATGTATTTAAGTGTTTTATGCAATATAAGAAATTTCAACATATATGTTCTGTTAAAGACACCATACCAGATTGGTGGTTTGTTATTAGAGCATCCAAATATAATTGTCCTGCCGAAAAATATTTTTGTGATTTAAGGAATTCTATTTTGCAAAATGCTTTGGAGGAAGGAAATATAGAGCCATGTCTACCTGCTTTCCCCGGTGATGATAGTAGTTTGATCTTATCCCGACCTAAGATGCGCGAGGAGTGGGAAGAGGAGGAACGTGACAAGAACTGTTAATCACATTGAAAAATTTAATGTGTCTGTATGTTCTTAAAAGGCGCTTAAAACACTCTTAACTGGTTTCACCAAAAAATTTCATTGGTTCCAAATCAAATGGCTGAAAATGCTAATTTCGACCATTTGTCGAAAACTTCCATCCAATCTCCCTCGCTGCGGACAGGGTCACAGGTGGAACCTCTAAGCCAAAAAATTTCCTGGTTTCCTGCGGGTTCATCCCGTTAAATCTTGGATAATCCCGCACAATCCCACCAAAATACCCACTTGTCGGTAACTTCCATTCTTCATGGTCGGTAACAGGCGAAAATAGCATTCATACCGAATATCTTACAAAACGTCGCAACTGAACGCAT
>NZ_CALLXM010000031.1 GCF_937875265.1 uncultured Acetobacter sp. | reverse complement strand
GATTGGCTCCACCAGTTCCCTTTCTCAATAAAAAATCTTATAAAAGTAAGACATGCTTTCGTCTAAGCGTTCTTATGCTTTTGCCGTAAGCAAACGTGTCCCCATAAGGTCTGCTGTAACTAATCATTCAGTCAGGCCTATGAGGGTACTCTGTAGACAGGATTTAAAGCATGGCTGAGAACAACTGGACCGAACAAAGCCCCGAAGATGCTGAAGCTGATGCCCGTGCAGATCAGCTCTTTCAGCAGGCAGGTATTGCAGAGCCTGCTGAACCGAAAGGCAGCTTTCTGGTCAGTGTTCTTCTGCCGATTCTGGTAGCCGGGGGCCTGTTGATTGGAGGCCTCTGGATGTTTGCCGGCTGGCTGGGACTTTAAAGATCATGCCGCGTTTCTCTCCTGCCCCCTTTGTGCCGGGGAGCAGTTTTACGCCTTGGCTGATCATACTCCTGGGTCTGGTAACAGCCATAGGGCCTGTCGCTACAGATATGTATCTTCCAGCCTTCCCGGAATTAGAGCGGGATCTGGGAAGCGGGGAAGGATCAGCCCAGTTTACACTGGCAGCCTGGTTTTTAGGTCTGGCACTGGGGCAGTTTTCTCAGGGCCCCTTGTCTGACCGGTTTGGCCGACGCGCGCCCCTCATGCTCGGACTGTTGGTCTTCGCTGTAGCCTCGGCTGGCTGTGCTATTGTGCAGGATTATCATCTGTTTTGTGTATGCCGGTTTGTGGCTGCTGTAGGTGGGTCAGCCAGCGCAGTTATTCCGCGCGCAATTGTGCGCGATGTGGCAACGGGCAAAAAAGGTGCGAAGCTGATGTCTCAGCTGACACTGGTTTTTGGCGTCATGCCTGTTCTGGCTCCCAGCTTTGGTAGTCTGGTTCTGCAATTTGGAAACTGGCGCTGGATCTTCTGGATCGGCACGCTTTACGCGCTGGCCGCCATTATCGGGATTTTATACTCCCTTCCAGATACCTTACGGCCTGAACGGCGGGTTCCGCTCTCTCCGGTTAAAATTCTAGTGCGCTATATCACGATCAGCCGTGAGCCGGTTTTTCTTTCCAATGCCTTGATTGCGACATTCTCAACTTTTGTGATGTTTGCCTATCTGGGTAGTGCTCCGGTGCTTTTTGAGCAGGTGATGCATTTCACACCGGGTCAGTTCGGGGCATTTTTTGGGATAAATGCAGCGGCTTTCATTCTAGGGACGCAGATTAATAGTCGGCTGGTGCATAGGGTTTCCATGTCCACTTTGATGGAGACTGCTTTACTCTGGGCGCTGGTGGCCGGAGGGCTGTTTACTCTGTTTGCTTTGACAGGTGTTGCTGGGGAGCACCATGTTGTGCTGACCTGTGTCCTTATTGCCAGCATTACCGGGGCTCTGGGCTTTGTTGGGCCGAATGCAACAGTCATGTCTTTTTATCATCATGGCCATCATGCAGGGAGTGCATCTGCTTTACTGGGAACCATGCAGTTTGGAATTGGTTCATTGAGTAGTGTTCTGGTTGGGCTCCTGCCAGGTGGTGGTGCAGTACCAACCGCCATTGGCATGATGGTGGGAATTCTCGGGATGGCAGGTGCAGACCTCATTCGGCGGCGTGCTCCGGAAATTGGTGCCGACGAGGACTAAGCACCGTCTGATAGAAAAGGGCGGCGTCATGAAGTGGTGTTTTGAAAATAATCAGGCTGGGCGGGGGCTTTCTCGTCTGCTTCTGGCAGGGGCTGCCAGTCTGGGGCTCCTTGGGGGGCAGGCCTATGCGCAGGCCCCCTCCGTTTTGCTGGAGCATGTGCGCCTGTTTGATGGCACCGGAGCCGCAGAACAGGATGATATGGCCGTTCTGATGCAGGGGGCACATATTGTTTCGGTCGGGCATAGCGGGCACCTCACTGTGCC
>NZ_CALLXM010000030.1 GCF_937875265.1 uncultured Acetobacter sp. | reverse complement strand
AGACGCTCATAGACAGCCGTGTCCTCGTTGCGTGAGGAGGAAACGCTCTGAGCATGGGCCGGATGCAAAGTGCTGAGTGCTGTGAGCAAAACGAGGCCGCAGCGGGCAGAGGGCTTCATCGGATACCATAGACCCCGGTTTGAACATGGAGCTTTCTTCCCTCTGGCATGCCAGAAATCAGGGGAGGAAAGACTTGCAGATATCTTCCATACAGCCCGAACCTGACAGGAAGCTGAACACGCTCCCTCTTCTTGCCTGCTCTCCATACTATCTGGCAGTGTGTGAAACTCTTTCTGTCTTTTTTATTTAATATCTGATGAGGTTAAACGTGCCCGGTAAGCCTTATATTTATCTGGCGATTGCCATTGTTGCGGAAGTGATTGCGACATCCTGCCTGACAGCCTCTCATGGCTTTGAAAAACGGCTACCTGGCGTCATAAGCCTGATGGGATATGGGGTTGCATTTTACTTCTTGTCGATTCCTATCAAAACCATTCCGGTCGGTGTGGTCTATGCCATCTGGTCCGGGGTCGGGATTGTGCTGGTTTCACTCATTGGGGCGACGTTTTTCAAGCAGTCTCTGGATCTGCCAGCGCTTGCAGGCATTGGGCTGATCATGGCTGGCGTGCTGGTCATCAATCTGCTGTCAAAATCGGTTTGACTGCGTTCTGAGTGTGGAAAACAGGCTGACATATGCTGTGTCAGCCTGCGATTTTTTTGATATTTGTTATGTTTCTGACTCAAAAAGACAAATTGTCACCGTCTTTGGTGTCGCTATCCTTATCAGATTGTGGAGCAGCTTTTTCGATAGATTTTGTGGTCTGGTGCGGCAAAGAGACGGAGCCTACTCCGCTAATATCCTGGGTCAGGGATTGTGGCGTAGTTGTCAGTTTAACTGACCCTGCACCATCTATGGAAATTTTGACACGGCCCGTGGGTCCGGCTTTGACAGAGCCTGCTCCACTCATTGACAGATCAAGGTCAGACAAGGTCAGGGCGGAGAGATTAGCAGAGGCTGCGCCTTCAATGTCTAGTTTCAGGTTGTCTGTATGGCCATGGGCTGTAACGCTGGCAGCCCCGTTAATAGTGAGGCTCAGGTTGGGTTGCTGGTAATCCACTAACTCAAGAGACCCGAAGCCATTTAAAGTGATTGTATTAAGTGCCGGGGCTGTGATGGTAATAGTTAGAGAATTGTTCCGCCATTGAATATGATGGCTTTTGCCATTTTCCATATTGAGGGTGTTATCCTGCAAACTGACGCGGTTGATCAGTTTTTCTGAACCACTCACCGTAATGCCGGGCTTATCACCCTGTTTGTAGATGATGTGAGCTGGCAGGTTGATGGTCAGAGCGCTACTGCCCTGCCAGTCAAGCGTGCGTGTTTTGGTCGGGCCGGAAGTCGCGGAGTTGCCAGCAATAGTGAAGTCATTGCTCCACAAAACAACAGGCCCGCGGGATGCTGCTGCACCAAAGCACAGTGCGGAAAGAACAGCGCCACCCAGTGCGATCATTGTAATGCCACGGATCATGAGAGAAAATTCCTTAAAGCAGACATGTCAGGATGGGTTGGCGCGGGCAATCAGGCGGTAATGGGCGCGGCCATATCGCACGAGCAGATTGACGGTTCCGATAGTAAACAGCGCACATATTGCCACCAGAGACGCTCCGCCACTTGCCATACCAAGGCTGATCAGCAGGCCCTGAAGCCAGTCTCCCTCAGAACCGGGTAACATGTTGATAAGGGCGAAGGGCAGCAGGAGGCTTCCTGCCAGACAGATGCAAGTGCCAAGTATGAAAAACGCGAGATCAATTGAAGCTGCAGTTAACAGAACTGGCAGCACCACCAGCATGTCCAGGGCAGCCAGGCCCAGCACACCGATAATTGCCCCCAGTGCATTGCTTGGGCTTCGCTCATCTTCCCAGCGGCGCAGGCCAGCTTCTGCTCTTAGCTCTCGTGCCAGCCGTGTGGGGTCTCCCAGTGCGCTGGCAATCTCGTTGTCAGATCGTCCTGCGGTTCGTCCTTCGTCAAAATGCGCGGTATATTCGGAAAGAATATCCTCAACAACAGAGCGCGGCAGACCTTTCAATCCTGCTCGCAACTGGTCAAGGAACATCTGTTTACTGTTCATGCTTTTGTGTTCCTTACGGTTTTCTGCACGGTCAGAGCTATAGGATTGGGTAAGAGCTGGGGGGCGGTGGAAGGGGAGGACTCTGTTTCCTCAACTCCAAGAATGGCTGAGACGGATTTTGAAAAAGAGGTCCATGCCGTACGCTGGCTATTCAGGCTCTGGCGGCCATGCTCCGTCAGGGCATAATACTTACGGGGCGGACCGGAGGAGGATTCCACAAAATATGTTGAAACAAGGGAATCTTTCTGCATGCGCCGCATAAGCGGGTAAATAGTACCTTCCCCCATATCAATGGCCTCGGACAAGCGGCTGGCAATGTCATAACCGTATGAGTCCGCCCGGGAGAGCAGGGCAAGTACGCACAGCTCCAGCACGCCTTTCTTGAACTGAACTAGGTTGGGTTCCACGGTTTTTCCTGTTCTGGAAGAGTTCGCTGCCTGCGTTATGAAGCGGCGGGAGACTCCTTACTGGCTGTCGATAGCTACTATATACAGATTGGAACCATTCAATGCAAGGTAGTGGTTTATGGTTATGAACTTTTTGTTGCATCCGGAAAATAGAATCGTTCTGTTAATGCAAATCAAAGACTTTTTCTCGTAAGATTGGAGCGCAGGATTCTGCGCACCTGATTTTACAGTTTGAGGCGAGAAAACGTGTCTGGAACTACGCTGCCACTAACCACCGCCCAGCGAGGCGTCTGGATGGGATGTCTTCTTAGGACGCAGGAAGGCACGTTCAATATTGCTGAAGCTGTAGAAATCCATGGGGCTATTAATCCGGATCTCTTTCGGCAGGCCCTTGCGCAGGTGGCGCAGGAAGCGGAGACAACACGCGTTAGTATCGGCATGGGCAGTCATGGCCCTGAGCAGACTATTCTACCGCACTTACGGTGCCCGCTGCCGTTTGTGGATGTGTCAGAGCAGCCAGACCCGCAGGCCAGCGCTCAGGACTGGATGATGCGGCGTGTGATGGCCCCTGTGGATCTGGCGGCAGATCCACTCTGGTATTCTGCACTTCTTAGAATTTCGGCTGAGCGGTTTGTCTGGTTTCATTGCTGCCATCATATCGCGCTGGATGGGTTTTCCGGTGGGCTGATCGTTGCACGGGTGGCGGAGCTATACTCCGCTCTGGTGGAAGGCCGCGTGCCAACGCCATCACCTTTTTTGCCTTTGAGCCAGCTTATTGCTCAGGAAGCCGCGTATCGGGACAGTGCGCGACGTGAGACAGATCTCGAATACTGGCAGAATTATTTATGCTCCCCGCCTTCCGCCATAACGTTGGCGTCTCCACTGCATAATACCGATCCACACGCTACGCAGGCAAAAAAGCTTGGCTTTATTACACGGAACTGGACCATTCCACCCGCTATGGCTGCGCATATGGAGCAGGTGGGAAAACAGGCAGGTGTGACGCTGCCGCAAATGCTTACGGCTCTGCTCACCCTCTATCTGTTTCGTATGACCGGGCAGGAAGATCTGACGGTCGGGATGCCGGTAACGGGGCGGACCGACCGGGAAATGCGGCGGGTGCCAGGTATGGCGGCTAATGCAGTTGTGTTGCGTTTTGCGCTTGCGCAGACCCTGGAGTTTTCCAACCTGCTGATGCAGGTGCGTCGTGCCATGCGTGGTGCGCTCAGGCATCAGGGTTTTCGATATGAAGATCTGCGCCGTACACTCGGCTTTCACGATACGCAGGCGCATCTTTCGCGTATTGGCATCAATATTGAACCGTTTGACTATCATCTTTCCTTTGGCGGCCATCCGGCAAGAAACCGGAACCTCAGTAATGGCTCCATGGAAGATCTGACCATTTTTGTGTTTGACCGTCAGGATGGTCAGGGGCTTTCCCTCGCTCTTTATGCCAGCCCGGATTTGTATGACGGGGTTGAACTGGAGCAGCATCTGGCCCGGCTCATTCACCTGATGCAGTCTGTGCTGGAAAACCCCACGCGTAGCCTTGGAGATTATACCG
This sequence comes from uncultured Acetobacter sp., assembly GCF_937875265.1. Taxonomy (GTDB): domain Bacteria; phylum Pseudomonadota; class Alphaproteobacteria; order Acetobacterales; family Acetobacteraceae; genus Acetobacter. Next base: position 4,061 of record NZ_CALLXM010000030.1, on the reverse strand, counting down.
TTCTTCTGGATGCTGAGCGGGCTGTACTGCTGGAGGATGAAGCCCGCACAGCCCGCTGGTGGGAGCCACAGGACTGTAGGACGGATCTTGTCCGTCATGCGGCCCGGACACCTCGTGCTCCAGCTATTGTAGATGCTCTGGGTACGCTTTCTTATGCTGAAGTTTCCGTAGCTGTGCGCAGTTTGGCCGAAAAGTTGCGTGGCATGGAGCTGGGTGGCGGGGACGTGATTGCCCTTATGGTCCCGCGTGACCGGCGGCAAGTGATTGGTATGCTGGCCATAGCTTCAGTGGGGGCTGCATGGCTTTCACTGGATGTGATGGGGCCCCTGGAACGGAATGCAGCGATTATTGCCAACGCCAGTCCCGCTTTGTTTCTAACCGAGGATGTGTTGCCCACAGGTCTTCCAGATGGTGCCGCAACGCTTGGGCTGACCCTGGAGGGCCTGCCAGCTACCCTCTATGGTCAGCCGGAAGAGCAGAGGGCAGCGGTGGTTCCAGCCGGAACGGCTTATGTCATTTATACATCCGGCACGACGGGCGCACCTAAAGGAGTGGTAGTGTCCTGGCAAAGCCTGACCAATTTGCTGTGTGCCATGAAGGACGCCCTGTCTTTTGGGATAGAGGAATGTTGGCTGTCCGTGACGTCTGTCACATTTGATATTTCCATTCTGGAGTTGCTACTGCCCCTTAAAACCGGTGCCAGACTGGTTATCGCGCAGCGTGAAACTGTGATGGACCCCTCTTTGCTGGCAGAAGCGCTCCGGCGTTATGGCGTGACCATCATGCAGGCTACGCCCACGCTTTGGCAGATGCTGGCTGGGGCCGGGCTGAACAGCAGTTTGCGGCATGTGCGTGTCCTATCAGGTGGTGAACCTTTGCCGAATGTGCTTGCCCGCCATCTGCTGGCCAATGCGCGGGCGCTTTATAATGTGTACGGCCCGACTGAAACCACCATATGGTCCAGCTTTCATGAAGTTACAGAAGAAGATTGTCAGGACGGCGTTCTTATTCCTGCCGGGCGTCCTTTAGCCAATACGCAGTTTTATTGTCTTGATCAGGCTGGTGGGCTTGTCCCCCCTGGTATGCCTGGGCAACTCGCCATTGGAGGCGAAGGTGTTGCCTTTGGATATCTGCGACGGTCTGATTTGACGCAGCAGGTTTTCAGGCCTGATCCGTTTACACCCCAAACGGGTGCCAGGTTGTATCTGACCGGTGACAGAGCTGTCCGGCGATCTGACGGTACAGTAACAGTCATGGGACGGACGGACGGACAGATCAAGATTCGTGGTGTGCGGGCTGAAACAGCGGAAATTGAAGGGGCGCTCTTACAGCTTCCGGGTATCTCACAGGCTGCTGTAAGAGTATGGGCCCGCCCGCAAGGCCCCATTCTGGCGGCTTATCTCGTCACGGAGAAAAAAGAGGAAGTATGGAACAGGAGTGTTGCTGAAAGCGATACTCTACGTGTCCGGGAGTATTTGCAGGATCTTCTGCCGGTGCAGATGGTGCCATCCTGCTTTATTATGGTGGATAGCCTGCCGGTTACAGCATCTGGGAAGCTGGACCGCAAGGCATTGCCGGAACCTGTTGCTGATGATTGCCCGGCTACCAGAGCGACCCCAGAAACACCGGAAGAGCATTTACTTGTAGGGCTGTGGTCGGATGTTCTTGGACTAAAAAACATTGGTATCAATGATAATTTTTTTGACCTTGGTGGAGACAGTCTCGGTGCTGTTCATGTTGTCACCGGGCTGGCAGAGCAGGGATATGAGCTGCCTGTTTCTGCTCTGTTCGGGGCTCCAACTATTGCGAGGCTTGCACCTCTGCTCCATCAGACCCAGCCATATGAGAATATTTTACTAGAAATGCTTTTGCCTTTGCGTATGGAGGGGAAGGAGCAGCCTGTATTCTGCTTTCATCCTATTCTGGGCGTATCGCTTAGCTTTTCATCACTTTTACCATTCCTTCCTGAAAAACCCGTTTATGCCTTGCAGGATGCCGGGCTGATGCTGGGTTCTCATCCCCCGCAGAGCATGCAGGATCTTGCCGCAGTGTATCTGGAACAGATTCGCTCAGTGCAGCCGGAAGGACCTTATACGCTTGTAGGGTGGTCAATGGGGGGGCTGGTGGCCCATGCCGTGACCGCAGCATTACACGCGCAGGGTGAACTGGATGTAACCCTTGCCGTGTTGGATTCTTATCCGTTGCTTCAGATATCTGAAGCTGAGGTAGGACGTCTAACAGATGAGGACCTTATTGTTCAGGCGATTCCAATGCTGGGATTGGATTTTTCTGGAAATATTCCAAAAACCCTAGAAGATCTTGCAGATCGTGTTGTGGAGGAAATGCTCCAGGGAGGGCTCGAAATCCCAGCGGAATTCGGGGATATTGATTTGTTGTCAGCGCAGCTTCGTTCTGTAGTGCGGCAGAACCTGCATCTGATGCGGACATGGACACCGCAGCGCATCAAAGCCGATATGCTGTTTTTCCAAGCCACCCAGCGTGGGGTAGGTGATCTGCAGGACGACCCGGCAATCTGGCTTCCCTATCTGGATGGATGTCTGGAGGTGCAGGAAGTTCATTGCACACACACGGCAATGCTTGATCCTGAGAACGCGCGTAATATTTCTGAAAATATCATGGCTTTTGAAAAACGTGCTACAGCAGGAAAAGCTAAAGCAGATTCCAGTCCCTCATCTGGCTGATCGCCCGTGCTACGCCATCTTCCGCACATACCTGCTGGCCAAGTCGGGTAGCAGCGTCTGCCATGTTTGGGTTTGTCGCCTGCCGTATGGCATCAGCTAGTGTACTCGCGGAAAGGCGTCTCATATCCTGAGTCTGTGTGGCAACGCCAATACGGCCTAGTTGCCACCCCCAGAAAAACTGATCCCCCACAAAGGGGACAGGTACGGTAGGAATACCTGCCCTGACAGCGGCTGCCGCCGTACCCGCCCCGCAATGATGCACAGCCAGACGAACTTGTCGGAAGAGCCATTCATGCGGGACGCTATCCACGACATGGATTTCAGGTGTGTTGTCCAGAAAGCGTCGTAGGTTAGACCAGCCACTACTGACAACAGCCCGCAAGCCTGACAGATGCACGGCATCACGCACAATGGTTGCCAGTCGTTCTGCTTCAGCACTCAGCATGCTACCAAAGCCAATATAAACGGGTTTATCGCCAGATTTCAAAAAATCAGCCAGATCTGAGGGGGGCTGATAAGTCTCTGCTGCGGGTGAGGTAAAATAGCCCGGCATGGCAATCCGTTTTGGCCATTCTGGTTGACGTGGGACTACATGCTGACTGAACCCGTAAAGAATACGTCCACCTGTCGCCTGCACGTCATGCCAGGGGCCACGGAACCCATAAAGGGGAAGATCAAGGTCGCGCCGCATGCAATTGGCAATATTGCGGGTTAAAAGCCACGCCGTCTGCCGCAGCGTGTAATGTAGCATGAGGTTTACGGTACTGGGTAGACTATGGGGACGAAACCAGACAGGCGGTAAAGCCCGGCTGGCTTCAAGTGGCTGTAATTGGGTTTGTATGAAAGGTACACCGGCCCGCTCTGCAAGGCTGGCGGCAAGCAGAGAAACATTGCCAGAGCCTATAAAAAGACTGGCATTTTTGGCAGCGGCCAGTCCTTGTTCTGGCCAGAAATACGCCATCCGTCTGGTTTCGGCCACAACCACGCGTGCTACGGCAGCCCCGCTGCGTCCATCCAGTGCCTGCGGGTGTGCCCGCATCATGCCAGCAAAATCAGCCGTTAAAGGTGCAAACCCCAGACGTGCTTGTTTGATGGCCGGAGCAAACCCCGGGTCGGCTGCGAGCTTTACGGAGTGACCTTGAGCCGCCAGTCCAGCACCCAGAGCAATATGAGGACGAATATCGCCTTCTGTGCCGACCGTCATGATTACAATTGTCATCCGAAATCCATATTCGTTTATGTAAAGCCTGTTTTATAAAAACCATATTTGAAAACTTTTAGGATTTATTTAATGCAGGTTTTCATGCTCAGCCTTATGCTCTTCAGGACGGATCACATTATGCGCCTTCTTTGTAGCAC
>NZ_CALLXM010000029.1 GCF_937875265.1 uncultured Acetobacter sp. | reverse complement strand
GACCCCGATATTGGCCCGATGCTGACGTTCCGTGGGCTGAAGACTTCAAAAAACTAATGCTTTAGCCTCAGGGTGTCTTCGGGCACCCATCCGGGCACCCTGATAAAGGCGGTTAGTCTGCGTTCTGCGGAATAACCGCCTTTCCTGTATACGGCCCCTGACAAAACGTGACACGGCCCATGGTCAGGTCACACCGCGCATAATCTCCGCGCCCCTGCCGAACGACGGCCCGCCCGGTATACAGCCCGGAGCAGAACCGGGCTGTGCCCAGCGTAACATCACACACATGGTAAAATGCCCCGCCCTGCGGCAGCACGGCCTGCCCGGTGTAAGGCGCTCCACAAAAAACTGGACGACCAGTCGTGATGTCACACCGGGCAATGCCCTCCGGCACATCCAGCCCTTGTGATGCAGCAGGCGGCTCAGCAGCAAAGGCAGGGGCACTTCCAAACACGCTACCGCCCCCCATCACGCCATACAGCAGAAGGGCATGCCTCCAGCGTTTTCGTTCCTTTCGCTTTCGCGCCATGGATCTTCCTTTAGGTCTGCCCCTTGTCTCTCTGTGTGCAGCAGGATGCTGGTGATCCTCAAGTATTCCGGTTATTTCCGAATCGGAATTTTACGGTTTATCGCTTTGAAAAATAATAATAAATTAAGAATTTCTTAAAAAAGAGATTCAAATTTCTTGCATTTTTTCTCAAAAGAAAATTAATATTTGTCCATGAAATAAGAGCTATCCCGGTTGTCGCTGACGCAATCCATCAAAATATAAAAACAAGGATTATCGCCGTGAAAAACTCCACCCTCCGTACGCCACACAGCCTTTTTAGCAGCCTTAAAGAGGATTTCTGGCGCGGCGTCCTGAATGTCACATCCGATGCCATCCAGATTGCTAACACTGTTGGCTCAGGCGTCAATCATATCATCAGCCCCATTCTCAGCATCCCTCAGGCCATTATTGGCCATCAGACGGTGACAGACCTGTCTTTCCTGTCCAGCAAGGATGCCATCCCCGTGCCAACCGACCAGAGCGGCACGCATACCCCCACAGTCTCTCAGTTCCTGAACGCCAGCAACGCCACCTATTCTCTTGCCGGAACACCAAGTGACCTGACGCCCTTCCTGCATGATGGCAAACAGCTTGTTATCAGCGATCAGTTCAGCGGTATGGCCGCCAAAGTCTGGCAGACCCCGGACCAGCAGGTCGTTATCGCTTTCCAGGGCACAACTGGCGGGGATAACATGCTCATCAATCCCACCATTCTCGTCGGTCAGATTGCTGCGGATATTCAGGCGGCATCACAGCATGTCTCGCAATCTCAGAAAGATGCTTTAGCTTTCACACGTTTTGTTGTGCATGAAGCGGGTGAACGGGGCATTGATACGAATAATATTTTCGTCACGGGCCATTCCCTTGGCGGGATAGAAGCCTCTTACGTCGCACAACAGACTGGGCTGGGTGGTATCTCTTTTGAATCAACGGGACTGCCCGCCGCCTCTACCGGCGTAGGGACGGGTGCCAATTTTGCGAACGTGATCACATATGGAGACCCGGTAGGCAGCATGGCCTCCGACATTCAGGGCTTCCAGCCTTTTGCCCCCGCCTACAAGCCCGGAAGTGAGGGCGCAATGCCCCATTATGGGCATGTTATCGCGGTGGGGGCAGAGGCAGACCAGCAGACGCTCTCCAACCACATTGCCGGAGTGTGGAGCCATACGCTGATAGGCAATGCGGTCCAGCTTGCCCAGATCACGACAGACTTCGTAAAATATCATTTGCCTGGCGCTGTGGCGGGGGACCTTGGGGTCACACTCTCTCCCACCTCCATCTCCCAGAATATCGGTGGTGTTTCACACGGCCCGGTATTTAACGCTGCGGGGGATACCATCTCCCAGTTCATTGCTGCCGACACTTTGCGACAGAACCACCACTCTGGCTCGGCCTTTGCCGCCTGATACCTAAGCGCTGGAAACATCAGTATGGCCGGGGAAGCACTGCTTTCCCGGTCTTTTTATGGTGCCTGTTTATACGCCATAAAAAAATTCCAAAAATATGAATTTCGTTCTTGACGCTCCCCGAAAACCCCTCTAGATCAAGGCCCAACACAGCCTCTTGTCCCGTTCGTCTAGAGGCCTAGGACACTGCCCTTTCACGGCGGCAACACGGGTTCGAATCCCGTACGGGACACCATTACTACTCCGAAGCATTTTCGGGTATTTGTAAATGGTATAGAGATCCAACATGGATCGCTTATAATGGCTTAATTACCTTACTAAATATTTTTCCAGCTTCTTACCTGATAATGGGCCAGAAGTTATGCTGCCATGGATGAAGACGTGCAATCTTTGTAGACACGAACTTCCGTAGCACGTTGCCATATAACCTAAAGGCAACAGGTCTAACCTGTGGCTCAACGATACTCACGTGCCACTAAATTTAAGTGTTCGCGCCTCACAGAATGACTGGCCGCTTAGAGCCACGAGAGAAAGGTGACTCGACACCAAGCTCATCACACAACATATTCAGCCAAAATCAGCCGTCACAAAAAAGGCTTTCCCCAAAAGAGGAAAGCCCAAATATAAGCCTAATCGTTTACGATGATTATGCAGAATATAATTCTACATCAGAGATTTTCTGATCAGCGATCAGATATGGCCCTGCTGCACGAATGGTTAAAGCGAGAATACCCATCGTGCCGGAATTTAAACAATTTTCCAGAGGCAGAACGGCATCACCATCCGTCCAGGCGACTCCCTCCCAACTCGCGTCATCATGCCAGCCTTTCGGTTTTTCGGCTGTCAGATGAGACTTTATATCAAACTGATTCTGAGCTGCAAAAAGCATAATCTCTTCTACAGCAACCCCAAGATAACGACGGTCGTCTACAAACGGTCCGATTACATCAGAAGGGCGGCTAGAACGGGAGACAATGCGAACAGACTGAGTGTTGAGAGGCAGCATAAAGCTGTAACGCTCAGTTGAACGACGCATAGGACGGATAATCGCGCCTGTTTCCGTTACCAGATGCAGGTCAGGATCGTTTGTCAGCGTAACGGCTTCTGCAGATGCGTTCTGGGTGGAAACCAGGCCTTTCCGCTCTTCCATTGCGCGAAACAACGGTTCGACAAAAGAGCGTTCTACACACAGAGGAGCACCGGCATCATTTTCCCAGCTTTTTACTGCGCCGCGAAGCCGTGCAACCTTCCCTTCCTGGCGGAAAGTGGAACGGTTGCCTGTATCCAGATAGCTTTCTGTCAGCATTCCGTCTGCTGTAATGACGGCATGCTGCGCTGTTTCTACGTGGTAGTAATCATAGGAAGAAACAGACTTATCGTAGAAAATAGAAGATCCGTTAACCAGCATGCGGACCGGAACAAAATTTTCCTTAAAGAACAGGCAATGCTCAGCAGTTACCAGCATATCTTTGTAAGGAACGCCATCGGCAATGGCATTTTTCAGAACGCGCACTGGCCAGCCAGCTTCGTCATCCGCAAGGTGTGGACGAACATTGCAACGCGCCTTACCAACCCACACAACGGGGAGGGTCACGTCTGTTTTGTTCTTCCAGTCAAACGTAACAACGTCATCACCAATCTGGATGTCTTCAACGGCAACATCCCCATCTGGCGTGCGGATCATGCTGCCAGCAAGGAAGCAGGTAATGATCGTACCACCCTGGTTATCATTAAGAATGTTGAAACCAGTTTTTTCTACGCCCGGAATGTTCAGGGTAACAGTATTTCCATTAGCAAGAGTTATTGTAACGGAATTTCCATCGTTGCTGTATGCGGGAGTCTTATCAATACCATCAAATGTAACATATTGCAGATCAATCTGGCTATCTTTGGTCCAGCCAGTAATATTAGCAGAAACAGTAGTGTTATCGCCAATATTTATGCCCGTAATAGTCAGGCCACTCGTATAGCCACTAGCAAGATCAACTGTGCCACCAGTCGTGCCCGTGATAGAAGCCGTTCCACCGCTCGATAGCGTCAAGGTGTCAGTTAATGTCGCGGCAGAATTAAAATTAACTGTGCCACCGGAAGAGACTGTTACATCCGCAACGGAACCACCCGTAACAGACCCGGAACCACCAGATGCGATAGCGATATCAGAAACTGTTCCACCACTAACATCGGCATGACCATTATTGCCGATGTTAATAGCGCCACTGACCGCGCCAGCAGAGACCGTCATAGTAGCGCCGCTCTGGAACGTGCCGCCAGACAGGGTGCCCCCGGTCATTGTAATGCCGCCGCCTGTAGCAGAAAGGTTCTGCACAGTACCTGTAATTAAGGTGACGTTACCGTAATCGTGGGTTACGGGGTCAATGACTGTTCCACCATCAACCTCGATAGTGCCTTGAGTATTAAAGTTAGTGCCAGATGCAAAGACACCTGAAGCCACGCCGCCAGCATTAACCTGGATTTTTCCGTCGTAGATTGAGCCGCCAGAAAAAAGGCCGTCGACTTCAGTGAACCCTGAAGTGACATTCGTATCGTAAGCGGAGCCACCGGCATAAACCCAAAGGCTTCCATCTGTTGTGGTTATCCCAGATATCGCGCCACCGGAAGAAACTCTTATCTGTCCACCGTCAGTCAGTGTTCCACCAGAAACAACACCGGTAACAAAAACACTTCCGCCATCAATAGTATTATTGAAGGCACTGCCATTGCCATTAACATATAATGACGCACTCTTACCGCTAACTGTCGTTCCCGAGGCCGACCCACCGTCGAGAACAGTCAGCTTTCCGCTTATGGTCGTGTTGGAAACAATGCCGCCAGCAGACATATCTCCCCCAACAGCTACCGTGGTCGTAGTCGCGGTACCGTTAGCGTTGACATAGAACTCACCGCCACTCTCAATTGTTGTGTTCGTGACGCTTGCCGGGCCGCCATTCTTGGCAACTGTAAAGCTACCGCCGCTTCCTACAACAGCAGTGTCAATAGTTCCTTGCTCTGCCAGAATCGTGCCGCCAGACGTGGCTGTAATGCCGCTGGCAACAGCATCAGTGCCTTTGGCGTCAATGGTTCCTCCAGCACTGACGGTCCCACCATTCAAGGTGCCGTCATCAATGATGAGGTACCCTTTACCATCAAGATTGCCGGTATTAGCGACTTTTGCAGTATCAACGGTAGCACCGTTTTTTACGTCGACATATCCGCCATCTACAGTAAGACCGCTGAGAGTGGCGCCACTATCTACAGCAATATAACCACCACTATTAGCTGTCCAGTTTGAGGCTGTTCCACCATAGACATAACCGTTGCCACCAGCGGCACTAATATTCGTAGCAGTTCCTCCAGCATCTACTTCGATGCTGTCCGTTCCTGTCACATATGCATTGTCGAGTAAGGAACCATAGGTAGTACTGGGAATTTTTGCATTCCCAGTAATTTGAGTCGGATTTGTCGTGTCACTCATTGTCATTTACCTTTTTGTTTCAAGATTTTCTGTCACTGATCAATCACCTGTTTTGCCGTGATCAGTCGCGTGCATTCGAACTGTCTCGACACTCCTGCGTGGCGGGGGCACCACAGGGCATCCTGGTGATTGAAGTACCTCTTGGAGTCATTCCAGCACGAGCTGCCGACGTGCCAGTTAATGACCACACAAGGGATATGGAACTCGATGCAGAACGGCTAAAGCCAGCAATCATGATCACAAACTCACCTACTGCCCGAGCAAACTGTGATAAACCAAAGTCTATGCAAAATCGGCACACTTAGGCCGGAGAGGGCGCTTTAAAAGCTTATAAAATATAAAAAATCTCATTTTAAAATCATCACTTTTGAATAAAAACTCTCTAAATATTTCTCACTGGCATGACAGACGATGCCTTCGCCCCTCTATAGATAGAGCGGCAACCGTTCGGCATGCGGCTTTCTGTGAAACCAGATTTTCTTTGGCTCTCGTTGAAAATAATTTCTCATCAGAAACAAATTCAGCACTGTCTAATTTTTTACTCAAATTTGGCATACCTCAAGTCCCTAAAATTCTGACGTTCGAAATGGTTACTCTGTGGCCGCATAATGATTTTATTAGTTTGTTATTAACTTTTTATCATTCTCATCAAAAAATAAGTCAATACGAAAATTGAAAGAATCCATAAATATTGGACTTATATGCATTGTAAATTTATCATGATATGTTTATTAAATTTATATACTTATGGGCGAACTTAGATTTATTTGAAATAAATATAATATATTTCATAGAATAGAATTTATATATTCTTATAATTATATAATTTATTTCATAAAATAAATGAATATATGATGTTAATTGTGTGTGCATCATTACTTATCGGCTTTTATGTGAGTATTATATTAACAAATCGGTGACGTTTATAATCAGAGTCCATCCTTACGTGTCAAAAAAGCACCACCAAAATTTAGATCAAACACATGGACCTAACCCACAAAAATTTACCACTTTAAATTCAAAAAATTATTTATTATTCCTTTAATTATTTATTATTATCTATAATATTTCATATCATGAAGATGGACTGATGATCCGATGAAGTGCCGCAGCAGATTACAATGGCGTGGATTTTTGCCATCAGTTTTCTCCAGACAGTAATAACGGCAAGTGCAGAAAGAAATTTTCAAATCATACGGTTTCAAGCTGCGCCACCACTGTGGCGATAAATCCCGAAAAAGCACGTGCTTTGGCGCTGGTCAGCCTGCCAGATGGATATACAATCCATAAATCGATGGGAGGAAGCGCCCATAGCGTCAGGCACCGTACCACAGTTCCGTTTTTCAGTTCCGGCTCAAACATCCAGTCCGCCGCAATCGTGAGGCCAAGGTCAGCGCAAACGGCCGCACGAATCCCTTCGGCTGCACTCAGGTGCAGTCGTGGTTTCAGAGAAACTGTTACCTCATCCCCGCTTTGGCGAAAGGTGTATTTTGCCGCGCTGTCCCGCGTATACGTTACAGCCTGATGCAGACGCAGGTCTTCAGGGGTTTCAAGAGACGGAAAGGTTTTTAGATACCTAGGGGTCGCGATGACCGAACGCCGCCCTCGCCCCAGGCGTCTGGCTATCATAGTGCTGTCGTGCAGTGGTCCTAACCGGATGGCCACATCAATCCCCTCAGCCACCAGATCCACACGACGGTCGTCCAGCTCCACATCTACGTCGAGTCTCGGATGGTCTTTTAAAAACTGTCCAAGACGAGGAACAACCTGGATACGACCAAAGGTGGTGGGAACAGCAACCCGAAGTCTTCCCTGGAGACCGACAGTGCTGTCACGCGCCGCCGCATCTGCTTCCTCGGTATCAGACACAATGCGCGCAACGCGTTCAAAGTAGCGCTGCCCTGCATCCGTTGGTGTCAGGCCGTGTGCAGAACGAAGAAGCAGCTGCACACCAAGCTGGCGTTCCAGTTGAGCAACGGCCTTTGAAACAGCGGGCTGCCCTATATGCATCAATCGTGCTGCTGCGGAAAACGAGCCGCTTTCCACAACGCGCACAAAAGTTGTCATGGCCTGAAGGCGATCCATTGCATTATTCCAATACGGAATTCTATTTATGTCTATAATCGATCTGCCAATCCAATATGGAAATGTCCATTCTTTCCTGTGTCAGCCGTCTCACGCTGCACCACGCGCATCCACCCCACACAGGACTATCTCCCATGGCCGATCTGCTTTTTTCTCCAAAATTTGTTGGGCCCATGCGCCTTGAACACCGTGTTGTCATGGCTCCTTTGACTAGAATGCGCTCAAGCCTTGGCAATCTGCCGAACGATCTGATGCGCGATTACTACACGCAGCGCGCCACCAAGGGTGGACTGATCATCTCCGAAGCATCCCCGGTGGCTCTTACAGGATATGGTTTTGAACGCGCAGCAGGCATTTATGACGATACACAGATACCGGGCTGGAAACGCATCACAGATGCTGTTCATGCAAAAGGTGGGCGCATGATACTGCAACTGTGGCATGTCGGCCGGCAATCAGCGCGCGTTCTTCAACCTGACGGTGCTGCTCCTCTTGCGCCCTCCGCTATTCGCGCTGACGGCATGGCATGGACGCTGCACGGCACCGTGCCCTATGATACGCCACGCGCGCTCAAAATTGATGAAATTGCTGACCTGATCAATGCTTATCGTCAGGCAGCGGCACGCGCACT
>NZ_CALLXM010000028.1 GCF_937875265.1 uncultured Acetobacter sp. | reverse complement strand
GGTGCCGGGGCAACAAGGATCGTTACCAGTCGGGCTGGTTCCTGCGAGACGCGTCCGGTTGCCGGGTCCTGCCACTGTCCCTGTGCGGAGGTTACGGAAAGTCCGGCAGGGAAGGCGGGGGTGAGGGTGGTTTTCAGAAAATCCCGCCATTCAGAAGCAGAAATACCCAGCCCACGCGGGCGGTTCTGTCCAAACAGCAGAGTGATGTTCAGCATCGAATGTGTCTGAAAAGTCTGGCACAGCGTGGGGGTGGCGGTTGCAGGCGTTGGCTCTGTAATGTTTGAGCCTGCTTGCAGATTTGCCGTGGCTGGCGGGGCGCCCGACGGTTGTGCTGCTGAGGCCGGGCCGTGGGCAGGGGAAGTCCCGACAATGCTTTCAGTGCCGGGCGCGACAAGTCCGGTGCCGCACCCGCTCAGAACAACAGCCATACCGGCCAGCGCACTCCATCGGCGGAAGTTGCGCGAGGGAAGCCGGGGAAAACGGACCGGCATGGTGCGACCTCCCGTTTATCCAGTTATTTATCCAGCCAGGGCGCAACCGGCAGGTTCTTGCTGCGCAGGAACTCGGGGTTGAACAGCTTGGATTCATACCGCGCGCCGCCATCGCACAGGATGGTTACAATCCGGTGCCCCGGCCCAAGCTTGCGGGCCGTGCGGATGGCCGAGGCCACGTTAATACCGGATGAGCCACCTACGGACAGGCCTTCATCAATCAGTAAGCTGTAGATAATGTCCAAGGCTTCCGGGTCCGGAATGCGCTCGGCATCATCAATCGGCGCGCCATCCAGATTGGCTGTCACGCGGGACTGGCCAATGCCCTCGGTAATGGAGGAGCCGGAAATGGACAGATCATTTTCCGTCACCCAGCCGTACAGGCCAGAGCCTTCCGGGTCAGCCAGAACAATATGCGGTGTTTTCACGCCCGCTTTGCTGGCCGCATCATGCAGGCCCATAGCCGTGCCTGCCAGAGTGCCGCCGGTGCCGCAGGCGCAGGTGAAGGCATCAATCTTGCCGCCCATCTGCTCCCAGATTTCCGGGGCGGTGGTCGCACGGTGGCCTTCCCGGTTGGCAAGGTTGTCAAACTGGTTGGCCCACACATACCCGCCTTCTTCCGCAAGCCTGCGGGAAACATGCACGTAATTGCCTTCATCCCGATACGGTTTGGCAGGCACCAGCCGCAGGTCTGCACCAATCATGCGCAGGAAGCCGATCTTTTCCTGACTCTGCGTCTCCGGCATGACAATAATGCACTTATAGCCGCGCGCATTGGCCACCAGCGTCAGCCCGATACCGGTATTGCCCGCCGTGCCTTCCACCAGTGTGCCGCCGGGTTTCAGCACGCCACGGCGTTCGGCATCTTCAATAATGGCAAGGGCGGCGCGATCCTTCACAGAACCACCGGGGTTCATGAACTCGGCTTTCCCGTAAATCTCGCAGCCCGTCGCTTCAGACGCCTTGTTCAGGCGAATAAGCGGCGTGCCCCCCACAGCACCGGGCATATCAGCAGACAGTGTGTGCCAGCCGGGGCGGACAGAGGGATTTGCGCTTTCAGTCATCAGGTTGCACCTTCTCACTATATTCAACAGGCCCGCATGCGCGCGCATCAGATGCGGCGAAGTCTGTCGTATTCAGAGCAGGATAACAAGATCACCCTCAATGTGTCTCCCCTGCCAGAATCTGGCAGGGGTGGGGTTTTACAGCCCTGCGTCTGGTTCAGTTTCCGCATCATAGAGCACTTCCAGAACCGTGCACCACGGATAGCGTGGGTCATAGCTCTGTCCGCTGGGGGCGGAGATGTGGCCTGTGGCGTCCGTTGGTACATGGGTCAGGGCCACGGCATCATCAATATTGCCACCAATAATGCTTATCTGGCGGCCAAAGGGCTGCCCGTTCTGCCCGGTTGCGACCACATAACCGCAATGGGCCGGAAAGCCGTAGGACGTCGGCAGGCTGGAATAATGCACGCTCTGCTTGGCGCGGCCTCGGCCCACGCAAATCAGATCCCCCGCTTTTGGCGCATACGCTGCCGGGTCCTGAGAGCGCAGAATAGGCGACTGCCCTGAAGCTGCGGCATTAATATAAGTGGAGTGGTTAGGAGAATACGGGAAGCGACTATTCGCCCCGGCAACGCGCATGACATAAGAGATGAACGCGGCGGACCACGCGTAATCTCCATCATGCACAAAATTGGTCAGCTGGCCGCTGGCGTCATGCTTGCCGGTAAAGGTGGACTCCGTCACGTCCGGGTCCATGCCAATCCACCAGTATTCCCCTACGCGCTGCCACAGGCCGGGGGCGCGTTCAGGTTTGACAGAGGCAATCTGGGGTTCGGGGCGCGCTTCCGGGTCATCATCATTCACCGGGCTGCCAAAAAGGCGCCATTCGCGCATGGCAATGGCCACTACGTCCTGCCGGTTGAACGGCTCATAATTACGGGTGGCAAAATCGGGCACATGGCCGGAATAGCTGTTGCCGTAGCTCCCAGCGCTTCCACCAGCTGTTGTGGTTGGGGTGGGGCGTGCCCCCGGAACCTGCGAAGGGGCGGCGCAGGCGGCCAGACATAGCGGCGCCAGCAGGGCAGCAGAGAGCTTGCGTGACATCTCGTCTCCATCCAGACAAATCCCTCCGGGGTGCCCGGAGCGTCAGGAGCCCTTGCCGTCAAGAGCTCACAGCTTCCTGCATAAGCTGCCCCGCGACGGGGGAAAAGAGGGAGACGCTTTTTTCACGCGCTCACCTGTTTTCTTATCAGTCACGAGGCGGAGGGATCAGGCTGCGGGTTCAACCGTCAGATCGGCCGTCTGGCCCTGCACGCATCGGATGGCGTCTGCCGGGGCAAGACCCACCACCAGCCCGCGGCCACCCCCGTTGATGTACAGGACATCTGGCTTCAGAGCGGCATTTTCAAACACCACCGGCACCTGTGTGCGTGCACCAAAGGGGCTGATGCCGCCAACCTGAAACCCCGTCAGGGCTTCGGCTTTCTCTGCACTCAGCATCCTGGCGTTCTTGCCTCCAAACAGGGCTGCCACCTTCTTCAGGTTCATTTTCTGGTGGACGGGAATAACCGCACATACCACCTGCTTTTTATCAATTTCGACCATCAGGGTCTTGAAGACCTTGTCGTTATCAATCCCGATGCCTGCTGCTGCGTGAAGACCAATTTTGCCGGGGTCTGACACATACTCATAATCATGCATGGTGTAGGCAATACCGTGGGCCGCCAGAAAATGGGTTGTGGGGGTTTCTATCGTCTCAGACAAGGTCTTGCCCTTTCAGAATGGCTTCATGGCGCAGGACTGTATTGCGTTGCATATCGCTTATCAGGCGCAGGCCGGAAGCCGTCAAGAAAGGCTGTGCGCATAGGCGTATGCGCAGAAAAATGCCGCACCGGGGTTGTCTCTACCCGGTGCGACAACAAACGCGCGTGCCGTTTTACTGTTCAGGAAACAGGGAGTGCAGACCGGCTTCTGTCGCGGGGCAGCATCCGCGCTCAGTAATCAGGCCCGTTACAAGGCGGGCAGGGGTGACATCAAAAGCCGGGTTGGCGGCGGGGCTGCCATCGGGTGTGATCTGGACGCGGGTCTGCGCGCCATCCTCCCCCCGGCCTGTCACATGCGTAATCTCGGACGCTGCACGTTCCTCAATGGGAATTTCCGTCACACCATTGGCCACAGTCCAGTCAATGGTGGTGGAGGGCAGGGCAACCCAGAACGGCACAGCATTATCCTGTGCAGCAAGCGCTTTCAGATACGTGCCGATCTTGTTGGCAACATCCCCGGTGCGGGTCACGCGGTCTGTGCCCACAATAACCAGATCAACCAGACCATGCTGCATCATGTGGCCACCGGCATTATCCACAATAACAGTATGCGGCACGCCGTGGCTGCCCAGTTCCCATGCGGTCAGTGCAGCCCCCTGATTCCGTGGGCGGGTTTCATCAACCCACACATGCACATTCAGCCCTTCATCATGCGCCATATAAATAGGAGCCAGTGCGGTGCCCCAGTCCACGGTGGCAATCCAGCCTGCGTTGCAATGCGTCAGCAGGTTAATGCGTGCGCCAGCCGGGCGATTTTTGGCAAGCTCACGAATAATCTCCAGCCCGTGGCGGCCAATGGCCTCGTTCTGGGCAGCGTCTTCATCGCAAATACGCCCGGCTTCTGCATAGGCTGCAGCAACGCGGTCCTGCGGGGCAACGGGCCGAAGGCTGTTCAGCATACGCTCAATAGCCCAGCGCAGATTTACGGCTGTAGGCCGTGTGGCGGCCAGCATGGCGGCGTTCTGCTCCATCGCGGCATCACTGGCATCCTGACGCAGGGCCAGTGCCAGACCATAAGCTGCCACAGCCCCGATCAGCGGTGCGCCGCGCACCTGCATGGTGCTGATGGCATGGGCCACGTCCTGCTGTGTGGTCAGGCGCAGGATGTCGAGTGAAAACGGGAGGCGGGTCTGGTCAAAAATATGAATGGACCAGCCATCTTTTTCATTCACCCAGACGCTGCGATAGGGCGTGCCGTTAATCTTCATGAAACCTGTTCCTGTCAGGATTGGGGATATGCGCTGATAATACCGGAGAGTTCACCATATCACCACTCCCTGACTGCTGAATGATGAGGATGCGGGGTAGGAGACGGAAAAGGTGCATCCGTAAAACGCTGGTTATTCTTTCCTGTTCTAAAGTATTTTTTGCATTTTCTGCTGTTTTTGTTATGAATGGCAGAAGTTTCAGGTCATCAGGGCGCCTTTCAGGAGCCTGCCCTGAAAAAATGATAAAGAATATTTTTATAATCCTGTTTGTAATTCTGAAAGTTTTACAATCTGGTTTGAAAGTGGAGTTTTGAATGAGCGAGACCAGAAAGCGTCGTGTGACGGCTCGGACACCAGTAATGGCAGCCCGCATAGCTCCGGTTGCTACGCGTCGTGCGCGTAAAGCACCTGCAAAAAACGCGGTTGTGGAAGAAGAAATTGCACCTGCTGCTCCGGTTCGTAAACCGCGTAAGGTTGCTGCTGCCAAGGTGACGGAAGCTGTCAAACCGGCTCGTGCCCCTAAAGCTGCAAAAGCTGAGGCTGAACCGAAGAAAAGAGCAGCCGCAGTCAAGGCTCCGGCCAAAGCGGCTGCAAAGCCCGCCACCCGCACCACGCGCAAGGCTGTGGCAGAAGCCAAACCGGCAACGCGCACCACACGCCGTAAGGTTGTGGAAACCGTGGCAGAAGCACCGGCTCCCGCACGCCGTGGCCGTCGTCCGGCTGCCGCTGCCGCCGTTGTTGTTGCAAAGCCGGTAAAAGCGACGCGCAAGGCTGCTGCTCCTAAGCAGGCTGCTGCCAAAACAACCGCAGCCCGTAAGGCTCCGGCCCCGGTTAAAGCCAGCACACCGCGCGTTAAGGCGGCTCCGGTAGAAAAGAAAGTCCGCCTGTCCGCTGTTGAAAAACTGCGCATTGTGCAGGATACGCGCCGCCAGAAGCGCTATGATCGTCTGGCTGCTGAGGCAGTGGAAGCCTCTTCATCCAAGCCTGCGTCAACGCGTGGCCGCAAGGCATCCAAGACAACCCGCAGCAAGAAATAAGCTTTTCCGGTATGGCCTCTGTGCGCAGGGGGTATACCGTATCTGCTGTGCCAGCCCGGTTCGCGTTGTTTTATACGGTGCAAGCCGGGCTGGTTTGGTTTCCGGCAGGAGGAAAACCTCTGTTGCCGATGGCCATTTTCCTTGAAAAAGATAGAAATTTATCCAGATGACGTGATCTGCTCAGGTCATATCCTTTGGAAAAATTATTATTTTTCTATTCATATAAATGCTTTTTTCACAGAGTGTTTCTGTTTCGTTCCCATTATATCTTGATATGCCTGCATAATTAACGATTTTTTTATAGTTGCTTTGTGCGGGTAGTTTTGAATTTGAACTCTTCAATACAGTTATAGGGTGCTGTCTTAAGTCTGCCATATTAGTCTTTTCAGGAGTTTCCTGAACGATTCTTCACTTTTCATGCTCTATCTCTGATTTTGGGAGAGTAAGCTTGTGCGGCTGATGTGTTGACGTAAACTATAGTTAATCTAATATTCATGTCATTGAGGTAAATTCGACCACCAAACAATAGGTTCAGAGATGACAGCAAAAATTTTTATCGCAACGCCCTGTTTTGGTGGTCTCGTTACTCAAGTATATATGCAATCTGTTCTGGGGTGCCTTTCCACAGCGCAGGATCATGGACTGTCTTTTTCTCTTTGCATGATGGGGAATGACGCTCTGATCTGCCGAGGGCGGAATACACTGCTGGACCAGTTTATGAATTTTAGTGACGCGACACATATTCTGTTTGTGGATAATGATATCGGGTTTGATCCGGACGCCCCGGCCCGTCTGATTGCAGCAGGCAAGGACGTGGTGGCGGGCCTCTATCCGCTCAAGGAACGATACTGGGATGGCCTGACAACCGCGCAGATTGTGCGGGGGGAAACACCGGCCACAGCTTCCCTGCGGTATACGGGGGAGACGGAAATGCTGCATGAAACATCGCCCACCGGCCGCCCGCTGGTTAAAGCGGCTTTTGCCGGGGCCGGGTTCATGCTCCTCACACGCGATGCCATCCGCCGCATGACAACCTTCTACCCGGAAACCCGCTATAACCGGATTGAGGTGCCCACTCAGTCTCTGGATGAAGTGCTGGGCCGCCAGCCGGACCATCCGGAAGATGGGGCAGGTTCTCCGCACGCGCTGTTTGACTGTTCTATTGATGATGAAACCGGCGCGTATATGAGCGAGGATTTCACCTTCTGCAAACGCTGGCGCGCAATGGGGGGTGACATCTGGCTGGATACGTCTCTGATGCTCTCACACACCGGCACAGCCCTGTTTGCAGGGAATCCTGCACATCGGGTGGGCATTGCCCTCCCCGATGTTTCATCATTCGGGCAGGCGCGGCATTAAGCAGCGGGGAGTCTGTCCCCGGCCAGTTCACGGGCTGCGCGTAGCTCCCCGACCACCAGCCCGTTCCAGTTTTTAATCGGGCGACGCATGAAGTGGTTCAGCACGGGGGCGTCTTCTCCGCCAAAGCGGGCAATCAGGGCCGCAGCAGCTGTTTCTGCGGCCCGCACCCCGCCATCCCGACATTTGATGGCAATGCCCAGACCTTTTTCAGGCAGGACGGCAATCATCACACCTTCCGCGCCCATTTTGGTCAGCACGCGCGGGGCCAGATCCTGCATGACCAGCGTATCAAACTGGTCTGTTCCGGCAATCATGAAAGGCGCTGCGGTCATGGCTGCGCGCAGGCGTGTGGCAGCAAGAGCGCGGTCAGCACTCAGCCCCGTGCCGGTGGCAAAGCGGGCATACCCCAGCGCAAGTGCGGAAAGTGGGATGGCCCATGTGGGAATGGCGCACCCATCTGTGCCCCGGTTGGCCTCGGTATGTGGCACGCCCGTTACATCGGCCAGTGTGCGGGCCATAGTTTGCATAATGGGGTGTTCCGGGCGGATGTAATTGGCCGGGTCCTGCCCCGTGGCGCAGGAGAGGCAGACAAAGCCTGCATGCTTGCCGGAACAGCAGTTATGCAGTGCACAAGCCTGTTCTCCGGCTGCTGCCAGTGCGCGGGTGGCGCGGCCATCCAGCGGCCAGTGCGTGCCGCATTCCAGTGCTGCATAATCCCGCCCGGTGCGGGCCAGCATGTCCGCCGCTACGGCTATATGCTCGGGTTCCCCCTGGTGCGATGCACAGGCCAGCGCCAGCGCATCCTGCGGCAGGGCGTATTTGTCCGCAGCCCCTTCGGTCAGCAGCGGGAGGGCCAGCAAGGCCTTCACGGTGGAGCGCGGGTAAATGGGGGTCGTGACATCACCCGTAGCAAACACGGTTTTTCCAGACGCATCCATCACAACAGCCGCGCCGTAATGGCGGGATTCTACCCGGCCTCCGCGCGTGACTTCAGCCAGAAGCGTGTCGCTTTGCGTGTTTCCTGTCATGGTGGCTTACGTATCCTGTTCCTGTCTGCTTCCGCTCAGCAGATAACACGGAGCGGAAAATTCTGCGCTATGGTCCGGGTCGGGTTCCAGCAGGTCCGCGACCATGGCGCGCCGCAGACGTAGCACCACAGGGGCTTCCGCGAAAAGTCCTGCGGACTCGTCAGTTATTTTCATCAGCCAGTGCCGTATGCC
>NZ_CALLXM010000027.1 GCF_937875265.1 uncultured Acetobacter sp. | reverse complement strand
TTTTTTATAGAACATGCAGGCGGCATTGAAGCAGTTTTTGCTAACTGCTTCGTGTTGTCTGCGTTGATAGAGCAGGAGAAGCACGATGAGCCTTTTTGCCGCAGGCGGTTATGTTCTGCTGGGTATGGGTGTGCAGATTGTTCTGGTCATTCTGTTTGCGCTGGCGCGCAGGTCGCGCCAGTGGCCGGAGGAGTGATGTGTGCATTATCCAAAAAATCTTCAGATTATTTTTATATCTTTCTGTTCTATCTTTGGCCGCATGCATTCAGCAGCCTTTACAAGCCCAAAAAGATTTACAGGGGCTCGGTAAGTCAGATCTGATTGCCTGTGCGGGTGTGCCGGATGCACAGATGGTTTTACCGGAAGGTGAAGTGCTGGAGTGGCGTCAGGATCAGCCCGTGGAGGGACCGTTTACGCTGAAAGCACCCTTTTCGACAGAGCTGGATCTGGGTGGGCATGGAACTTGCCATGTTGTCGCGCAAATGCGCCAAGACCGGGTTGTGCGTCTGACATATACCGGACCGAGTGCAACATGGCAGGGGCCTTATGGTGCATGCTGGCCATTGATTGCCGCGTGTGATCATCTGGTCCGCGAAAAAGCATGACACTATTTTTGTTCCCTTATCTGGGGTGGGAACAGAGCGTCATGCAGAACGTTTCGGTCTGAAAGAAGGAGAAGACTTTCATGGAAAAACTCTCTAAAGATTTCAAAAACCGCCAGAAGCCAGTTGCACGCATTATTGTTGCTGTCAGTGCTGCCTTAGCAGGCTTCCTGATCATGCTGTTCAGGCTGATGCGGAAGCCATAATATCCTCTGAAATTATTAGTTTTTAAAAATTTGGCCCGGTTCTTTCTGCTCAAGCAGGAGGGCCGGGCCTCTTTTTTTGATTCCTAGTGCTTCATAGTGTTGGCTCGTCAAAATGGTGTCGCATCAGGGCTGAATAAATTGAAACGTAGTGTGCTCTGTTAACAATGAAGTAAGCAGGCCGAGCAGGATGCTGTCATAATCCCGGCAAGATGTACCCGTTATCCACAGGCTTACCCCCGTAGGCATCCTCAGATTCTGGGGATAAGTGCAAAATGCGCTGGATTCCAATTGATGGGCAGACTCCCACGGCTTTGGATGGAGTTTGGAAAGGATGGCTTTGTTTAAGAGGAAATGGCTGTGAGAGGTATCATGACGATGCTCGAAACAAGAGCCTCGTAAAAGACTTATGGTAGTCATGGGGAGGCTGGGACGTGCCGCCTGGAATGGTGTGGAGGCTCTAACTGCAAAGAATCATGCAGCTTCAAAAGCAAGATGGGGCTTCAGTATTCAATGCTGGAAAAGAGATTTTGGGGGAAAGGTCTGTGCTCATTCTTCGTCATGACAACAGTGTGACGAGATGAAGAGCAGTAGATACAAAAAAACCGCAGTAAACTGCGGTTTTTTTTGGTGCCCAGAAGAAGACTCGAACTTCCACGACCTTGCGGCCACAGATACCTGAAACCTGCGCGTCTACCAATTCCGCCATCTGGGCTCAGATTACAACCAAGTCGCCCCGGCTGGTGAAGGGGTATTTAGCTTGGCCCCTGACCCCCGTCAACGGGAAAAATGCATTTTTCTATAGTTTTGTTTCATTTCGTTATCTGGTTTTCGCACCTGTCAGAAAAATACAGAGAAAACCGCCGTTTCAGGCTGTTTGTGTCCTGTGCGCGCCATGCAAATCTGGTTGGCCCGGGCGGAAGCTGAACCATTTGTGCTGACCTCGCGTTCGGGAAAAGAGGGTAGAGTGTGTGTCACGATTATAAACACAGGCTCCGGCAGGCAGATTGTGGCGCGGTCGATCAAGGATCAGCTGCTTTTGCGGGCTACCAGAGCAAAACGGCCAAAGCTGGCGTGAGCGGGAGAAGACCATGAGTGAACAGAAGATTGCGACAGTATTTGGTGGTGGCGGTTTTGTAGGTCGGTATGTTGTTCAGAATCTGGCAGAGGCAGGTTACACCGTGCGTATTGCCTGCCGCAGGCCGGATAAGGCGGCGGCCCTCCGGGTTCTGGGAAATGTCGGGCAAATTGCGCCGTTCTACGCCTCAGTGCTGGATGATGCTTCTGTAGCCTGTGTGGTTAAGGGGGCCTCGGTTGTCATCAATCTTGCCGCTGTGCTGGGAAATACATCAGCGCAGGGACTTGAGGCTGTGAATGTTCAGGGCGCTGGCCGGGTGGCGCATCTCTCCGCGCAGGCTGGAGTGCCTGCGTTTGTGCAAATGTCCGCGCTGGGCGCATCTCATTCGGCGCCATCAGCATACGGGCGGAGTCGTGCAGCGGGTGAGGATGCCGTGCGGGCCGTCATGCCGCAGGCGTCCATTGTTCGACCTTCTGTGATTTTTGGGCCGGAAGACCATTTCTTCAATATGTTTGCCATGTTGGCGCGGTATCTGCCGGTACTGCCCGTCTATGGTGCGAACGCTCGCCTTCAGCCTGTTTATGTGGGGGACGTTGCGCAGGTTGTAGCGCGTCTGGCGGAAGATGCGTCTCTGGCAGGCAAAGAGTGGGAGCTTGGCGGCCCGGATATTCTGACTATGAAGCAGATTTACCAGTGGGTTTTACGCACCACACAGCGTTCTCGCATGTTGTGTGTGGTTCCCCCTGTTCTGGCGCGGCTTCAGGCCTCAATTTTCGAGCGGTTGCCGGGACATATCCTGACGCGCGATCAGTTACTGATGCTCTCTCAGGACAACGTCGTCCCGGCCGGGCAATCAGGTTTTGCTGAGCTTGGGATCGCGCCGCAAAGCATTGAAAGTGTCGTACCATTTTATCTGGCTCGTTATCGGGTAGGCGGTGGACGTTCAGGAATTCGTGTTGGAAAATAATATGTTACGGGTAAAATGGACCGATATGATGCCAATATAAAATCTTTTCACATCCATCCCTTTTCTTGGAAAAGAAAAAATTAAAGAAAGGGCAGTAATACTGTCTTTTCACGGTGAGGTATAAGGCGCTACTCCAGCTTTGTCTGTTTGGGGTGAGGTCCGTCTGGCGCGCCCCGTCTTCTGGGGGCGCCTTATGACCACACCAATGCTGAAATTTGTCTCCGTCGCTCAAAAGCAGCCTGATAAGCGTGCAGTTCAGGTGCGGCGGGCCGATTTTGCGGAGATTTATGAAGATTTTTCCCCAGCTATTGCGGGAGAGCAGTCGAGCCGTTGTTCGCAGTGCGGAGTGCCGTTCTGTTCTGTGCATTGTCCGCTGGGGAATAATATCCCGGACTGGCTGATGCTTACCGCAGAAGGGCGGCTGGAAGAGGCCTATGAGGTCTCTTCAGCCACCAACACGTTCCCGGAAATTTGTGGCCGTATCTGCCCGCAGGATCGTCTGTGTGAAGGCAACTGCGTGATCGAGCCGGGGTTTGAGAGTGTTACTATCGGCGCGGTCGAGCGGTATATTACCGACACGGCGTTTGAGAATAATTGGGTCAAACCAACTCGACCTGTGCAGGAACGCCCTGAATCTGTCGGGATTGTCGGGGCAGGCCCTGCCGGACTGGCCGCAGCGGAGCGTCTGCGTGCTGCCGGATATCAGGTGCATGTGTATGACCGGTATGACCGCGTAGGTGGTCTGCTGGTTTACGGCATCCCCGGTTTCAAGCTGGAAAAAGAGATTGTCGCGCGTCGCCACGCGCTGCTGGAAGAAAGCAATGTGGTCTTTCATCTGGGGCAGGGCGTTGGCTCTGCTGAGGGTGACCTGTCCTTTACCGATCTGCGCAGCCGCCATCAGGCGGTTCTGATTGCTACCGGGGTTTACAAATCCCGTGAGATTGGTGGTCCGGGCGCAGGGCTTGCGGGTATTGAGCGCGCGCTGGATTACCTGACCGCTTCCAACCGTCGTTCTCTGGGCGATGCACTGCCTGATGATGCACAGGCGCTGGATGCCAAAGGCAAAAACGTCGTGGTGCTGGGCGGAGGCGATACCGCGATGGATTGTGTGCGCACGGCCATTCGTCAGGGGGCTAAATCCGTCAAATGTCTTTACCGGCGCGACAAGGCAAACATGCCGGGGTCTGTGCGTGAAGTGAAAAACGCGGAAGAAGAAGGCGTCGAGTTTGTCTGGCTGTCTGCCCCGGAAGCATTTCTGGGCGATGCGCATGTCACAGCCGTGCGCGCAACCCGCATGAAGCTGGGCCTGCCGGATGCAACGGGCCGCCAGTCCGTAGAGCCGCAGGAAGGCAGTTCCTTCACGCTGGAAGCTGATCTGGTGATTAAGGCTCTGGGGTTTGACCCTGAGCCACTCCCCCAGTTGTGGGGCCAGCCCGACCTCGCCGTTTCCCGCTGGGGCACGCTCAAGGTTGGGCATGACAGCTTTATGACCACCCTGCCGGGCGTATTCGCCGCAGGGGATATTGTGCGCGGTGCCAGTCTGGTGGTGTGGGCTATTCGCGACGGTCGGGATGCGGCGGAACGCATTCATCAATGGATTGAAACACACGCAACGGCGCAGGCCGTGGCGGAGCAGGGATAATGGGTATGCAGCAGCATCCTGACACCACACATGGTGAAAGTGCCGAGGCTTTTTTTGAAGCATGGGACAGCAATGTTTCCGCACTGGACGGCCTGTATGACCCGGCGGATGAACGGGATTCCTGCGGCGTTGGTCTGGTCGCGGCACTGGATGGTAAGCAGCGTCGAGATGTGGTGGAAGCCGGTATTGCCGCTCTGAAGGCTATCTGGCACCGCGGCGCGGTGGATGCCGATGGAAAAACGGGTGATGGCGCTGGGATCCATGTGGAAATCCCGCAGAATTTCTTTGCCGATGCTATTACCAGCACGGGCGATCAGCCTGTTAAAGGTGCGCTTATTGCCGTTGGGCAGGTGTTTCTGCCCAAGACGGACCTTGTCGCACAGGAACAGTGCCGCCAGATTATTGAGACAGAAATTCTGGCGTTTGGATACGGCATTTACGGGTGGCGGCAGGTGCCGATTGATACGGCCTGTATTGGTGAAAAAGCCAACGCAACACGCCCGGAAATTGAACAGATTATGATCCGTAACCTGCCGGGTACGGCAGAAGAGGCATTTGAGCGTGATTTGTATGTCATCCGTCGGCGGATTGAAAAAGCGGCCATTGCAGCACAGGTGGATTTGTACATCTGCTCTCTGTCCTGCCGGTCCATCATCTATAAAGGCATGTTTCTTGCTGAGCATCTGACCGAGTTCTATCCGGATCTGCTGGATGAGCGATTTGTCAGTCGCTTTGCTATTTATCATCAGCGTTACTCCACCAACACCTTTCCTACATGGAAGCTGGCGCAGCCGTTCCGTCGTCTGGCGCATAATGGTGAAATCAACACCATTTCCGGCAACATCAACTGGATGAAAAGCCATGAAACACGGCTTTCTCACCCGGATCTGGACCCGTGGATGCAGGACATCAAGCCGCTGGTGCAGGCCGGTGGGTCCGATACGGCAACACTGGATAACGTGTTTGAACTTCTCACATTTTCCGGACGTGATGCGCCTTCTGCCAAAGCCCTGATGATACCTGCCAGCGTGGGCGGGAATTCTCTGATGAAGCAGTCGCATCGAGATATGGTTGCGTACTGTAATGCTGTCATGGAACCATGGGATGGCCCTGCGGCTCTGTGTGCTACGGATGGTCGCTGGGTTATTGCCGGTCTGGACCGCTCCGGGCTGCGCCCCCTGCGGTATACGGTTACAAATGACGATCTGCTGATCGTCGGTTCTGAAACCGGCATGGTGCGTGTGCCTGAAAGCAATATTATTAAACGCGGGCGGCTTGGGCCGGGGGATATCATCGGGGTCGACCTCCAGGAAGCTCGCCTGTACGGCAATGAGGAGTTATTGGACCTTCTGGCGTCCCGTCAGGACTTTTCTTCCTGGGTTGGCGGTATTCAGAAAATTGGCTGTATTGTCCGCTCAGATGTAAAAGAGCCGGTTTTCTATCAGGGTGAAGAACTCCGTCGGCGTCAGCTGGCAGTAGGCACCACGCTGGAAGAGCTGGAAGCCATTTTGCACCCGATGGTGGAAAGCGGCATGGAAGCTATTGGCTCCATGGGGGATGATACGCCTCTGGCTGTGCTCTCTCCGCGTTTCCGTGGTCTGTCGCATTATTTCCGGCAGGGGTTTAGTCAGGTTACCAATCCGCCGATTGATTCCCTGCGTGAATCCCGTGTGATGAGCCTTGCAACACGTCTGGGAAATCTGGGAAACATTCTGGATCAATCCGCAGAGCAGTGCGAAATGCTGCAACTGCCCAGCCCGGTTCTGACGTCGGGTGAATATGAGGCTCTGCGGTCTTTCTGCGGCACATCCGGCTGCCTGATTGACTGCTCTTTCCCCGCAAAGGAAGGTGAGGCTGGCCTGCGTGAAGCTATTGCCCGTATTCGGCGTGAGGCAGAAGAAAGTGTGCGTGGTGGCTGCACCCATGTGTTCCTGACAGACGAGAACCAGTCACCAGAACGGGCGTATATCCCGATGATTCTGGCAACGGCGGCTGTCCATACGCATCTTGTCCGCAACTCTCTGCGTACCTTTACGTCTCTGAACGTGCGGGCCTCTACAACGCTTGATGTGCATGCCATTGCCGTGACCATCGGAGTTGGGGCTACTACGGTTAACCCGTATCTGGCACAGGAATGTATTGCTGACCGGCATCGTCGTGGCCTGTTTGGGTCTTACACTCTGCGCGAGTGCATGGAGCGCTACCGTAAGGCGGTGGATAAAGGTCTGCTCAAGATCATGTCCAAAATGGGCATTTCGATCGTAGCGTCTTATCGTGGTGGCTGTAACTTTGAGGCCGTCGGGTTGTCCCGCGCGCTGACGGCGGAATTCTTCCCCGGTATGCCGTCTCGTATTTCCGGTATTGGTCTGCCCGGTATTGCCCGGAATGTGCTCACCTTCCATCAGGAAGCATGGGCCTCGTCTTCTCTGGCTTTGCCTGTCGGCGGTTTTTACAAGCTGCGCCGTAAAGGTGAGCAGCATGCGTTTGATGGCACGCTGATCCACATGCTTCAGACAGCTGTGGCGAGTGACAGCTTCACCATTTACAAGCGTTATGCGGATGCTGTGCGGGCACAGCCGCCAGTGGCGCTGCGGGATCTGCTGGACTTCAGGGAAGGGCGCACGCCTATTCCGGTGGAAGAAGTGGAAAGCATTACGCAGTTACGTAAGCGCCTGATCTCTCCAGCTATTTCTCTGGGTGCGCTCAGCCCGGAAGCGCATGAAACACTCTCCATCGCCATGAACCGAATTGGTGCGAAATCTGATTCGGGTGAGGGCGGGGAAGATCCGGAACGTGCCAAGCCGCGCCCGAATGGTGATAATGCGTCTTCTGCCATCAAGCAGGTCGCCTCAGGTCGTTTTGGGGTCACTGCACAGTATCTGAATGATTGCCGTGAGCTGGAAATCAAGGTTGCGCAGGGTGCTAAACCGGGTGAGGGCGGGCAGTTGCCCGGCTTCAAGGTTACGGAACTGATTGCAAAGCTGCGTCACGCCACACCGGGTGTGACTCTTATTTCTCCGCCGCCGCATCACGATATTTACTCGATCGAAGATCTGGCTCAGCTGATTTATGACCTGAAGCAGATCAACCCCGACGCAACTGTGACCGTAAAACTGGTGGCCCGTTCAGGTATTGGCACCATTGCGGCCGGTGTGGCGAAGGCGAAGGCCGATGCCATTCTGATTTCCGGCCATTCCGGTGGCACCGGGGCCAGCCCGCTGACATCTGTTAAATATGCTGGCCTGCCCTGGGAACTTGGGCTGGCAGAAACTCATCAGGTGCTGATGCTTAACCGCCTGCGGCATCGCGTAAAGCTGCGCACGGATGGCGGTATCAAAACCGGGCGTGATGTGGTGATTGCGGCCATGCTGGGGGCGGAAGAGTTCGGGATTGGCACAGCAAGTCTTGTTGCCATGGGCTGCATCATGG
>NZ_CALLXM010000026.1 GCF_937875265.1 uncultured Acetobacter sp. | reverse complement strand
TTAGGCCTGCGAATGATGTCTTCCCTTATGCGGGTCCATGGGTTTTCATAGGCAATGCGGGAAGAAAGCGTGACATATCCACCGGCGTCAGGAAGAGGCTTCGTCATGGAACGGGTCTTTCATCTGAAAATGGGGTCTTGAACGCAATTTATAGCATTATTTTTTGAGGAATGTTTCATGTCGGAAGGGGCTGTCCGCACGTCCTCGGTTACGTTTGTTATTCTGGCCGTCGTGGTTTTTACATTATTTTGCTACACGGATATTGGTCTGCAAATTGCTGTGGTGCCGCTGTTTGTGCGGGAAAAACTTGGCTTCAGTTCCGCTATGGCCGGGTTTGCTGTCTCGGTGCAGTATCTGGCTACGTTTGCGTCACGGATTGGGGCTGGCAAACGGATTGATACAGGCGGCCCCAAGCGTGTGGTGCTTATGGGGCTGAGCACCGGGGTTTTGTCAGGCCTGTTTCTGGTTGCTGCCAGCCTGCTGGTGTCCTGGCCGCGTCTTTCTCTGGTCTGTGTGCTGGCTGGCCGGATTGCGCTGGGTGTTGCGGAAAGCTGGGTGGCAACAGCCGTTATTGTCTGGAATATCCGCAGGGCAGGGGTTAGCAGAACCGCACAGGTTATTTCCTGGAACGGTGTGTGTTCCTATGGCGGCATTGCGTTGGGTGCTCCCATAGCCACCCTGATCTACCATAGTGTGTCTCTGCCCGTGGTGGGTGGTTTTGCGGGGGTTGGGCTGCTTTCTGCTGTGCTAATGGGGCTGGGTATCCCGCTGGCCTTGCGTCAGGCCCCAGTGCCCGCGCTGACAGCTGGCAAACAGCCTTCATTTTTCATCGTTCTGGGGCGTGTGTTGCCCTACGGTCTGGCGCTTGCTGCCGGGTCTGTTGGGTTTGGGGCCATTTCTGCTTTGCTGGCCCTGTATTTTTCTGACCAGAACTGGAGTGGTGCTGCGTTTGCCCTTGCGTTGTTTGGTCTCACGTTCGTGCTTACCCGCTTTGCGTTTACCCGGCAGATTACAAAACATGGTGGAAACAGCGTCGCTATTGTCTCGTTGTTTGTGGAAGCTCTGGGGCTTTTTGTTCTGGCACTGGGGCATAGTGCGTTCTGGGCAGACGCCGGGGCGGCTTTAACTGGCGCCGGGTTCTCGCTGGTGTTTCCAGCGCTGGGTGTGGGCGCTGTGGCGCATACCGGGCCTGAAAGTAAAGGAGCGGCGATTGGTGCTTTTTCTGTCTGTCTGGACATTGCTATCGGCATTTCCGGCCCTCTGCTGGGGTTGATGATCCCACTTTGGGGCTACAGTGCCGTGTTTTACGCAGCTGCACTGACCAGCCTGATTGGTGTGGGGTTGTGTGTTGTCCTGAAAAGGCGGGAAATAGCGTAACAGGCACTTTTAAAAAGCGATCCCGTTCTTATATTTGAAAAATAGTTTGTAGATTTTTCGTCCTGCATAAGCCGTGAAAACACGGTATACTCTCAGACTACATTTGAAAGAAGGAGAAGGACCGCATGCCCTCTACCGTGGATGCCGTAGCTGTTTTCTGTGGATCTCGCTTTGGTAAGAACCCGCTTTATAAACAGGCCGCTCAGGACGTTGGCCAGACACTGGCAAAGGCCGGGATCCGTCTGGTGTATGGCGGCGGGGCGCATGGGCTGATGGGCGTTGTGGCAGATGCAACCTTGTCTGCAGGGGGTGCTGTAACCGGTGTTATTCCTGATTTTCTGGAAAGCCGGGAGAAGATGCATGAGGGTGTTGCAGAACTGATAGTGACGGATTCCATGCATACCCGGAAGCAGATCATGTTTTCCCGTGCGGATGCTTTCTGGATTCTGCCGGGCGGCTTTGGCACGTTTGATGAGATGATGGAAATTCTGACGTGGAAGCAACTTGGCCGACACAGCAAGCCGATTATGCTGATCAATGTTGCAAACTGGGCTGATACGCTGCTTGCCGCACTCGATGCTGCTGTAGAACAGGGCTTTGCCGCCCCAACAGCCCGCACCATGATTCAGGCTGTGCCAGACATTGAAACTGCTCTGGCCTGCTCTTTGAGTGCAGAGAAATCGGACAGGGTGGCTGTTGAACAGCTTTGATGGGGGCACAGAATGATAATTCTGTGTGTTTCAGGTCTTGCTAAGGTGGCCTGAGAGGCGTATAGCCCGCTTCAAGGTCATCGGAGTGTAGCTCAGCCTGGTAGAGCACTGTGTTCGGGACGCAGGGGCCGGAGGTTCGAATCCTCTCACTCCGACCAGACTTTTCCCAAAAAATATAAAATCTGTTGCCGGACTTTAGTCCATCAGACAACGGATTTTGTCCGCACCTCAGGGTGCGTGTTTTGCGTTTTACGCAAGGCAGCGCAGGTAAGTTTACCTGCTTCAGCCATCAGATTGCCGTATGGTTATGTCAAATTCCCTTTCAAACGATGGGGAATCTGAGTCTTATGTCAGAGCTGACACGTATGAAGCATCGTGCGGTTTTCTGTGGAAATCCGTTCCGTGATTTCCCATTTCTCTATCAAAGACAGATGTGTTCAGCACAGGATCACGTGCCGGAACAGGCCAGACGATCTGGCCACAGGAAGGGGCAGAGGATGACACGCAACTCACTTCATTATGGACGACTGGCAGCGTGTCTGCTGCTTGCCTGTGCATTGTCCCCCGTGGCTCTGGCGCATCCCGGTGGGGGAGGCGGCGGCGGCTTTGGCGGTGGTGGCGGAGGCATGCACGGTGGTTTTGGAGGCGGCGGCGGTGGTCATGGCGGGGGCTTTGGTGGAGGCGGTTTCCATGG
>NZ_CALLXM010000025.1 GCF_937875265.1 uncultured Acetobacter sp. | reverse complement strand
ATCTCGGGTTGAGCCCGCTTTATCCGGGGCATGAGCCGGGAACATGGCGTGCCCCGGATGTGCTGATGTCTGCGGGGCTCAGTGAGGTTCTTGGTGCTAATGCTTCAGTCATCACGCTGCCTCGCCCGCAATATTGCCCGGAGCCACCGGAGGGAACGCTCATTAGAAATGGCTACGCCATTCGGGAGTTCAGCCTCACTCTTGCTGGGTATGTGGCCCAAAGTGTTCGACAGGGAAACTTTGCGCTGGTGCTCGGTGGGGATTGCTCTGTCCTGCTGGGAGCGCTTGCCGGTGCTCGGCAGAGTGGTCCGTTATCTCTCATTCATTTTGATGGACACAGTGATTTTCGGCACCCAGGAAATTATGACTCCAGCCGGGTTATGAGCGGTGTTGCCGGGATGGACCTGGCTCTGGTAACGGGGCGCGGGGAAGGTTTTCTGACGCAGTGGCCGGGTGTTGCAGGGCCACTGGTGTCTGATGAGCATGTTATTCAGATTGGTGAGCGGGAAAGCCACGACGCTGATTTTGCATGGCCCGACATTACCAGCACAGCCATTACTCAGAGTGATATTTTTGACTGCCAACGGCTTGGTGTTTCGGGCATGGCTGGGCGTATCCAAACACTTTTAAAAACACAGCAGGATGCCGGGTTCTGGATTCATTTTGATGTTGATGTGCTGGATCAGGCCGTGATGCCTGCGGTGGATTGCCCCGGCTCCCCTGGGCTTTCACCTGCCGATATGCTGGCGCTGCTTAATCCTCTGGTTTCTGACCCATACTGTCTGGGTATGACAGTTTCCATTTATGATCCGGAAAAAGATCCGTCAGGGCGCTGTGCTGAAATGCTTGTCGCTTTGCTGGGGCAGCTGGCGTATCGCACCAGCACACAGATAAACGCGGGTTAAGGGGCAGGCAGGCGGGTGCTCGCGCAGACGGAGCAGTTTTCTACGCGAGGCCCAAATGGACGACAGAGGTGTCAGTCAAACTCAGTCGGTAAAGCCGGGGTAGCGTGATGCGCGAAGAGTCTTCCAATCTGGTGCGGCAGAACACGGCCGGTTGAAAGGTCTGTCGGAATTTCGTTATGAGCAAAAAAGCGCACTTCGCTGGTTTCAATGCTGGTGGTGGGGCTGCCGCCTGTCAGTTCACCTAAAAAGAACAGTTTGGTGACGGTAAAGGCTTCCGGGGGTAGGTGGCCCTGTGTAGAGCGGTCCAGCGCCATGGCAAGTTTGGTAATGCGCACGGTATAGCCGGTTTCTTCCCAGACTTCCTTGGCTGCGCAATCTGCCGCAGTCAGGTTCACATCCGTCCAGCCACCGGGCACGGTCCATTTGTTATGGTCCAGTATTTCCCGCACCATCAGAATACGGCCATCGCTGTCAAACACGCCAACGCGCACTTCCAGTTTAGGTGTTGCGTAGCCTGCCTGTTCCTGAAAAATAGTTTCAATTTTTTCCGCAGGAAGACCGCTGCCTTCCGCCATCATCCGGGCGGCGAGGGCGCGCAGCATTTCATAGCGCTCTTTGTCAAAAGGGTCTTTGGCGTAAGTCAGGCCTGTTTGGGAAATGGCCTGAATGTCACGGGCCCAGATCAGCCAGTTGGGTTCTGCCATGAGGAAACTCCCTTTGTCATGCGCGCAATAAAAAACGGGAAAGCCTGCGCTTCCCCGTTTCCGTTGTGCCTTTTAGAAGGGCGATCAGGCAAGTGCCGCAGCAGCTTCATGACCGTTGATCAGCAAGCCATCACCGTTGGCTGAGATTTTGATAGTCTCACCATCATGAATGGTACCTTGGAGCAGCAATTCTGCCAGCGGGTTTTGCAGGCTGCGCTGAATAACCCGTTTCAACGGACGAGCACCATACACAGGGTCATAGCCTTCATTTGCCAGCCATGCGTGAGACAGATCATCCAGGCTGATGGTGATCTTGCGATCATCCAGCAGGTTCTGCAGGCGCTTCATCTGGATATCGACAATCTTGGTCATATCCACTCTCTGCAAGCGCGAGAACAGAATGATTTCATCAAGCCGGTTCAGGAATTCAGGGCGGAAGTGATCACGGACCACCTTCATCACCTGCGCCTGCACCATATCGGTTGTTTCACCATCCGGCTGATGCGCCAGAACATCCGAACCCAGATTGCTGGTCAGCACAATAATCGTGTTGCGGAAATCGACCGTGCGTCCCTGACCATCCGTCAGGCGGCCATCATCGAGAACCTGAAGAAGAATATTGAAGACATCTTCATGCGCTTTTTCAACTTCATCAAACAGGATGACCTGATAAGGGCGTCGCCGCACAGCTTCCGTCAGCACACCGCCTTCTTCATACCCCACATAACCCGGAGGGGCACCAATCAGGCGCGCAACGGAGTGTTTCTCCATGAATTCACTCATGTCGACACGCAGCAGCGCTTTTTCATCATCAAACAGGAAGCGGGCCAGAGCCTTGGTCAGCTCGGTTTTGCCAACACCCGTCGGGCCGAGGAACAGGAAGGAGCCAATCGGGCGATTGGGGTCCTGCAGGCCAGCACGAGCACGGCGCACAGCATTAGCGACGGCTTTCAGGGCTGGTTCCTGACCCACTACGGATTTCCGCAGTTCATCTTCCATCCGCAGCAGTTTGGCGCGTTCGCCTTCCAGCATGCGGTCAACCGGTACACCCGTCCAGCGGGAGACAATAGACGCCACGCCCTGATCCGTCACAGCTTCAGACACGAGGTCTGTCTTGCCAGCTTCGGACTGAGATTTCTGGGCCTGCTCAATCTGTTCCTGCAAGTTGGG
>NZ_CALLXM010000024.1 GCF_937875265.1 uncultured Acetobacter sp. | reverse complement strand
TAACGGACCCAGCCCCCAGGAACAGCAGGGCTTTGAAAAAAGCGTGTGTTGTCAGATGAAAAACGGATGCCTGATAGGCGCCCACACCCACAGCAGCAAACATGTAACCCAGTTGCGAGCAGGTGGAATACGCGATGCTCCGCTTGATGTCCGGCTGCACCATCGCGACCGTTGCCGCAAAAAAACAGGTTGTTGCGCCAATGAAAATCACAAACAGGCGAGTATTAGGCGCGACCTCCAGCAGGGGTGACATCCGGGCCATGAGGAACACACCAGCTGTCACCATAGTTGCCGCATGGATCAGTGCGGAAACAGGGGTTGGGCCTTCCATAGCGTCTGGCAACCATGTGTGCAGGAACAGCTGCGCCGATTTCCCCATAGCACCGACAAACAGCAGAAAGCTGATGACTTCCACCATAGGGAAGGACTGCCCGAACAGCGTATACGGTGCCCCGGCAATGTGCGGCACAGCTGCAAAAATGTCCTCATACCGCACGGCCTGAAACTGGACGTAAATTAGGCCGATCCCAACGAGGAAAAACAGATCCGCCACGCGGTTGACCACAAACGCCTTGATGGCCGCTGCCGTAGCAGCAGGGCGGTCATACCAGTAGCCAATAAGCAGATAACTGGCGAGGCCCACCCCTTCCCAGCCGAAAAACAGCTGAATGAGGTCCGAGGAGGACACAAGCATAAGCATGGCAAAGGTGAACAGTGAGAGATACGCAAAAAACCGATATGTCGGCATGCTCTCATGGCTCATGTAGCCAAGGCTGTAGCAATGAACCAGCAGAGAGACACACAGCACCATGGCCGTCATGGTCACGGATAATGTGTCAAACCGCAGCGTCCATGTGGCATGGAAGCCGCCCGCATTAATCCAGTCCGCCAGCGGCACGGCTGACAGGCCAAAGCCGGACATCCAGCCGCCATACAGAGCCCCCACCCCACACAGGGTGGCAGCACACATGCACAGCAGGGTCACGATTTTGGCCAGCGCATCGCCCATCAGGCGGCCGCCCAGGCCTGCCACAACCGCCCCGGCCAGAGGCAGGAAAATGGCTGCGGTAAACAGGTGAAGATCGGTCGGCATGAGTGTGCTCATCCCTTCATCATCGTGACGTCTTCGACCTGGATCGACCCACGGTTACGGAAATACACCGTGACAATCGCCAGCCCGATGGCAGCTTCCGCTGCGGCAATGGTCAGCACAAACAGCACCATCACCTGCCCTGACAGATCCGCATGTGCGGAAGAAAACGCTACAAAGTTAAGGTTTGCAGCCAGCAGAATAAGTTCCATGGACATCAGGATGATGATGATATTTTTCCGGTTAAGAAAAATACCCAGCACCCCAAGCACCAGCAGAGCCGCACTGACCACAAGATAAGGCATAAGCCCGATAGGAGCGATTGCCGGTGTCATGCGTCAGTCTCCTCTTTCTCTGCATCTTTGTGCTGCTCAGCAGACCCGTAGGAGCCCGGAACAGCAACATCGTAATAAGAGGTTTGTGGGCGCAGGAAACCACCCTGCTCCAACACGTTTTTGCCAAGTGGCAGTTGCACAAGCTCCAGCGTATCTTCACGTGTGCGTGCATGCTGTTTTTCAATATTCTGCCGCCGCCCGCTGCCCGTCTGGCGCAGGGTGAGCACAATGGCACCAATCATGGCGACAAGCAGCACAAGCCCGCAGGCCTGAAACAGCAACACATACTGCGTATAAATCAACGTGCCGAGCGCTGCTGTGTTGGGCAGGCCGGGAGCTGCCTGCACCGCCACATGCGCGCTGGCCGGGGCCATGCTCCAGTTGCTCATGGCCATAACCAGTTCAGCAAACAGAATAACCCCGACACAGGCCCCGATGGGTGCGTGACGCTGCAACCCTTCGCGCATCTGCGTGAAATCAATATCCAGCATCATAACAACAAACAGGAACAGGACCGCCACCGCGCCGACATAGACAATGACCAGCAGCATTGCCAGAAACTCGGCTCCGGCAATTAAAAACAGTCCGGCTGCATTGAAGAAAGCCAGAATGAGAAACAGCACCGCATGCACAGGGTTGCGCACGCTGATGACCATAGTGGCAGACATCAGCAACACGGCGGCAAAGACGTAAAAAACAAGCTGTGCCAGCATCAGTCGGCCTCCTGCCCCTGCGGGGGCTGCACGGGGTTAACGATACGGGGCATCGTATTCCAGCCGACGGGCCAGCAAGGCTTCCCACCGGTCTCCATTCGCAAGGAGTTTATCCTTGTCGTACAGCAACTCTTCCCGCGTTTCTGTCGCAAATTCGTAATTAGGCCCTTCGACAATTGCGTCCACCGGGCAGGCTTCCTCGCACAGCCCGCAATAGATGCATTTTGTCATGTCGATATCGTAGCGCGTGGTGCGGCGGGAACCGTCGTCCCGCGCCTCGGCCTCAATAGTAATAGCCTCAGCCGGACAGGCTGCTTCACAAAGCTTGCAGGCAATGCAGCGCTCTTCCCCATTCGGGTAGCGCCGCAGGGCGTGCTCCCCACGGAAACGCGGCGAGAGCGGGCCTTTCTCATAAGGATAATTCAGCGTCACCTTCGGCTGGAACATCATTTTGAAGGTTGATGCCATGCCGCTGGCCAGCTCTATCAGCAGAAAAGAGCGGAACGTGCGTGTCAGAGCGCCCATTAGTTTACGCCTCCCACCTGCGGCAGCAGGCCTGTGGCCATCAGAAACCCTGCCGTTGCAATCATCCAGACCAGTGAGAGCGGGAGGAAGACTTTCCAACCCAGGCGCATCAGCTGGTCATACCGAAAGCGCGGAAATGTTGCTCTGATCCAGATAAAAACAAAAAGGCAGAAAAGGATTTTAGCAATCAGCCACAATGGGCCGGGTACCCATGTAAACGGCACCAGACCCAGCGGCGGCAGCCACCCGCCAAGGAACAAAATGCTAATCATGCCTGACATCAGGATCATGTTCGCATACTCGCCCAGAAAGAAGAGCCCAAAGGCCAGTGAGGAATATTCCACAAAGAACCCGGCCACGAGTTCACTTTCCCCTTCCGGCAAGTCAAACGGAGCCCGGTTTGTTTCCGCGAGTGCCGAGATGAAGAAGACGATAAACATCGGGAACATGGGCACACAGAACCAGATATGGCGCTGTGCAAGCACAATGTCGTTCAGGTTCAGGCTGCCCACGGCCAGCAGGACAGAAACAATCACCAGCCCGATGGACACTTCATAAGAGACCATCTGCGCAGCAGACCGCAATCCGCCCAGAAAAGCGTATCTGGAGTTTGAGGCCCACCCGGCAATCAGAATTCCGTAGACCCCAAGGGAAGAAATGGCGAGCAGATATAAAATTCCGACATTGATATCCGCTACAGCCAGACCGTTCCCTGTGGGAATAACCGCCCAGGCCAGCATGGCGAGGGAAAAGGTCAGAAACGGTGCGAACAAAAACAGCGCCCGGTTTGCACCGGCGGGAATAACCGTTTCCTTCATGATCATTTTGATAGCATCAGCAAAGGCCTGAAGCAGGCCAAACGGGCCATTCACATTCGGCCCGCGGCGACGCTGCATGGCCGCCATCACCTTGCGCTCCATTAGCGTCAGATACGCAACAGCTATCAGCAATGGCACCAGAACAGCCAGTGTTTCCAGCAGCATCAGGATAATCTGGCCTGCCAGCGTATGATAAAAAAACTGTGCCATTCCCCCTTACTCCGCCGCTACTGCACGGGCTGGCCCGTAAACACGAGAACAGTCCGCCATGGTCGGGCTGGCCCGGCTGATGGTGTTGGTTTGATAATAATCCTGCATCACCGGTCTGAAGGGGCTGGCGGCAAACCCCTCCTCCTGCGTGGCAGATACAACGGACGCACTTGCCTCAGTTATGGTCTGCCCTTCAATCTGTGCTGTGGGGCGTGCCAGCCCTCCAATCAGCCGGAAAACCGGGTTTACCTCTGCCATACGCTCCCGCAGGCTTTCCAGCGTGTCATAGGGTAATTTTTTGCCAACCACCTCTGAAAAAGCCCGGAGAATACGCCAGTCTTCCCGTGCCTCACCAGGTGGGAAAACGGCCCGGAAACTCCGCTGAACACGGCCTTCCGTATTCACGTAGGTGCCGGGTTTTTCAGTATAGGCAGCCCCCGGCAGAATAATATCCGCCCGGGCTGCTGCGGCATCACCATGATGCCCCTGATAAACCACGAAAGTATCTGCACCGATTTTATCAATCGGCAGCTCATCCGCTCCAAGAAGCCAGAGAATATCCACCCCACCACGCAGCATGCCGGTTGCGGAGCGACCACGGGCACCGGGCAGGAAACCAAGATCCAGAGCGCCGACGCGAGACGCAGCTGTATGCAAAATATTCAGACCATTCCAGCCTTCTGAAACGGCACCAGCCTGAGCAGCTAGTTTTTTGCAAGCTTCATAAATAGAAGCCGCATCATGACGTGTTAGTGCGCCATGCCCAACAATAATCATTGGTCGCTTTGCATTCTGAAGCCGCTCTGCAAATGGATGTGTACCATCAAGAAGTTTTTCCAGAATATCCGGTCCATCCCCCAACAACTCAGCATGATAGGTCGGATCTGTCGTCGGATGGCCGATCATGGCAATCGGGAAACCTCCACGCCCTGCTTCCAGAAAACGTTTACGGATCCGGGCATTCAAAACCGGAGCCTCATGCCTGGGGTGCGTCCCCACCAGCAGCAGAGCGTCAGCGTTCTCTATGTCGGGAATGCTGCTGTTAAACAGATATCCTTCCCGCGCACTCAGATCATACCAGGCATTATCCTGCCGACAGTCGAGATTGGGGGATCCCAGAGCAGTCATTAGATCTTTCAGAGCACAAAGGCTCTCCGCATCACACAGATCCCCCGCAATCGCACCAATCTGATACCCGGAAACACCATCCATACGTCGCGCGAGTGCAACAAAGGCATCCTGCCAGGACGCTTCCATCAGCTTGCCATGCACACGCACCCAAGGGCGGTCCAGCCGTTTACGTTTGAGTCCATCAACTGAAAAACGGCCTTTGTCAGACAGCCATTCTTCATTCACTTCATCATTCACGCGTGGTACAATCCGCATGACTTCACCGCCACGCGCCTGAATCTGGATATTGGTGCCCACAGCATCCATCACATCAATGCTGTCTGTTTTCTTGTATTCCCAGGACCGGGCGTGGAAGGCAGACGGCTTGGCAGTCAGCGCACCGACCGGGCAGATATCAATCAGATTACCGGAAAGTTCTGAGGTCAGAGCCTTTTCCACATACGTGGTTATTTCAGCATTTTCCCCGCGTGACACCATGCCCAGCTCGGGCGTCCCAGCAACTTCCGTGGTGAAGCGCACACAACGGGTGCATTGAATGCACCGCGTCATGACAGTTTTCACCAACGGTCCAAGGTCTTTATCCGTTACAGCCCGCTTTGCTTCGTGGTAGCGGGACATCCCGGAGCCATAACCGTAAGCCTGATCCTGCAAATCACACTCACCACCCTGATCGCAGATCGGGCAATCCAGCGGGTGATTAATCAGCAGGAATTCCATCACTGCGCGACGCGCACGGCGCACCACCTCGGTATCAGTCAGGATTTCCATCCCTTCGGAAACCGGAAAGCCACAAGATGCAACGGGTTTGGGCGCACGCACCACCTGCACGAGGCACATCCGGCAGTTTCCCGCTACGGACAGCCGTTCATGGTAGCAAAAGCGCGGAATTTCTTTACCAGCGGCCTCACAGGCCTGCAGTGCGCTAAAACCGGCGGGCACATCTACTGGTGTGCCATCAACAATCACCCTCACCATTGCGTTTACTCCGCAGCCACTGGCACGCCGGAGGCTGGCACCTGCACCAGTCCTGCGCCACCATGCGTTGCTTTATAGTGCCGGATGCGTTCTTCCATTTCCGGCCGGAAATGGCGGACAAGCCCCTGAATAGGCCACGCGGCGGCATCCCCTAACGCACAAATGGTATGACCTTCCACCTGACGCGTGACCTGTTCCAGAAGATCAATTTCATCCGGTTCTGCTCGGCCCTGCACCATGCGATCCATCATGCGCATCATCCAACCCGTGCCCTCACGGCAAGGCGTGCACTGCCCGCAGCTTTCATGTTTGAAAAAACGTGAAAACCGCGCAATAGCTTCAATAATATCGGTTGTTTTATCCATGACAATCATGCAGCCTGTGCCCAGACCAGAGCGTTCTGCTCGCAAACTGTCATAATCCATAAGAACAGTCTCACAAACAGATTTTGGCAATACTGGCACCGAACACCCACCCGGAATGACAGCAAGAAGATTATCCCAACCGCCCCTCACGCCACCGCCATGTTTTTCGATGATGTCTTTCAGTGGCACACCAAGCTCTTCTTCAAAAACACAAGGCGTGTTCACATGGCCAGAAATAGCCATTAGCTTGCTACCGGCATTATTTGGCCGCCCCAACCCGGCAAACCAAGCAGCCCCACGCCGCAAAATGGTTGACGTTACCGCAATGCTTTCCACGTTATTAACAGTAGTCGGGCAACCGTACAGCCCCGCCCCGGCAGGGAATGGGGGCTTCATCCGTGGCTGGCCTTTCTTGCCTTCGAGACTTTCCAGTAACGCTGTCTCTTCCCCGCAGATATACGCTCCTGCGCCACGGTGAATGAAAAAATCAAAATCCCACCCAGAACCTGAAGCATTTTTGCCAATCAGGCCTGCTGCATAGGCTTCATCAACTGCAATCTGCAGATGCGCAGCTTCATTAAAAAACTCACCACGCACGTAGATATAAGCAGCATGCGCCCCCATGGCGAACGAGGCAATCAGCGCACTTTCAATCAGCTTATGGGGTTCATGCCTTAAAACTTCACGATCTTTGCAGGTTCCCGGCTCAGACTCATCACCATTAATCACGAGATAATGCGGTCTGCCATCAGACTTTTTAGGCATGAAAGACCATTTCAGACCAGTTGGAAACCCAGCTCCGCCGCGCCCCCTCAAACCGGATGCCTTCATTTCCGCAATAATGCCGTCCCGTCCCTTTGCCAGAATATCTGCTGTTTTCTGCCAATCACCTCGTTTGCGGGCACCATCAAGCCGCCAGTCATCCTGACCGTAGAGGTTTGTGAAGATTCGGTCCTTGTCATGCAACATGCCCGTATCTCCTTACTTGTTTTCTGAAATGGAATGGACGGTGTCTATCAGCGTCTTGCGGCCGCCTTCCGGAGCAGAGCCACTGCGGTTAATGGCCGGACCTGCTGGGGGCCGCTCTCCTCTGCGCAACGCTTCAATCAACGCCACGGTACGAGGACCATCCATATCCTCATAAAAATCATCATCTACCTGTAGGATCGGCGCATTTGAGCAGGCACCAAGGCACTCTACCTGCGTTAATGTAAATTGTCCGTCGTCACTGGTGCCACCAAGGGCCGCGATTCCGGTCGTCCGCTTACAAGCTTCCACAATATCGTCCGACCCACGTAGCCAGCAAGGCGTTGTGGTACAAACCTGTAAATGGTAGCGTCCTACAGGCTTTGTATTGAACATAGTATAAAAAGACGAGACTTCGTAAACTCGGATTGCAGGCATTTCCAGCCGCTGCGCGATCTCATCCATGGCAGCCACAGGCACCCAGGCGCTACCGGTCAATCTGCTCATTTGCCTTTGAGCAATATACAGCAGTGGCATGACCGCACTTGCCTTTCGCTCTACTGGATATTTAGCGAGTACTGTCAAAATCTCAGCCTCGGATGCACCATCAAACGAAAAACTATCTGGCTGAATCTGTGGTTTTAGGTCTGTGTTCATCGGTCAATCTCCCCGAAGACAAGATCGAGCGAGCCAAGAACCGCCACCATATCCGCCAACATGGATCGACGGGACATCTCATCGAGAGCCTGTAAATGCGCAAAACCGGTTGGACGAATTTTACAGCGATAAGGCCTGTTACTGCCATCGGCTACCAGATACACCCCAAACTCGCCTTTAGGGCTTTCCACAGCTGTATATGTTGCACCGGGCGGCACATGATACCCTTCGCTGTATAATTTAAAGTGATGAATTAGGGCTTCCATGGACCGCTTCATCTCTGCACGCGGTGGCGGGCTGAATTTTGGGTCCTGCACCTTGACTGCGCCGGGACGGATCTGACTCAGGCATTGCTCGATAATGGTGACACTTTCACGCATTTCCGCAACCCGAACCAGATAACGATCATAGCAGTCCCCGTGCCGGGCCACAGGCACGTTAAATTCCACCTTATGGTAGTTGTCATAAGGCTGCGTGCGACGCAGATCCCACGGCACACCAGACGCCCGCAGGCATGGG
This sequence comes from uncultured Acetobacter sp., assembly GCF_937875265.1. Taxonomy (GTDB): domain Bacteria; phylum Pseudomonadota; class Alphaproteobacteria; order Acetobacterales; family Acetobacteraceae; genus Acetobacter. Next base: position 25,384 of record NZ_CALLXM010000024.1, on the reverse strand, counting down.
CCACTAAAACCCCAAGAAAGCGCCTGTTCGCTTGAGAAAACACCAATGCCGACCGTGCGCTGCTTCCAGATCCGGTTTGCCGTCAAAAGGCCTTCCAGTTCATCAATCCATGCAGGAAACTCTTTTGCCCATGCGCCAATTTTATCTTCCAGCCCAGCCGGAATATCCCGCGCCACGCCACCGGGACGGAAATAATTCGCATGGAAGCGTGCTCCGGACGCCGCTTCGTAAAACTCCAGAAGCTTTTCACGCTCTTCATAACCCCACAACGCAGGCGTTACTGCGCCGCAATCCAGACCGAGAGCGGTAATATTCAAAATATGGTTTAGAATACGGGTGATTTCCGCAAACATAACCCGCAACCAGCGCGCGCGCTCAGGAGCTTCGATCCCAAGCAGCTTTTCGGTTGCCAGAGCAAATGCCTGCTCCTCACACATGGGAGAGACGTAATCCAGCCGATCAAAATACGGCAGAGCCTTCTGGTACGTTTTGTATTCTATCAGCTTTTCGGTGCCACGATGCAAAAGCCCGATATGCGGCACAGTACGCGCGACCAGTTCACCTTCCATTTCCAGCACAAGGCGCAACACGCCATGAGCAGAAGGATGCTGAGGCCCGAAATTCAACGCATGCGAATCAATTTCCAGCGTTTTGCGTTCCAGAGTTTCCACCTGGTTGGCGGGCAGCAAAGTTTCCGGAATATCCGTGCGCAGAATATTATCGGCTTCATTAAGCAGCGTCTTTTTGTCCGCGTCCATCATCCGCGTGACCTCTTGATATGTTGCCTGACTTCATGCGCTTTTTCGTCACCGGGCAAGGTCATCATACCTTCCCATGGGGAGACAAAATCAAAATCACGGAAATCCTGTGTAAGAGAGACAGGTTCTTTCACAACCTGCCTCAGTTGCACGTCGTAACGAACTTCCTCATACCCGGTCAGCGGGAAGTCCTTGCGAAGAGGATATCCCTCAAATCCATCATCAGTCAGGATACGCCGCAAGTCAGGATGACCGGAAAACTGCACCCCGAACAAATCGAAGCACTCACGCTCCCACCAGGACGCACACGCCCACAACCCTGAGACAGATGCAACCGGAGCAGCCTCATTCGTGGTGACGATCACTCGGATACGTTGGTTATGCGTGACGGACAGCAGATTATACACAACATCAAACCGCTCGGCCCGACTGGGATAGTCTACCCCACACACATCCATCAGTTGCTCAAACCGGCATTGCGGATCATCCCGCAGAAAGACCATGATCGGCAACAACTGGTCTCGTGTAGCGCGAAGTACCAACTCACCTTTTTCAAGCGCTGCGGACGAAACACCAGGCCATGAGGTTGCAAATGTGAATGCAATCGCTCCCAAACGTCCCTGCAAGCGAACCTGCTGCGGTGAGGATATTAGCGCCTCAACCACGAAGAATGGTCCCTGTGCGGCGAATTTTCTTCTGGAGGAGCATGATGCCGTAAATCAGCGCTTCAGCCGTGGGCGGGCAACCGGGAACATACACATCCACCGGCACAATCCGATCGCATCCGCGCACTACGGAATAGGAATAATGATAATAACCGCCACCATTGGCGCAAGAGCCCATGGAGATCACCCAGCGGGGTTCTGCCATCTGCTCATACAGCCGACGCAGTACAGGAGCCATCTTGTTGGTGAGCGTTCCCGCCACGATCATGACATCTGACTGCCTGGGTGACCCACGCGGAATAATACCCATCCGGTCCAGATCATAGCGGGGCATATAGGCGTGGATCATTTCCACAGCGCAGCAAGCCAGCCCGAACGACATGGGCCAAAGGCTCCCTGTGCGCCCCCAGTTGACCAGCTTGTCCAGATTGGCAACTACGAAGCCCTTCTCAGCGATAGCGCCGGTAATACCGCGCACAACGGCATCCTGCTCAGGGCCGGGCGGAAGCGCTTCACGATTCCACAGAATGGTTTCGTCTTGTGGTGGATAAGCAGACATCGGCGGCTCCCTCAATCCCAGTCCAGCGCGCCTTTGCGCCACTCATACAGAAAGCCGATCCCCAGAACGCTCAGAAACCCCAGCATGGAGCAGAAGCCAAACAGGCCTATGCGTGAAAGGCTGACAGCCCATGGGAACAGGAAAGCGACCTCAAGGTCGAAAATAATGAAAAGGATAGCGACAAGATAAAACCGCACATCAAAACGACGCCGTGTGTCATCAAACGCCTCAAATCCGCATTCATAGGCCGTTACTTTTTCCGGATACGGTTTTTGATGACCGCAAAGCAGGGCCATACCCAGCATTGCAGCCGCAATGACAACAGAAATTGCGCCAAACACCAAAACGGGAGCGTAGTTACCAAGAACAGACTGCATCTGTATTCCTTGCATGAGAGAGATCATGAAGATCAAACGTCATGCAGGGGAGATTAGACCCAAGTCTTTACGACAACCATGCCTAACAACCAGTAATAACGGGCACTTTCCCGTGATTACGCCAAGGGATTTCACAAAACTGCCACGAAGGTGGCAGAAAACCTATGATTTGGGGAGGATTTCATAAAAACGAGAGCATCTCAACTTTTAGTGCTCTGCGCGGAATACCATGGATTTTTAGTAAAAATCATGGTGGGCGATGACGGGGTCGAACCGCCGGCCCTCTCGGTGTAAACGAGACGCTCTACCTCTGAGCTAATCGCCCGCTGACAGCGTATGTGTCACAAACAGAAGCGGCCGGCAACCCTTCCCATGGAAGTTTTACCGGCCGGAAACCAAAAAACTATCAGTCTGGAAGACTTTTAGCTTACGGCATCCTTCAAAGCCTTACCCGGCTTGAAGCGCACGGACGTAGAGGCAGGAATATCAATTTCCTCACCCGTACGCGGATTACGCCCTTTAGCAGCTTTACGTGAGGCTGTTACAAACGTGCCAAAGCCAACCAGACGAACTTCCTGCTTGCGAGAAAGAGCCTTCTCGATTGCACCAAATACGGCGTCGACCACTTCTCCAGCCTTCGCCTTGGGCAGTGCTGCCTCGTCGGCTACTGCCGCAACGAGTTCCTGCTTGTTGAGCGGCTTCTCCATCTTACGCCTTTCTTTGTTTATCGTGACTGGAGCGGCGGGCGGCTTTAACGTCCGCCTCTCCGCTTCCCGATCGCACTATGCAGCCGTTTTCCGCCACGTCAACCAAGCAGAAGTAAACTTCGGCCACATAGTAAATTTTTATCTTAATGCGGCAATACAGCTGCCGCACCAGCTCCTTCCGGGGTCGGAACGGCTTCTGAAACCTCGTCCCAGTGAATAGCCTGAGGCTTACGAACCAGAGCGCGACTGATAACTTCATCCACATGGGCAACAGGGATGATTTCGAGATTGTTCTTTACGGAATCAGGAATTTCCGCGAGATCCTTTTCGTTATCCTTCGGCAGGAAAACGGTCTTGATCCCAGCCCTCAGAGCCGCCAGCAGTTTCTCTTTCAAACCGCCAATCGGCAGCACACGGCCCCGCAAAGTAATCTCACCGGTCATGGCAATATCACGCCGCACCGGAATTCCAGTCATGACGCTGACTAGCGCCGTTGCCATCGCAACACCGGCAGAAGGGCCATCTTTAGGAGTCGCACCTTCGGGCACATGCACATGGAAACTCCGCTTTTCAAACAGAGTCGGCAGGATCCCGAATGTGGTGGAGCGGCTGCGCACGTAAGAAAACGCTGCGGACACGCTTTCCTTCATGACCTCGCCCAGCTTGCCGGTTTCCACAACAGCACCCTTGCCGGGCACCATGACGCTTTCAATCGTCAGGATTTCCCCGCCGACTTCTGTCCAGGCAAGACCCGTAACAACGCCAACCATGTCTTCCGCTTCGGTCTCACCGTAACGGTAGCGCTTCACGCCAGCTAGTTTTTCAAGATTATCTGCAGTGATGGCAACTTTTTTTGCCTTCCCTGTCACAATCTCTTTCACCACTTTACGAGCCAGATTTGCAATTTCACGCTCAAGGCTACGCACCCCGGCTTCACGCGTGTAATAGCCAATCAGATCCCGCAAGGCTTCATCACTGATGGACCACTCATCAGGTTTCAGGCTATGCGCTTCGGCCTGCTTAGCGATCAGATGGCGCCGGGCAATCTCAACCTTCTCGTCTTCCGTATAACCAGACAGACGGATGATTTCCATACGGTCCAGCAGCGGCTGCGGCATGTTGAGGCTGTTTGCCGTGGTGACGAACATGACGTCCGACAGGTCATAATCCACTTCCAGATAATGATCTGCAAACGTGCTGTTCTGTTCCGGGTCCAGCACTTCCAGCAGCGCAGACGCCGGATCCCCACGCCAGTCAGCGCCCAGTTTGTCAATTTCATCCAGCAGGAAGAGCGGGTTCGAAACTTTCGCCTTCTTCATCCCCTGAATGATCTTGCCGGGCATGGAGCCAATATAGGTCCGACGATGCCCACGGATTTCGGCTTCATCCCGCACACCGCCCAGAGACATGCGCACATAATTGCGGCCGGTCGCCTTGGCAATGGAACGTGCCAGCGAGGTCTTACCCACGCCCGGAGGCCCGACAAGGCAGAGAATCGGTCCCTTCAGCTTCTGGGAACGGCTCTGAACCGCCAGATACTCCAAAATCCGCTCTTTAACTTTTTCCAGAGCATAATGATCAGCATCCAGCACGGCTTCAGCCGCAGCGAGATCATTTTTGACCTTGCTGCGCTTCTTCCACGGAATACTGAGCAGCCAGTCCAGATAGTTCCGAACCACGGTCGATTCGGCGGACATCGCGCTCATGCCGCGCAGCTTCTTGAGTTCAGCAATCGCCTTTTCCCGCGCTTCCTTGGAAAGCTTGGTCTTGGCGATGGACTCTTCAATCTCGCTGGTTTCGTCCTTACCGTCTTCGCCTTCACCCAGCTCTTTCTGAATGGCTTTCAGCTGCTCATTCAAATAGTACTCGCGCTGGGTTTTCTCCATCTGGCGCTTCACGCGGTTGCGAATTTTCTTCTCAACCTGCAGCACACCAATTTCCGCCTCAATATGTGCGAAAACCTTTTCGAGCTGCAATGCGACAGACGGAGCCTCCAGAATTTCCTGCTTTTCGGAAATTTTAAGGTTCAGGTGGCTGGCAACCGTATCGACCAGTTTGGAGAGATCACTGATCTGGTTGAGGGACACCAGAACTTCAGAAGCAATCTTCTTATTGAGTTTAATATACTGCTCAAACTGAGAGACGATGGAACGGCCCAGCGCTTCGGCTTCTGCCCCGGCAGCAGGCTCTTCAGCAACATCCTCGATTTCTGCTTCAAAATGTCCGTCAATATCATGCAGGGCTTTCACCCGTGCGCGACGCACACCTTCCACCAGCACCTTCACGGTGCCGTCCGGCAGCTTGAGCAACTGCAGGATGGTGGACACGGTGCCAAAACGATACACATCGTCCACGCTCGGGTCGTCCTGCGCGGCATCTTTCTGCGCGATCAGGAGAATCTGCCGGTCTTCCCGCGTCACAGATTCCAGTGCCTTGACGGACTTTTCCCGCCCGACAAACAGCGGAACAATCATGTGGGGGAACACAACAATATCGCGCAGCGGCAAAACGGCGATACGACCGTTCCCCTGTGCTGCACTCTTGTCTGACACTGCATCTTCCGCTGCCACAACGGCTGCGGTTTCGGTCTGAGCGACCGCCGCTGGCGCTTTGGCCGGCGTTTTTGCAGGTGATTTACGCTTACGTTTTACTGCTGGTTTTTCATTATCAGCCATAACCATGACCTCCTTCAAGGACGATCCAAGCCGAGCACCCATAATGTGGCGTACCCAACCCGCAAGTGCCTGCCAACAGGCACCCACCATCTACCATGTCGTTACGAACGCCCCATTCTACAATGGGTTAACCAGAAAACCCGGCCAGCAGGTTTTTTCTTCCCTGCTGGCTGTTGTTTTGCAGTTTTTAGGCTGACTGTTCTGCCGGAGCCTCTTTCCGTTTCCCGTAAACATAGACCGGGCTTGTCTTTTCCTCGGCCACATCACGGTTCACCACGACTTCTTCCACGTTATCGAGACCGGGAAGATCAAACATGGTGGACATCAGGATGCTTTCCATGATGGACCGCAGACCACGAGCCCCCGTCTTGCGGGTGATCGCGCGGTCAGCAATGGCCTTCATGGCATCATCCGTGAAGGAAAGCTGGACGTCTTCCATCTGGAACAGGCGCTGATACTGTTTGACCAGAGCATTTTTCGGCTCGGTCAGAATTCGGATCAGAGCAGCCTCATCCAGATCCCCCAGCGTTGCCAGAACAGGCAGGCGGCCAATAAATTCCGGGATCAACCCGAATTTCATCAGATCTTCCGGCTCCACATCGTGGAGGATTGCACCTGTTTTGCGCTCATCAGGGGACCGCACATCGGCACCGAACCCGATACCGGTTCCTTTGCCACGGGCGGTGATGATTTTATCCAGCCCGGCAAAAGCCCCACCGCAGATGAACAGCATGTTCGTGGTATCCACCTGCAGGAACTCCTGCTGCGGATGCTTGCGCCCACCCTGCGGCGGCACAGAAGCCACAGTGCCTTCCATCAGCTTCAGCAGAGCCTGCTGCACGCCTTCACCACTCACATCACGCGTGATGGAAGGGTTGTCAGACTTGCGGGAAATCTTGTCGATTTCATCAATGTAGACAATGCCACGCTGCGCGCGCTCCACATTGTAATCAGACGCCTGCAACAGTTTGAGGATAATGTTTTCAACATCCTCACCCACATAACCGGCTTCGGTCAGTGTGGTGGCGTCTGCCATTGTGAAGGGCACATCGAGAATGCGGGCCAGTGTCTGCGCAAGCAGCGTCTTACCCGAACCGGTAGGGCCAACCAGCAGAATGTTGGACTTTGCAAGCTCAACATCGTTGCCTTTGGTCGCCTGCGTCAGCCGCTTGTAATGGTTATGCACCGCAACAGAGAGGACCTTTTTGGCCTCAAACTGCCCGATAACATAATCATCCAGAACATTGCAGATTTCCCTGGGAGTCGGCACGCCTTCGCGCGACTTCACCAGCGTCGTTTTATGCTCTTCACGGATGATATCCATGCAGAGTTCAACACACTCATCGCAGATAAACACGGTCGGTCCGGCAATGAGCTTGCGCACCTCGTGCTGCGATTTACCGCAGAAAGAGCAATAGAGTGTGTTTTTGGAATCACCGGACTTTGCGTTCATCAGCCCACTCCCTTGAACGTCCCGGACCTCAGAAAACCAAGAACCGAGTTACAGACTCTATCTGCCTTGCTGCGGGCAGACCACCCCTGACATTGAACAGGAGCTTTAGTGTACACCAGATTAAGGATGGCTTTTATCCTTCTTTCCAGCTTCTGTGGCCTTATGATGGCTGATCACATTGTCAACAATCCCGAAAGACTTTGCTTCTTCGGCTGACATGTAGGTATCGCGCTCAAGCTTCTGCTCGATATCCTCAAGGGTCTGGCCAGTATGTTCGCGATAGATCTCATTCAGACGCTGCCGGATAATAAGAATTTCCTTGGCCTGAATTTCAATATCGCTAGCCTGCCCCTGCGCACCACCTGAAGGCTGATGCACCATCACACGGGCGTTTGGCAGAGCGAAACGACGCCCGGCTTCCCCACCAGCCAGCAGCAGGGACCCCATGGAGGCCGCCTGACCAATGCACACGGTGCTAACCGGGCTGCGGATGTACTGCATCGTGTCGTAAATCGCGAGACCGGCAGACACAACGCCACCCGGGCTGTTGATATAGAAAGAAATTTCTTTCGTCGGGTTCACGCTTTCCAGATAAAGGAGCTGTGCAGAAATCACAGACGCGACCTGGTCATAGACCGGGCCAGTCAAAAAGATGATCCGTTCCTGAAGCAGGCGGGAATAGATATCAAATGCCCGCTCGCCCCGGGAGGTCTGCTCGACCACCATCGGCACCAAAGCGTTGCTGAAAACCTCAACGGGATCACGATCCCTCATGTCAGTCATTCCCGTAAAAAACCTGCACCATCCCTCCCCCGCGTCCGTCTGAAGACGTAAACCGGTTCAGGCACTCTCAATCAAGATAGAGATAAAGTGGCAAGATACCACCCCGGAAAAGAAAAACTGCCCTGAAAAAGAGTATCCCGCCGGTTCACACCGGCGGGATACAAATTTCTCAGATATCAGCCGGAGGAATATCCGATAACTCTTCCGGAGTGACTTCCTTGTCCTCCACTTTCGCGAGTTCAATCAGATAATCGACAACTTTGTTCTCGAAAATCGGACCGCGAAGGGATTCAACAGCCTGAGGGTTATTCTGGAAGAAAGTGAACACTTCCTTCTCCTGACCCTGATAACGCATAGCTTCTGCGCGCATGGCACGACCAAGCTCATCCTGCGTCACTGTAATGGCATTCTTACGGCCAATTTCAGCCAGAAGAAGACCCAGTTTCACGCGGCGTTCAGCAATCTTGCGATAATCGGCACGCAGGGTTTCTTCGTCTTTCCCTTTGTCTTCATCGTCAAGCTGACCATCTTTACGGTCAGATTCAACGCGCTGCCAGATCTGCTCGAATTCAGCGTCAACCATACCTTCAGGAGCCTGGAAGGTGGTTTTCGTTGCCAGAGCATCAAGCAGTTCGCGCTTGATACGCAGACGGGACAGCTGATCGTATTCGCCTTCGATCTGCTTGCGGACGAGGTCACGCAGCTGGTCGAGTGTTTCGAAGCCCAGCTGTTTTGCCAGATCATCGTCAATCGCCGCATCAACTGGCTTCTTTAGCGCTTTGACGGTGATGTCAAAGGTCGCTTCCTTGCCAGCCAGTTCCTCTGCCCCGTAGTTTTCGGGGAAAGTCACGGTGATGATTTTTTCTTCACCGGGCTGCATGCCTTCAATCTGCTCAGCAAAACCGGGGATGAAGCCTTCACCACCAAGCTCAACATTGACGTCCTGCGCCGTGCCACCGTCAAACGGCACACCATCACGCTTGCCGACGAAATCGACAGAAAGAACGTCGCCCTTCACAGACGGACGAACTTCTTCGACCGTTTCAAAGGTGCGCTGACGCTTGGCAACGTCGACCAGGATCTTGTCCACGGCTTCATCACTGGCAACAGCTTTCAGCCGTGTCAGGGAGAGGTCGGACAGATCCGGCACGGTGATTTCAGGCAGAATTTCAGTTTCAACCTTGAATTCAAGGTCCTTACCATCGTCTTCCTGACCGGAAACCAGCTCAACCTGCGGCTGACCGGCAGGACGGAGGCCGCGCTCTTCAAGCACCGAGCGCAGAGCTTCGGAAACTGCCTGTTCGAGCACTTCACCGCGGACGGCATCGCCGTGACGCTGGCGAGCCAGAGACACTGGAACCTTACCCGGACGGAAACCCGGAAGAGTCAGGTTGGCAGCAACCTCTTTCAGACGCGCGTCGCGCTTTTCTGCAAGCTCCGCTGCCGGAATGGTAATGGTAAAACCACGCTTCAGCCCTTCGGAGAGGGTGTCGGTAACCTGCATCGGCCAGGCCTTCCTTTCGGTACAAACTCAAATTTTCCGCTGCAATGTGCCGAAAGGCTGCCGCGGAACAGGACGGGAGCACTACAAAAAAATGGTACGGGCGGAGGGACTTGAACCCCCACGACTTGCGCCACCAGAACCTAAATCTGGCGTGTCTACCAATTCCACCACGCCCGCACGGTAAAACTCCGTCACAAGTTGCGAGGACTTAGCCTAGAGCGTGGCTCCCGGCAAGAGACCCTCTGCACATCTCTCCGTTTCATGCTGCAATCGGGTCGCTTTTTCTCGCGCAGGCCCCAGATATCGGTCCAGATCTTCCGCTATTGGCCATGCGCCAGCCTCAAGGCCAGCCTCACCATGCAGCCATACACCGGCACATGCTGCGTCCCACGAAGGCATTCCGGCAGCAAGAAGGGCTGAAATTACGCCAGATAACGTATCGCCCGACCCGGCCGTGCCCAGAGCGGGACTCGCATGGTCGTTAATCGCCAGCCGCCCGTCAGGTGCAGCGATCAAGGTTGATGCGCCCTTGAGCACTACAACCGCATTGATCTGGGCGGCTGCCTTTCGCACCGAGTCTGGCGGGTTCTCACCCGGTGCGCCGAACAGTTTAGTAAATTCACCGGCATGCGGCGTGATAACGGCCACCCCTTTCAGTTTTTCAGGACGCCCTGCCGCAGCCGAAAGTGCGCCCGCATCGGCCAGCACGCATTTTTTGGCAGCCAGCAACGCCGGAAGGGTTTGCGCCACCTCATCTTCCGTCAGACCCGGCCCACACGCCCAAACGGCGCGCCGCTTATCTGCCAGCAAACTTTCCAGCGGCCCATCATCAATCACCAGCCCCGGCGCGCCCAGCCTGTAAGCGGGCGCATCCTGCCCCGCAGCAATCCGAACCAGCCCTGCCCCAGCAGCACGCGCACCTCCGGCGCACAGACGCGCAGCCCCCGGCATGGATTGCCCGGCACAGAGGCTAACAACGCCGCGCGTATATTTATGGCTTTCCGGCCCCGGCTCGGGCAGCCGCCACAACCCTGGCACATTCCGCCACGCCTGCGGCGACACCTGCGCCAGCGCTTCTTCCGGCATCCCGATATCGGCCAGCACCAGCTGCCCTATAAAGCTCCGGCCCGGATAAAGAAGATGACCCGGTTTGAAGCGGCAAAACGTGACCGTCATTGCAGCATGGGGTGCACTCCCGCGCACCTGCCCTGTCGCGCCATCAATCCCTGAGGGAATATCAATCGCCACAACCTTGCGCGCAGCCTGCAACAAATCAACCGGTGCGCCCGTCACGTCCCGGCTCAGCCCCGCACCGAACAGGGCGTCAATCACCAGATCCGCACGCTCAACTTCCGTGCGCTCAAAAGGCACCCTGATACCCTGAAAACGGGCTGATGCCTCAGCCGCCACAGACCCGGCACGGGGGGACGTCATTTCCGCCACGGCAACGGGCCAGCCTGCCTCAGCGAGAAAACGGGCCGCCACAACCCCGTCTCCCCCATTATTCCCCGGCCCGCACAGCACCAGAACACGGCACGGGCGCATGAAACGCCTTACAGTCCGCGCAACAGCTCGCCCGGCATTATCCATCAGCACGGAAACAGGCACCGAGGCTGAAGCAAGCTTATCCACCCGTTCCATTTCTTCTGGTGTATAAAGACTGAGTGCTGAAAGCGGTGATACGGGCATGGAAATCCTCCTGATTATGGGCGGAACCAGAGACTGCCTGAAGAATACTGACTTGCACCCAGGGCATCCCCTTGGCAATCACACACCCTGTATCGCGCGGAGTGGCGACCTCCTGCCGCTGGCGTGCCGGTTTTTGAATTCAGTTTTGTGCGCGGAGTCTGCATGTCTCATTCCATTCTCTGGAGCGTCATCCTCGCTCTTCACCTTATCAGCATCATCTTCTGGCTTGGTGGAACAGCCTATGCGGCCATCATCATGCGCCAGAGCCTCTCATTGCTGGACCCCATGCAGCGCAACTCGGTGCAGCTGCAATCACTGGGCCGCTTTTTCCGGGTGCTGATGCATGTCATCCCCACCGCGCTGATTACCGGCTGGCTGATGATCTTCCATGAAGGCGGTTTTGCGCATGCTCCCTGGACCACCAACCTCATGCAGCTCATCGGTGTGATCATGGCTGTCCTGTATATACGTGTGCTCACGGGGCCTTTCCAGAAGGCGCGTCGGGCCCTGCGGCCTCAGCCTGCGCTGTTCGACTCGATCCGTAACCAGATTCTGGTGATTATGGCCCTCGGCCTGATTGCTGTTCTGGCTGCCTCACTGGGTCACCCCTTCCTGTAAAATGAGCCGGGCGGACGGGAAAGCTTGATTCTGGCGGGAAATGCCTTTATCGCAGCAAGCGTCTGACCGGCTTCAGCTTGTATTTCTGCCCCGGCTTTTGGAGCATGGAAAATTCAGGGCCAGTCGGTCCATGCTTATAACGACTGAAGTATCTCCGAGAGCATATTGATAGCCAAAACGCCCACCCGCCCCCGCAAGACAACGACGCGCAGCCGTGTAAAAACAGCTGCACCGGCTGTAGACGCAGCCGCAACGGAGACGGGTGCGGAAGCGCTTGAGGCCGTGCCTGCCCCAAAGGCAGATGCGCCCAAAAAACCTGTGCGCCGACGGCGAAAAGCTGCCGAGCCAGTTGCAGCGGCTCCTGAAGTCGCTGAACAGCCGGTTGCACAGCCTGCGGACGATACGTCGGTTGCTGAAGAGGCACCCAAGCCCAAACGCACTCGCCGACGCACAACTCCTGCCAAAAAAGCAGTAGCAGAAGCCGTTGAGGAGTCTGCTCCTACACCGACTCCTGTTGAAGACGTTGCAGTCCCTGCCGCTCCGGTTGTTGAAACTGTCATACCGCAGAAGGTTGAGGCAAAAGCCGAGACTGCACCTGCACAGGACGCACCAGCTGAAGCTGTTGCTCTGGAAACGGCGACTGACCCCAAAAAATCTTTTGCTGATCTGGAACTGTCCGAACCTCTGCTCCGGGCCGTTCTGGAAATGGGATACACGCATCCTACCCCCATTCAGGAACAGGCAATTCCAGCCATTCTGATGGCCAAGGATGTGCTGGGCGTTGCACAGACTGGCACTGGTAAAACGGCATCCTTTACTCTGCCCATGCTGGAGATTCTGTCCGGCTCACGGGCCAGAGCGCGCATGCCGCGCTCCCTGATTCTGGAACCCACACGGGAACTGGCACTTCAGGTTGCAGAAAATTTTGTAAATTACGGTAAGCATCTCAAGCTGACCCATGCACTGCTGATTGGCGGCGAGAGCATGGCGGACCAGAAAGAGGTGCTCAACCGGGGCGTGGACGTGCTGATTGCCACACCGGGCCGTCTGCTGGACCTGTTTGAACGCGGTGGCCTGCTGCTCACCCAGACGAAAATTCTGGTGATTGATGAAGCAGACCGCATGCTGGATATGGGCTTCATTCCTGACATTGAAAAAATTGTCGGCCTATTGCCTGTTAACCGTCAAACCCTGTTCTTCTCTGCCACAATGGCTCCGGCCATCCGACATCTGGCTGATGCCTTCCTTCATTCGCCTAAAGAGATAACAGTAAGCCGTGCCTCTTCCGTTGCCACCACCATCACGGCTGGTCTGGTCATTGTTGATGAGCACAACAAGCGGGAAACACTACGCAAACTGCTGCGTGATCCCTCCATGCAGAACGCAATTGTGTTCTGTAACCGCAAGCGCGACGTCGATGTGCTGATGCAGTCCCTGCAAAAGCATGGTTTTTCCGTGGGCGCCCTGCATGGAGATCTGCCTCAGTCTGTCCGGTTCTCAACTCTTGAAAAATTCAAGAATAACGAACTGAAAATTCTGGTCTGCTCCGACGTGGCGGCTCGCGGAATTGATATTGGCGGTCTCTCGCACGTCTTCAATTTCGACCTGCCGTTCCATGCAGAAGATTATGTCCACCGAATTGGCCGTACAGGCCGTGCCGGTAAGGAAGGCCACGCCTACAGTCTGGCCACGCCGTATGACAAAAATCTGGCTGAAGCCATTGAAACACTGACCGGGAATAAAATTCCGCGTCTGCCTATTGAAGGCATTGAGCAGCTGGACTGGTCGGACGAAAAACGTCCGTCTCATGGCCGCCGCAAGGACAAACCTGCTCCGAAGAACCAAGCAGCACCTCGTAATGAAAAGCCTGTCTCCACTCCGCAGCAGCCTAAGCCTGCCGCACCAAAACCCACTCCCGCGACACCTGCTCCGGTGCCTGCACAGGAACCCCGGCGCTCCACAGGCCGCCTACCGCGCCGGGATGATGCCCCGCCGATGCCATCTGGCGATATGGTAGGATTCGGCAACGCTGTTCCTGCCTTCATGCTGCTCCCGCGTCGCACAACCAATCTGGCAGATCTGCCCTCCCCGACCGCAGACGTTTCTGTTTCTGAAGAAGAGGCCGTAAAGCACTCAACTTGATAGCTCATACACCGGAGCAGCACGCTTCAGACCTTCGCGACGTTTCCATTACCCATCTTGGCGCACAGGGTGACGGGACGGCAGTCCTGGCTGATGGCCACACGGTGCATGTGCCCTACACCCTGCCGGGTGAGCAGGTGCGGATAGATCACACCGCATCTGGCAAATGGGTCGCGACAGACATTCTTGTCCCTTCTCCAGTCAGAACTGAGCCTCCTTGCGCTCTGTTTGGCCAGTGCGGCGGCTGCACGCTCCAGCATATGGACAATGCAGCCCTGCTGACCTGGAAAACAGACCGGGTCATGGCAGCGCTTAAATACGCTGGCTTTTCTGATCTGCCTGCCCCGCAGGCGTTTCAGGTCCCACCGCAGAGCCGTCGTCGTGCGGATCTTGCTGTACGCAGGCAGGGCAAAGAGGTTCTGCTCGGGCTCCATGCCCGAGGCAGTCTGGATGTGGTTGATATGACCACATGCACCCTTCTGCACCCCACCATCATGGATTGCCTCCCTCCCCTTCGTCAGACGCTAAGAAGCATTGAAGGGTTGTATCGGGCTGGGGATGTACGGATCAATCTGCTCGATTCGGGCCTGGATATCCTTCTGGTGACAGATGGCCCGCTCTCCACGGTGGATCGTACCAGACTCGCAACTTTATCAGCTGAACATGGTATTCCGCGTATCTGCTGGCAGCAGCAGGGCGATCAGGGTTTTCCGGAAACAGCAGCCCAGACTCGCCCGGTGCAGCATACGCTGGCAGGTTCTACCGTCAGCCCGCCAACTGGGGCCTTTTTTCAGGCAACAGCAGAAAGCGAGATGCTGATCCAGAATGCCGTTCTGGCAGCCCTGCCCAAACGCCTGAACAAGCGCGATGTGGTTATTGAACTCTATGCTGGCTGTGGCACGCTCAGCTTCCCGCTGGCCAGCCGTGCCCGCGTGAAGGCTTACGAGGGCTACCCACCCGCTGCAATAGCTCTGAAGAACGCTGCTGGCGGGACTCGGCTGGAAGTAGAATGTCGGGATTTAAACCGGCAGCCTATTCTGGCTAAGGAATTGTCTAAAGCGGGCTGCGTGGTGCTGGACCCCCCACATGCCGGGGCTAAACTGCAAATGAAGCAGATTACCGTAGGGAAGCCTCGTGGGCTGATTTACGTCAGCTGCAACCCCGCCGCCCTTACCAAAGATGCCGCAGCCATTCATGAGGCCGGGTATCGTCTGGACAGCGTGACGGTGATTGATCAGTTCCTGTGGTCAGCTGAAGTGGAAGTCGTTTGCGGCTTCACACATGAAAGCTCTCGCCGCAGCCGCACCGGCCTTTCTCATTCGGGTTGAGGAAAACGAATCCTTCCTCAAGCTCGGTCTGATGGTAGTCCATCTGCGTTCCAATCAGGAACAAAGTCGCTTTACGGTCTACGAGGAGTGTCAGACCTTTGTTTGACACCACCTCATCCCCTTCAGACGGGGTTTCCACAAACTGCATGTCATAGGCTTTGCCGGAGCAGCCTTTAGTGGTCACGCTAATGCGCAGCAACTGCCCGGCATGCGCCGTTTTATACAGATACTGGAGGCGTTCAGCAGCCGCATCTGACAGGCTCATCAAAGGTGGCAAGGCTCTTTTGACGGGCGGCACAACACTGGTCTGAGACATATCGGTCCGTCCTTTCAGTTAAAACATATTCAGGGCAAGGCGGGCTTCATCGCTCATGCGGGACATATCCCATGGCGGATCCCACACAACTTCAACCTGTGCCGAACCAACACCTGGCACTTTCTCAACAGCCTCTTTTACCTGCACAGGCAGTTCCTGCGCACTGGGGCAGTTGGGAGCCGTCAGGGTCATTTCAATTTTGACCCGTCCATCATCATACAGATCAATGGCGTAAATCAGCCCCAGTTCATAAATGTTGACCGGAATTTCCGGATCATGAACGGTGGCAATGGCTTCAATCACCGCATCTTCAGATGCCGGGCCGGTGGCGTTCTCAGCAGATGCAGCGGCAGAATTTGTTACAGCTTCTGCCTGTTCTGCCTGATCTGGTGTCCAGCTTTCAACTCGGGCCGTTTCAGCTCCAGTGTGCGGGACATCAGCGTGCAGGACGTCTCCGGTAGCATTCTGCGGCAGCATATTCTGTTCCTGCGTTTCAGGAGCATGCACCTTTTCAGACGTCGACATGAGAAAGTGCCTCCTTCAAAGCAACCCAAGGCAGTTCTGCACACCGGATTCGGGCCCGGTGTGCACGCAGCGGGGCAAATGCTTCCAGCGGCCCCAGTGCAGGTGTATCTGTATTAGCGTTTAAAGCGCTGGCTGGTTCAGCAACCAGCATGGCGAAAAACCGGTGGCTCAGGTCCAGCGCCTGCGGGACTGTCAGGCCAGTCAGGCGCTCAGCCATCAAGTCAGCTGCGGCAAGGCAGATAGCGCAGCCTCGGGTCTGATGCCTGATCTGACTGATATGGGTATCAGCCATCTGAAGTGCCACCCGCGTCTTATCCCCGCATAACGGGTTTTTCCCTTCCCCCTGCACGTCAGCCTGCTCAAGCTGCCCGGCATAAAGGGGAGTGCGTGCACGATCGACAATCAGACGGTCATACAACGCACCGCTTTCCGCCAGACCGTTCACACAAAGAAGTTCCGGATGCGCACCAGCGTATCCGCCAGCGTGTCGATTTCTTCCGGCAGCGTGTAAATGCCAAAGCTGGCGCGCGCCGTAGCCGTCAGGCCCAAGCGCCGCATGAGCGGTTCCGCACAGTGATGCCCAGCACGCACGGCAATGCCGTTCCGGTCCAGCAAGGTCGCAATATCATGCGGGTGGACATCATCCATGACGAAGGAAATGACCCCGCCACGCTCTTTAGGCTGCCCCACAATTTTCAACCCCGGCACGTCGGCCAGACGGGTCAGGGCATAGGCCGTCAGAGCTGCTTCATGCGCAGCAATGGCTTCAAACCCGATTTCTTCCACCCACGAGATTGCGGCACCAAGGCCGATAGTCTCGATAATGGCCGGAGTGCCTGCTTCAAACTTATGCGGTACATTGGCCCAGGTGGATTTCTCAAAAGAGACGGTGGAAATCATATCCCCGCCACCCAGAAACGGCGGCATGGCTTCCAGAAGCTCTTTACGAGCCCACAGCACACCAATCCCCGTCGGACCGTAAAGCTTGTGGCCGGTAAAGGTGTAGAAATCCGCACCCAGAGCCTGCACATCCGTTTTGCGATGCACCACAGACTGGCTGCCATCAAACAGCACCTGCGCCCCGGCGGCATGTGCCATATCGGCAATGACTTTAGCCGGTGTGACCGTGCCGAGCACGTTGGACATATGGGTAACGGCAACCAGCGCCACCTTACCATCTGCCAGCAGGTCCTTCAGGGCATCAAGGTCAATATCCCCGGCATCTGTAATGGGAGCAACACGCAGCTCGATACCAGCGCGGTCCCGCAGCATCTGCCACGGAATCAGGTTGGCATGATGCTCCATTTCAGAAATCACCACAGCCTGCCCCGGTTTGAGCAGGCTGCCGAATGAATGCGCCACCAGATTGATGGCTTCCGTGCTGTTGCGCGTGAACACAATTTCTTCACGGGAGGGAGCGTTCAGAAAACGTGCAACCTGATCACGCACTGCTTCATAGGCTTCCGTGGTGCGTTCGCTCATCCAGTATAAGCCACGGTGAATATTGGCATACTGGCAGCGCATGGTACGCGCCATAGCCTCAATCACCGCTTCAGGCTTCTGGGCCGATGCTGCGCTATCCAGAAACACCAGCGGGCGGTCATGCACTTTTTGCGACAGGATGGGGAACTGCTGGCGGATTGCCGCAACATCCAGTGTCTGCCGTGCCTTTTCCTGTGTGGTGACTGATGTCATGCGCTCTCTCCTGCAACAGGGAAAGACCGGGCCAGCATCCGGATGCAGAGGGTGCGGGCCATCTCGTCTTCAATCAGACCCAGTGCTTCATCCATAAAGGCGTGAATAAGGATCTGCCGTGCTTCCGCATTCGGCACGCCGCGGCTGCGCAGATAAAAGAGCTGGTCATCATCCAGCGCGCCCACGGTGGCACCGTGGCTGCACTTTACGTCGTCCGCATAAATTTCAAGCTCAGGCTTGGCGTCAATTTCTGCGTTTTCAGAGAGCAGCAGCGCCTGATTCATCTGATAGCCATCAGTTTTCTGGGCCACCCGATCCACAAACACCTTGCCCTGAAACACTCCGCGCGCATGGCCATCCAGCACATTCCGCACGGTCTGGCGGGAGGTGCAGTCCGGAGCAGCATGGGAGATAACGCTGGTCACATCACCAATCTGCTTGCCCGCCAGCATCTGCGCACCGTTGACATGCACAGTGGCAAACGGTGCAGCCAGACGTGCGTGAATCTCCTGCCGGGAAAGTGCGCCCCCTAAGCCCAGCACAAAGCTGTCATAGGTGCCGTGCTCCGCGACCTGCGCGTAGGTGGTGGCAAGACAAGCCGCAGCCTCACCTTCCGCCTGAAGCGTGACATGCTTCAGGTTTGCCTGCGCAGCCACGCTGATTTCCAGAACCGGGTTATGCAGGTAACGCCCCTGCCCCGCCTGTATGCTGATCAGGGTGAACTTTGCGCCCTCATCCAGCACAACCGCGTGCCGCGGATGGAAGGAAACCGGAGCATCCGTCTGCCCGAGAGACACCAGCAGCACATGGCCGCCATCTTTACCAGCAGGCACATGCAGTTGCGCGCCATCACCGGCCAGAACGGTGTTCAGGGCTGTCAGTGGGTCCCGATCAGGGCAGGATAACGTACCAAAGGTCTGGGTCTTTGCAAAAAAAGACACATCAACCTCAGACGGCAGTACGGAGAATGGTGCAGCGTAGCGCCCGTTAACGAACACCACACGCGGCACATCAGCCAGCGGCCCGGTAGTCAGCCCAAGCGTTTCAAGCTGCGCCTGAACCTGCCCGGCATCATAAACCTCTACAGGGGCTGCCAGAGGTGTTTCTGTCAGGAAACGGAGGCTGGTATAACGCCATTCCTCCACGCGGCGGTCAGGCAGCCCGCTTCTGTGCAAAGCGCCTATCGCAGCCTTGCGCACCGGGTCTGTCACCCCGTCCAGGCGTGAGCCGAACGGGGCCAGCGTGTCTGACCGATCTTTTGTAATTGCGTTCACGCCGCCTCTGCCTCCGCAAGAAACCTGGTGTAGCCCTCACGGTCGATCTGCTGAGCCAGTTCCGGCCCACCGGAATGAATGATCCGGCCATTGGCCATCACATGAATGCGGTCCGGCACCAGATAGTCCAACAGACGCTGATGATGGGTAATAACCAGCGCAGAGAAGCCCGGAGAACGAAGACGATTCACCCCCTCCGCCACAATGCGCAGAGCATCCACATCCAGACCGCTGTCTGTTTCATCCAGAATAGCGAAGGACGGCTGAAGAAGCGTCATCTGTAACACTTCGTTGCGCTTCTTCTCACCACCGGAGAAGCCGACATTCACATTCCGCTTCAGCATATCCGGAGCCATAGCAAGCTCCTTGGCTGCGGCGCGCGCTGTTTTGAGGAACGTGACGGCATCCAGCTCATCCTGCCCGCGTGCGCGGCGCACCGCGTTAACGGCGGTACGCAGGAAGTTGGCGTTGTTCACACCCGGCAGTTCGATCGGGGACTGAAAAGCCAGGAAGAGGCCAGCCGCAGCCCGCTCTTCCGGTTCCATTTCCAGCAGGTTCTTGCCCTGAAACGTTATGCTGCCAGCTGTAACTTCATAATCCTCACGCCCGGCCAGCGCGTAGGACAGGGTCGATTTCCCTGACCCGTTCGGCCCCATAATGGCGTGAACCTCACCCGGCGGGATGCTGAGATCCACGCCTTTGAGAATTTCTTTTTCCTGCCCGTCAGCATCAATCCGGGCGCACAGACCGGAAATATCCAAAAATTGGGTCATGTCATGCACTCCCTTACCCTACGCTGCCTTCGAGGCTGATCTGCAACAATTTCTGAGCTTCCACGGCAAATTCCATGGGTAGCTCCTTAAGAACGTCACGGCAGAAGCCGTTGACGATAAGCCCAACCGAATCCTCTTCAGAAAGCCCGCGCTGACGGCAATAGAACAGCTGGTCTTCTGAAATTTTGGAGGTCGTGGCTTCATGTTCAATCCGTGCGCCCATATTGCGATTTTCAATATAAGGCACGGTGTGCGCGCCACACTGATCACCGATCAGAAGGCTGTCACACTGTGTAAAGTTCCGCGCACCGGATGCTTTGGGCAGCACGCGCACCAGACCGCGATACGTGCTGTCTGACCGCCCGGCGCTGATGGTCTTGGCGATGATGGTCGAGCGTGTATTCCGCCCGATATGGATCATCTTGGTGCCGGTATCAGCCTGCTGGTGGTTGTTGGTCACCGCCACGGAATAGAATTCCCCCACGGAGCCCTCACCCTGCAAAATGCAGGACGGATACTTCCATGTAATGGCTGAACCGGTTTCCACCTGCGTCCATGAAATTTTGGAGCGTGCCCCACGGCATGCGCCACGCTTGGTCACGAAGTTATAGATCCCGCCCCGGCCATTTTCATCGCCCGGATACCAGTTCTGCACCGTGGAATATTTGATGGAAGCATCTTCCATCGCCACCAGTTCCACCACCGCAGCATGCAACTGGTTTTCATCCCGCATGGGGGCCGTGCAGCCTTCGAGGTAGGACACGGAGGCGCTGTCTTCCACCACAATCAGTGTCCGCTCAAACTGCCCGGTATTTCTGGCATTGATACGGAAATAGGTGGAAAGCTCCATCGGGCAGCGCACACCTTTGGGCACATACACAAAGGAGCCATCCGTAAACACGGCGGAATTCAGCGCTGCGTAGAAATTATCCCCCGCAGGAACCACGCTCCCCAGATACTGGCGAACCAGATCAGGGTGGTCCTTCACGGCTTCAGAAATCGGGCAGAAAATAACCCCCGCTTCTTCCAGGTTTTTGCGGAAAGTGGTGACAACAGAAACACTGTCAAACACCGCATCCACAGCGACTGGCGGGCGGGCGGTTTCACCTTCCGGCAATTCCACACCGGCCAGCATTGCCTGCTCATGCAGCGGAATACCCAGCTTTTCATAAGTGCGCAGGAGTTCCGGGTCTACTTCTTCAAGGGACTTCGGGCCAGGCTTCTTCTTAGGGGCCGCATAGTAATGCAGATCCTGAAAATCAATCGGCGGATGGGACACCTTAGCCCATTTGGGATCGTCCATTTTCAGCCAGACCCGGAACGCCGCAAGCCGCCATTCCAGCAGCCATTCCGGCTCCTCTTTTCTGGCGGAAATCAGGCGAATGGTATCTTCATTCAGTCCCTTGGGTGCGACGTCCATATCAATGTCCGTCTCGAATCCCCATTTATAGGAAGACTGACCGAGTTTTTCGACTGCTTCACGCGTTTCGGTGACTGCTGGCATTGTTCAAGCCCCTTCGCGTCTCATACTGGCGCTCATCAGCGCGTTTTTTCTGGCCATGACTGCACCGCATGCGCTCTTCTGGCGCATGACCTCCAGCGAGATACCTTCCAGAGTGTCCCGGATGGCTTTGTTGATGGTATCCCAGCTGCCGCACATACCGCAGGACACGCCGGTATCACACTCTCCACCATCCACACAGGCTGTCAGCGCAATCTTGCCATCCACTGCCGTAATAACGCTGGCCACAGAGATTTCAGCCAGTGAACGGGCCAGACGGTAGCCGCCTTTGGCCCCGCGCTGAGACAGCACAAATTTGTGAGCCGACAAAACCTTGAGAATTTTCGCCACGGTAGGCTCAGGCACACCCGTCTCAGCAGCCAGCGCGGGGGACGTAACCACGCCATCCTGCTCGCCAAGATTTACAAGTATGACAACCGCATAGTCCGCCAGACGGGAAAGTTTCAGCATGAGCCTGCCATCAGGTGATTGGAGACCAGTCAGGTCCTGTTTCAGAGACATGGGGCGAAGAGCGCCAAAGGTCAACCCAAAAGCATCACACCGGACCGGATGCCTCTACTGCGCATTCAGTCCAAACAGTAGCCTCAGGACGGCAAACAGCAGGGCACCTACACCAAAGCCCACCAGCGTCCCGTTAAAGCGGACATATTGCAGGTCTTTCCCCACACGCAGTTCCAGCTTTTCTGCAATCTGCACGGCATCCCACCCGGCCACGACACGGGCGATGAAATCCGCCATACGCTCCCGTACAAAAGGCAAGGCCTTGACGGTTGCCTTGTCCACACTTTCCATAATCCGTTGCCGCATGACCGGATCTTCCCGCAGCTGCCCGATGATGTGGGTCAGCCCCTCCTGTACCATGGAAGCTATACGGCCATCGGGATCTTCCACATCGGCTTCCACCAGCCGCCGAAAGCGCTGCCAGATATCAGCCCACCAGCCCACAACACTTTCGTGTGAGAGAACGCCCATAATGGCCTGAGAGATATCGCTCCCGCGCTCCGGGTCTGTCTCAATCCGGTCAATCTGGGACCGCACCCAGGTTGTAAAGCCTTCGCGCAGGGTAGAATTCTGGGGATCAACCCGCTCCAGTTCCTTGCTTGCCGCCAGCAAAACCCGCGTTGCGATGGAGCCGCCAATGGCCCAGCCGAGCAAACGCCCACCCTGCTCGCGCACCCGCTCTTCAATCATCGTACGCAAAGCACCTTCTCTGGCCTGCAAGCCATCTTTGATCTGACCAAGCAGGAAGGACAGTACTTCCTGATGCCTGTCATCATCTACAAGGCTCCGCAGGGCACGGGCCACGATAGGGGCCAGATTGCTATTGCCGAGCAGGCGCGGGAAGATTTTGCCTATAGCGCCGCTTGCTCGCCCGTCTTCAAGACGGTCCAGTATGTTTGGCATGGAGGCAAGAACCGAGCGCGTCAGCGTCTCTCGCGTAGCAGGATCATCCAGCATGTTTGCCAGAAAGGTGGGGAGGTCCACCTGCTCCAATACACGATCAACTTCCTTTTCCGTAAAAACCTGCCCGGATACAAAGCGCCCCAGCGCGCGGCCCAGTCGCTCTTTCTGGGCGGGC
This sequence comes from uncultured Acetobacter sp., assembly GCF_937875265.1. GTDB lineage: Bacteria > Pseudomonadota > Alphaproteobacteria > Acetobacterales > Acetobacteraceae > Acetobacter. The sequence continues at coordinate 2,442 of NZ_CALLXM010000024.1, read as the reverse complement.
AGAATCGCAGTATGCGGAATCGGCAGGCCCATGGGGTGACGGAACAAGGCAACCACGGCAAACCAGTCTGCCAGTCCGCCAACCACGCCAGCTCGCGCCCCGGCCCGTAGCATTTCCAGCCAGAAGCCATCTTTTACCCAGCCGGCAGCGGGGGCTGCATAGCCTGCTACGGTCAGTCCCCCCATGCCAACCAACAGGCCAGTTGCGGCACGCTGGTATCGTTTGAGGGTCTTTCGGGCGGCAAGATCGCCCTCACTATCAGGGTATGGCGTCATAATATTTTAAATAGCACTCCCGTTCTTCCCCCCCAAGAGTGCGTGAGCGTGTTGCGACGAAAGAGCAGACATGAAACTGTGCTTTCTTCCTCTCTAATCCTGCCACGATGCGAAACTGAGCAAGGTGCAATAATGGATTTTTCTACTCTTCCCCCCAAACTCCAGACCATTTTTGCACCCGTTCTTTTGGAAAAAGACGCACCGCAGCCCAATGAAGGCGTCAATCCGGTTCTCTCCACTGCGCGCCTATTGGGGGATGCCCTGGAAGAAGGGCAGCTTTCTCTTACTGATGTAACCACACTGGTGCAGACCCTGCGGGATTCTGCTTTCCTCCATCGCGCCCGGCGCCTGCATCGTTATGTAGGCGGCGCGGAATCTAACGCCACCACCGAACGGCTAAACGCTGTGGCCCGACGGGTTATTGCCTCCCTGCCTGTGCCTACGCCTGAGGCCTTTCAGGCCGCCGTTAACCCCATACGCTTCGCCGCCGTGTTTACGGCACACCCCACGTTTGCTCTTAGCAATCCGGTCTATTCAGCTTTGGCTGACTGTGCCTCGCATGCTGTTCTGCCTGAAAAACCACCGTTTTTTGAAACGCATCGTCGGGATACACCTCCTACGCTGGAAGAGGAATTTACGCTGGCCACTCAGGCCATCACCCGTGCCCGGGACGCCATGGACCAGCTGACAGCAGCCCTGCTGGAGACCGCCCGCCAGCATTGGCCAGATAAGTGGACGTCCATTACACCTCATCCCGTCATCGCAACCAGTTGGGTTGGATACGATACGGACGGACGCACCGATATTGGCTGGTGGGTCACATTGCGAATGCGTCTGCGCATGAAGCTGTTCCAGCTTGTACGACTGAAGGAACAGGTTATTGCCTCCGGAGTCATTGCGGCGAGTCTGACTGACCGGCTGGATCGGGCCATCGCCTGTGTTCAAAACCAGATTGATGCTGCACCAAACGACCAGAATGCTGAAGCTGTCGCCCGATTTGCGGATGTGCTGGTTAACACACACGACACAGCCTTATTAGGCGCTGAAGATCTGTCAGAAGAGCTTGAGTCTGCAATGCAAGCTGCACCTCCGGCCTCCCGCCTGCCTCTGGCTGTAGCGCGAGCTGGGTTTATGGCACATGGCCTGGCACTGGCTCACACGCATGTGCGGCTGAATGCCACGCAGGTTCATAATTTTGTCCGTCAGAAACTTGATATACCGGATGACCCGGCAAACCCGGCACACCGCCGAGCCATTCTCAGCCGCCTGAACGAGGCACTGGAATGTGTGAAGCCCGTGCCTGTTGATTTCGGGGCACTTATGAGCGACCCCTCCACGGCAAGCCGCCTGATGATGACGGTCGCACAAATTACCAAACATATTGATAACCAGACTTCTGTCCGCTTTCTGATAGCCGAGACAGAAACTGGCTACACTTTGCTGGCCGCGCTCTGGGCAGCCCTCTATTTCGGCGTTGCGGACAAGCTGGAAATCTCCCCGCTTTTTGAAACGGAAGAGGCTCTGGCCCACGGTGACCGCATTGTGGAAGAAGCGCTCCGCTCCCCCACATGGCGGGCCTATGTGCAGCGTACAGGCCGCATCAGCTTCCAGTTCGGTTATTCAGATTCCGGGCGCTATGTGGGCCAGCTAGCCGCCACGTATCTGATCGAGCGCCTGCGCCTGCGTATTCATGATCTGCTGGTGCGCTGGAACCTGAAGAACATCACTGTCATTTTCTTTGATACGCATGGCGAGAGCATTGGGCGTGGCGCGCACCCGTTCCGTATGGCCGGGCGCCTGAGCTACCTGTCCCCCACGCATGTCCGTTCCGAATTTGCAAAAACCGGCATTGCCTGCCGGGAGGAAACGGCTTTTCAGGGCGGCGATGGTTATCTGCTGTTCGGCACCCCGCATCTGGCCGGAGCAACACTAGCCACTATTGCAGAAAACCTGTTCAACCCCCTGCATCAGGAAATAGACCCGGTTTACGAACAGCCGGTATTTTCAGCAGACTTTTTCTCCAGCATCTCCGAGGGCATGCAGGCGCTGGTAGAAGACCCCGGTTACGCAGCCCTGCTGGGCGCTTTTGGCCCCGCGCTGATTGACCGGACAGGCTCCCGCCCCCCGGCACGCCAGAGTGCGGAAGCTGCAACCCGCACCCGCCTGA
>NZ_CALLXM010000023.1 GCF_937875265.1 uncultured Acetobacter sp. | reverse complement strand
AGATTCCTGACTTGCACACTCATGCCTGCGTCTCCCTCCGCCGGGCCAGCCATTCCGGCGCGGAACGGAGCAATACGGCCATCATTGCCATGCCAGCCAGCAACGCGGCCATGCTGAAGGCCGCAACAGTCTGGTAGCCATTATAAAGACTTTCAATATGTAGCGGCATGGTCTCGGTCATGCCCGGAATATGCCCGGACACAACAGATACCGCGCCAAACTCCCCCATAGCCCGTGCCGTGGTGAGCAATATGCCGGAAAACAGCGCAACCCGCGCACCGGGCAGGGTCACCCGCCACAGAATATTCCAGAACCCGGCTCCAGCCAGCATGGCCGCCTCTTCCGCATCGCGCCCCTGTTGTTCCATTAGTGGCACAAGGGTGCGCACCACGTAGGGCAGCGTGACAAACACGGTAGCCAGCATGATGCCAGGGACGGCAAACGCAATATGAATTCCCGCCTGTTCCAGTGCAGGCCCCCACCAGCCCTGCGCACCAAACAGCAAAAGCCAGACAAGCCCGGATACAACAGGGGAAATGCTGAGCGGTAACTCCACCAGCACCAGCAAGGCCGATCGGCCGGGGAAGCGATACTTCGTCAACACCCATGCTGCCAGAACACCAAAAATGGTATTGACCAGCACAGCAACAACCGTGACCTCAAGTGTCAGCCAGATTGCAGCCTGACCATCCGGGTCAGAAAATGAGGCGAGAGCAGGGGCCAGACCGCTCTTTAGGGCTTCAGCCACCACCAGAGCAGGTGGCATGAGCAGCACCAGCGCGATCAGTCCCCACGTTACTACCCAGAGAGAATATTTTTTCATCCCGCTTCGCCCCACACAGACAACCGCTTACGCAGCATGCTGACCAGCACCAGTGCGAGCAGGGAGGTTAAGAGCAGGATCAGCGCAATAGCCGTAGCACCCGCGTAATCAAACTCCTGAAGCCGAACAACTATCAGCAACGGGGCAATTTCACTTTTGAACGGCTGATTTCCGGCAATGAAAATCACAGAGCCGTATTCCCCCACGCCACGCGCAAAAGCCAGCCCAAACCCTGTAGCCAGAGCGGGCAGGAGTGGGGCTATCACCACACGCGTGACCACCTGCCAGGGTCTGGCCCCCAGCAGAACGGCAGCTTCCTCCATATCGCGTGGCAGGTTTTTCAGCACGGGTTCAACCGTGCGCACCACAAAGGGCAGCCCGACAAACATCAGAGCCAGTACAATACCAGTGCGGCTATAAGCCAGCACAATGCCCAGCTTTGCGAGGGG
>NZ_CALLXM010000022.1 GCF_937875265.1 uncultured Acetobacter sp. | reverse complement strand
CGGTCCCGCGTGGAACGCTTCATGCACCCCAACGTGGGGGACCATTACCAGATTGATACCGCCCTGCGCGCCTTCGGCAATGGTGGGCTGACAGGCCGTGGCCCCGGTGAAGGCCGCGTAAAAGATCTGCTGCCCGATGCGCATGCAGACTTTGTGTTTGCTGTGGCCGGGGAAGAATATGGCCTGATTGTCTGTATGCTGATCATCTGCGTATTTGGCGTGATTGTGGTGCGCACCCTGCTCCGGCTTATCCGTGAGGATGACCCGTTTATCGTGCTGTCCACAACCGGGCTGGTCACCGGCTTTGGCCTTCAGGCCTTTGTCAATATGGCGTCCACCTTGCATCTCATCCCCACCAAGGGCATGACGCTGCCTTTCATTTCCTATGGTGGCTCTTCCGCCATGTCCGTGGCGCTGGCTATTGGCATGGTGCTGGCTCTTACCCGGCATCAGCCGGGTGAGCGGACACAGCGCAGCGGAAGCTTCATGACCACTCTTAGACAATGGCGGCCCGTATGACCCAATGCACTATCGTCATTGCCGCTGGCGGCACCGGCGGACATTTCTTTCCAGCTGAAGCGCTGGCCGATGCTCTGGCCGAACGCGGCCACCGGCTGGTGCTGATGACGGACGCACGCGCTGGTGCACGCACGGAGGGCGTTTTCTCCCGCGGGCCACAATATGTGTTGCCGGGTGCCGGTGTAGCGGGGCGCGGCCCGATGCGGGCCTTGAAGGCTGGCCTCACTTTGCTGAGCAGCGCATGGAAAGCCCGCTCCATTCTGCGCAGTGTGCAGCCCGATGCCGTTGTCGGTTTTGGTGGCTACCCTTCCGTGCCCCCGCTGCTGGGGGGGCGTCTGATGGGCCGCAAGCATCCGGCCCTGATTATTCATGAAGGCAATGCCGTGCTGGGCAAGGCAAACGCCGTGCTTTCCCGCTTTGCGGATGTCATTGCCACCTCATTCCCCTCCGTTGCTAAACTGCCGATTGGTGCACACACAGCCTTTACCGGTATGCCGGTCCGCCCCGCCATTGCCGCTCTGGCAGGTGAAGCCTGGACCATGCCGGAAGAAACCATCTTTCTTCTGGTGTGGGGTGGTTCTCTGGGGGCCAGTGTTTTTGCAAACGTGGTGCCCGCAGCCCTTGGCAAGCTACCGGAAGAGCTGCGTAAACGCCTGAGCGTGACCCAGCAGGCCCGGCAGGATGATGTTGAGGCCACACGCAAAGCCTATGCCGACATGGGCATTACGGCCCGTGTGGAACCGTTCCTGAATGATGTTCCCGCCCTGTTGCAGAGCGCGCATCTGGTCATTGGCCGGGCTGGAGGGTCTTCCGTTGCGGAGATCACCACTGCTGGCCGCCCCTCCATTCTGGTGCCGCTGCCTATTGCCGCAAGCGATGAGCAGAGCGAAAACGCCCGCGCCATTACCACTGCGGGCGCAGGCTGGATGATCCGCCAGCCTGACTTTACTGCCGCCGCACTGGCTACCCGCCTGAATGACCTCCTTACGGCCCCGGAAGAGCTGGCGCGCGCAGCGGCCGCCGCAGCCTCACTCGCCCGCCCGGATGCCGCCACCCGCCTGGCCGATGTTGTAGAAGAATGTTTGCACCTTTCCCCCTCGCCCGCCTATCCGACACCTCCCAGCCAAACGGAGTTCAGAGCATGAGAGCCCTGCCCCTTTCCATCGGAACCATTCATTTTGTCGGGATTGGTGGCATCGGAATGTCCGGCATTGCAGAAGTGCTTTCTCTGCTCGGCTATTCCGTTCAGGGATCTGACATTGCGGAAAGTGCCAACGTCAAGCGGCTACAGGCTGCGGGTATTCCCATTACCATTGGCCACGCGGCTGAGAATCTGGGGTCTGCTCAGGTTGTTGTTATTTCCACAGCTGTCAGCCGGGACAACCCTGAAGTTGTCGCGGCACGCAGCCGTCTGATCCCTGTGGTGCGCCGTGCGGAAATGCTGGCCGAGCTGATGCGCCTGCGCTGGTCTGTGGCTGTTGGCGGCACGCATGGCAAAACCACCACCACCAGCCTGATTGCTGCTGTGCTGGAAGCCGCACATCTGGACCCCACCGTGATCAATGGCGGCATTATTGAAGCCTACGGCACCAATACCCGCATGGGTAAAGGGGACTGGATGGTGGCGGAAGCGGATGAGAGTGATGGCTCTTTCCTCCGCCTGCCCTCCGTGATTTCTGTTGTGACCAACATGGACCCGGAACATCTGGACCACTGGGGGTCAGCTGAGGCTATGGAGGCAGCTTATGACCAGTTTGTCTCCAACGTGCCGTTCTATGGTTTTGCCGTGCTGTGCATTGACCATCCTGCCGTGCAGCAGATGATCCCGCGTATGTCCGACCATCGAATTGTCACCTACGGGTTCTCCCCGCAGGCTGACGTGCGCGCTGAAAAGCTGATTACCGACAAGATGGGCGCGACGTTTGAAGTCACGCTGACAGACCGCTCAACCCGCCGCACCCGCAAAGCAGGTCCGTTCCGCCTGCCTATGCTGGGATCCCATAACGTGCAGAACGCGCTGGCAGCCATTGCCGTGGCGACCGAAATGGATATCAGCGATGATGTTATCCGCTCCGGTCTGGCTGCCTTCCGGGGGGTCAAGCGCCGCTTTACCCGCACAGGGGAATGCAACGGCGTGACCGTGATTGATGATTACGGTCATCATCCGGTGGAAATTGCTGCCGTGCTAAAAGCAGCCCGGCAGGCTGGGGCAAATAAAGTAATTGCGGTCATGCAGCCGCACCGTTATTCGCGCCTGAAAATGCTGTTCTCGGACTTCTGCACCTGCATGAACGATGCCGATACGGTCATTGTCTCCGATATTTACGCCGCAGGAGAACAGCCAGACCCGGATATGAGCCGCGACAAACTGATTGAGGGCCTGCGCGAACGCGGCCACCGCTCAGTGGTGCCGCTGTCCAGCCCGGACCATCTGGCAGAAATGATCAGCGCCATCGCTAAACCGGGTGATTATGTTGTCTGTCTGGGTGCTGGCACCATCACTAACTGGGCACAGGCTCTGCCGGAACAGCTTGCTGCCCTGCACGCTGCCAATGGTGGACGCGCGGCATGAGCCTGTCTTCCACCTCCATGACGGATCTGGTGCAGCAGGCATTTGCGGATACACGCGGCCGCCTGACACCGCAGGCCCCACTTGGCCCGCGCACATGGTTCCGTGTGGGTGGTGCGGCGGAGTGGCTGTATCAACCGGCAGATACGGAAGATCTTGCGGCGGTCATGCAGCGTCTGTCTCCCGAACTGCCGGTAATGGCGCTGGGAGCCTGCTCAAACGTCATTATCCGTGATGGCGGGCTGGATGGCATCGTCATCCGTCTGGCGCGCGGGTTTTCGGACATCACAATTGAAGATGACGGGCTTGTGGTGGGCAGTGCCTGCCTGGATGCCACGGTAGCGGAATATGCCGCACAGGCTGGTCTGGCCGGGCTTGAATTTCTGGCAGGCATTCCCGGCTCCATTGGCGGTGCTGTGCGAATGAATGCCGGAGCTTACGGTTCTGACATTGCAACCGTGCTGGACTGGGCAGAGATCATCACGCGGGATGGCAGCCTGATGCGGCTGGATGTCGGCGCGCTGAAGTTTGGCTATCGCCGCTCCGGCCTGCCGGAAGGCGCACTGGTCGTCCGTGCGCGCTTGCGTGGCACGCCGGATAAACAGGCTGATATTTCCGCCCGTATTGCTGACGTCCGCGCAGCGCGTGAATTGTCCCAGCCTGTACGGGCCAGAACAGGCGGCTCGACATTCCGCAACCCGGACCCGGATATTTCCCCCCGCAAGGCGTGGGAACTGATTGATGCCGCAGGCTGCCGTGGCCTGCTGCGCGGGGATGCGCAGGTTAGCGAAAAGCACTGCAACTTCCTGATCAACCGTGGTCAGGCCACCGCAGCTGACCTTGAAGGTCTCGGTGATGACGTGCGGCAGCGCGTCGCCCAGCAGTCCGGTGTTCAGCTGCACTGGGAAATTAAACGTATTGGCAAGGCAGAAGGAACACCCGCGTGAGCAACAGCAAACGGATTACCGTTCTGATGGGCGGCATTTCCTCTGAACGCGATGTCAGCCTCTCCTCAGCCAAAGGCGTGGTGGAAGCCCTGCGCAGCCTTGGCCACACCGTCAGCACGCTGGATGCCGGGGCTGATCTGGCTGCACTGGTCACCACCCTTGCTGAACAAAAGCCCGATGTGGTGTTCAACGCCCTGCATGGGCGGTTTGGTGAGGATGGTTGTATTCAAGGCGTGCTGGACTGGATTGGCGTGCCCTACACGCATTCCGGCGTGCGAGCCTCTGCTACAGCCATGGACAAGGCCGCCGCCCGCGCCGTGTTCATTTCCGCTGGTCTGCCTGTTGCTGAAGGTAAGGTCATTGCCATTGAAGATCTGGCTAAAGAAGACCCCATGCCCGCGCCTTATGTGGTTAAACCGGTCAGCGAAGGCTCGTCCGTCGGGGTCTCCATCGTGCGGACCGGGTCCAATATCCGGCAGGAGATTGTCAAAAACTGGCATTATGGCCCGCATGCGCTGGTGGAAGCTTTTATCCCCGGTAAGGAAATTACGGTTGGTGTGATGGGGGACCGTGCCCTGACCGTAACAGACATCACCCCCACACCGGGTGCCGGGCATGATTTCTATGATTATGATGCCAAATACACCTCCGGCGGCTCCAGCCATGTTCTGCCTGCGGCCATTGATGACGCAGTGAGCAAACAGGCCTGTGCCGTCGCGGTTGCGGCGCATCAGGCTCTTGGCTGTTCCGGTGCATCCCGCTCGGACTTCCGGCTGGATGATACCGGCCGCGGTCCGGCACGCCTTGTGCTGCTTGAAGTCAACACCCAGCCGGGTATGACCGCCACCTCCCTGCTGCCGGAACAGGCAGCATGGTGCGGCATCAGCTACCCGGAACTGTGTGGCTGGCTGGTCGATCAGGCAACCTGCCGTCAATGAGAATCCCCACCTCCCCTTCTGATCGTCCGTCACGCTTCGGGCTGTTTGCCCGGCGGCAGAAACGGCTGATCCGCCCCTTGCTCGGCATGCTGTTTCTGGCGGCACTGGGGGGAGGAGGGTATCTGTATCTGCAACAGCCGGGCGCGCAGGAACGCCTTGCGCCGCTGCGGGACAAGGTTCTGAGCGCGGCCCCCCTCCGGATCACCCGTATTCAGGTTCAGGGCGCGCAGCTTACCAGTGACTCTGCCATTCATAAGGCGCTCGGGGTGTCCGTTGGCGACCCTGTACTGAATTTCAGCGTCTCCGATGCGCGAGACCGCCTGAACGCCCTGCCTTTTGTAGATCATGTGGTGGTAGAACGGCATCTCTCCGGGGAAATTGACGTTACCATTACAGAGCGTCCGCCTTTTGCTGTCTGGCAGCATCAGGGCCATTTTGAACTGATCGACCGGCAGGGCAAACCCGTGCCTGATCAGGGCATGACCGGGAAGGACGCTGAAGCCTTCACCAAACTGCCACTGGTGGTTGGTGATGGTGCAAATGATGCCGCATCTGCTCTGATTGACGCGCTCATTCAGGAACCCTCTGTGCGTGATCATGTAACGGCCGCAGTGCGTGTAAGCAGCCGCCGCTGGAACCTGACATTGCGGGATGGCGCGACCGTTCTGCTGCCAGAAGGTGCGGAAATTCCGGCCATTCATAAGCTGGCAAAGATGGATGCCACCCTGCATCTGCTGGACCGTCCCGTGGTGCTGATTGACATGCGGCTCCCAGACCGCCTGACTATTCGTGAACGCCCGCCGCAGCCTGCACCAGCGCCTCAGCCCGGCACAGACGCAGCCCCCGGCGGCCACGCCGCACAGCCTACATCACAGCCCGGCGGCGCATCCCCCGCAGCCCGGCAGGGAAGCCCAGCATGATAGACCGCGCGCGCCCCTCCTTCTCACTCAATTCCGATGCGCAGGCCCGTCTGCGCAAGAAAGCCGGAACGGCTGCTGCCGCATCCGGCCTGCGGATGAGCGGGGATGACACCATTCTGCCGCTCCCTCCGTCTGAGGCCAACAAACGCCAGCATGCCTGGCGCAATGGCTATTCTGCCGTGCTGGATATTGGCTCCACCAAAATCACCTGCCTGATTGGCAAGGGTGAGCCCAATGGCAGCCTTAAAGTAATTGGCTGTGGCTGGCGGCGCTCCGCCGGCGTGCGGAACGGTGCCATTACGGACCTTCAGGCTGCGGAAGCCGCTATTCGCGCCACCGTCGGGCAGGCAGAACTGATGGCTGAGCGCACGATTGACCGTGTGGTGGTTAATTTGTCCTGCGGGCATCCTGCCAGCCGGTTGTTCAATGTGCGCTGGCCGGTCGGCGGGCGTGTGGTGACAGAAGCCGATATTCGCCGGGTGGTCACGGAAGGCCGCGTTCAGGCCACGGTAGACGGGCGGGATGTAGTACACACCCTGCCAATTGATTTTACGGTGGATGACACCGAAGGCGTTGCAGACCCGCGCGGCCATTTGTGTGAGACGCTGAAGGCCCGCCTGCATATTATTGATGCTGCCTCCACCGCGTTGCTTAATCTTGAAACTGTTTTGAGCCGGGCAGAACTCAAGCTGGAAGCGCTGGTCTCTTCCCCCATGGCTTCCGGTCTGTCCGTTCTGGATGCGGACGAACGTGAACTGGGCACAACGGTTGTGGAAATGGGTGGTGGCACGACCTCACTCGCAGTGTTTGGAGAAGGGCAGATCCTGCACACCGCGCAGATCAGCGTGGGGGGCCTGCATGTTACGCGTGATATAGCGCGGGGCTTAAGCACATCTTTAGAAAATGCAGAACGGCTCAAGACAGTTTACGGCAGCGCGGATCTCTCTTCCGATGTGGAAGATGAAATTCTGACGGTCGAGCTTCTGGGCAATGATGTTCCTCATTTTGAACAGATTTCCCGCGCACAACTAGGGCGTATTATCAGGCCTCGTATGGAAGAAACGCTGGAGTTGGTACGTGAAAAGCTTGATGGCGCGGGACTGGGCAATGCTGCCAGTGGCCGAATTGTTCTGACAGGTGGTGCCTCTCTGCTGGATGGCATGCGCCCGCTGGCTGAACGTATTCTTGGCTCGCCAGCTACTAAGGGACGACCGGGCGGACCAGCCTTTACACGTTCTGTCCGGCTGGGGAGGCCCAAGCATATCATTGGGCTTCCGGAAAACACGGCAGCTGCGGCAGGTTTTGCAACCGCGGCTGGCCTGCTGTCCTGGGCGGCCAGTGCAGAACGGCCGTTTGGCGATGTCGAATTCCGCGAAGCTCCACCCTCAGGCATATTACAAAAACTCGTCGCTTTTATTCGTGACAGAGTTTGATATACTTAGAGAAATATTGATAACTTAGCTCTAGCATCCATCTAAAGACTTCGATAGTTTGCCTCAGCTGCCCGGGAGAGCCTCATGACACTGAACCTGACCGTTCCACCTCAGACACATGCTGATTTTTCACCAAAAATTACGGTTTTTGGTGTTGGGGGCGGTGGCACGAACGCAGTCGATAACATGATTGCGTCCAGCCTTCAGGGCGTGGAATTTGTTGTGGCCAACACGGATGCGCAGAGCCTTGCTAAAAGCCGCGCAGACCGCCGCGTACAGCTTGGTCCGCATCTGACCCACGGTTTAGGCGCTGGTGCAAAACCGGAAGTTGGCCGTGGTGCTGCGGAAGAAGCAGCAGATGAGCTCGCCCGTTACCTTGATGGCTGCCACATGGTATTCATCACCACCGGCATGGGCGGCGGCACAGGCACCGGAGCGGCACCTGTCATTGCACGCATGGCACGCGAGCGGAATATTCTGACGGTTGGTGTTGTCAGCAAGCCGTTTGACTATGAAGGCAAGCGCCGCGCCCGCATCGCGGAAGACGGCATCAAAGAACTTCAGCAGTATGTTGACACGCTGATCGTTATTCCCAACCAGAATCTATTCCGTGTTGCCAGTGAACGCACGACGCTGCGTGAAGCCTATAAGATGGCAGACCATGTGCTCTACATGGGTGTACGAGGCGTGACCGACCTGATGATGGCACCGGGTTATATCAACCTCGATTTTGCAGATATCCGCAGCGTAATGGCGGAAATGGGCAAAGCCATGATGGGGACAGGCGAAGGCGAAGGCGAAAACCGCGCCGTTGAAGCCGCGGAAGCTGCTATTGCCAACCCGCTGCTGGAAGACACCTGCATGTCCGGTGCGCAGGGTCTGCTGGTAAACGTCACCGGCGGCGAAGACATGACGTTCTTTGAAGTGGACGAAGCCTGTAACCGCATCCGCCGTGAAGTGGCCGAAGATGCGAACATGATCTTCGGTTCCATTATTGATGAGACCATGAACGGCAAAATCCGCGTATCCGTTGTTGCTACGGGGATTGATATCGGTTCGCAGCCCGCTGACCGGCCACATCTGGTCGCTGTTGAAAATGACGTTCAGGCAGAACAGCAGACTCTGGCCACAGGTACAGGCCCGTCTGTCCTGACTGGCGCTCCTCAGCCCACTTCGACCATGCAGCAGCCTGCTGCCCCGCGTGCAGATGCCACCCAGATGCAGCGGCCAGCGCAGCCGCGCCCGGCAGTTCCTGCTCAGCAGGCTTATCAGCCGCAGCCGGGTGGCCAGCATGTTGCCCCGCCGCCTGCACATAGCGTGCCTGGCCAGATTAACACTGCACCGGCCACCGCACCCTCACAGGCTCAACCGCAGCGCCCGACAGCCTCCCCGCGTGCCGGTCTGTTTACAGAAGCCCCGCGCTCCCCGTATCTGCCAGAATCCAGCCAACCTTCTTCACGCAGCCTGTTTGGCCGCGTAACCGGCGCATTCCGACGCACTGGCCTGCCTGAACCGCGGAATGAACCAGCCATGGAACAGCAGCGCCCGATGGTCAGCCCTGCTCAACAGGGCCCAAGCGTGCGGCCTGCTGATACAGATGACGCAGGACTTGAAATTCCGACCTTCCTGCGCCGCCAGTAAAAAGGCGTAGTTTTCTGCCGCGTCGCACCAAAAATGCGGCGCGGTTTTTTATGTAATAGACGGCAATAATGATTGACTCGCCAGAACAGAAAGCGGGCTTTAGCGTTAACCTGCACGTCTTTTAAACCGCGCAGGAAAAACACCAGAGCCATGGACAGTCTGCTGATGGAACCGATGATACGCTCCGCTCCACCGGAGTCTGTTTCTGGCCTTACACCCCCCCCGGCAACTCGCCCGCTTGCGGTGCAGCATACTCTGCACCACGCCATTTCCTGCGTTGGAACTGGTTTGCATACAGGTGCGTGCATTACACTCACCCTTCAGCCTGCCCCTGCTGGGCATGGCATTGTGTTTAAACGCTCCGACCTGAACGCTGCCCTGCTTCCTGCCCGATTTGATTACGTGGTGGACACACGCCTCAGCACCGTTCTGGGAGATGTAAATAATCCGACTAACCGGATTGCCACCGTTGAACATCTGATGGCCGCCCTGAATGGCTGCGGGATCGATAATGTGCTGGTGCTGGTCAACGGCCCCGAAATTCCGGTATTTGATGGCTCCGCTGCCGATTTCGTTTTTCTGATGGATTGCGCTGGCCGCGTCGCTCAGGACGCTGTGCGGCATCGCATTGATGTTTTGCGCACGGTTCGGGTTGAACAGAACGGCGCATTTGTTGAACTTAGCCCAGCCCCGGTTCAGAACCTGCATCTGGCCCTGAGCATTGATTTCCCGGCTGAAGCCATTGGCAAGCAGACGTTCTCAACCGAACTGACGCCCGCCACGTTCCGGAGCGAACTGGCCCGCAACAGAACCTTTACCCTCCGGCACGAGATTGAAGCCCTGCACAAAGCCGGCCTGGCCCGTGGCGGCTCACTGGATAACGCCATCGTTGTGGATGGAGACCAGATTCTCAACCCGTCCGGCCTACGCTGTCCGGACGAATTCATCCGCCACAAGGTTATGGATGCTGTGGGGGATCTTTATCTGGCTGGCGCTCCCCTGCGGGCACGCTTTACCGGCCACCGTTCTGGCCATTGCCTGAATAACAAGGTGCTGCGAGCCCTGTTTGCAGACCCCTCTGCCTGGCGCTATGTCCCTGCCCACGCAAGCTTTTCCCGCGTTGCGGCCTGAGATCAAACGCCTCAAAACACAAAGAGCGTCTTCATTCCCTTTTCTTGGGCGCTATGCGTGCTATAAGACGTGTTCCATTTGAAGAGCCGGGATGTCTGTGAGCCTCATCAATCCTCTTTCCGTTCGCTGTCGCATTCGCCGTCTGGCGTCGGCTGGTCTGCTTTTGGGCTTGTCCGGGTGCAGCCTTTTCGGCGGCGGAAAACCCGCTCCGGCTCCCAAGCTGGCCTCCCCTGAAACCCTGTATAATAACGGGATTGATGCTCTGCGCACCCAGCGTTACACGCTGGCCTCCGCCGAGTTTGAGGTCCTGCAGCAGAATTACCCTTATTCCGGCTACATCGCGAATGCGCAGCTGATGGAAGGGTATTCTTATTATCTGAAGGGTAAATATCCTGAGGCCGTGCAGCAGCTAAATCGCTTTATTGGCCTGCACCCCACCAGTGCTGATGCGGCATATGCTTATTACCTGCGCGCCCTCTGTTTTTATGAGCAGATTGCAGACGTCAAGCGTGACCAGCAGGGCACTGTAGAAGCTATGGACGCACTGGAGGAAGTCATTACCCGCTTCCCGCAGTCTCAATACGCACGTGACGCTCAGCTGAAAATTGATCTGTGCCGCGACCATCTCGCCGGCAAGGAAATGCTGGTAGGCCGTTACTATCAGGAAGAGCGTAACTACGAAGCTGCAGTTAACCGCTATCAGCGCGTTGTGCAGGATTTTCAGACCACCAACCATGTTCCTGAAGCCCTTGAACGTATGGTGGAAGTCTATCTGGACCTAGGCCTGACGGATCAGGCGCGTAAATCCGGTATTGTGCTTGGCTATAACTATCCGGGCAGCAAGTGGTACCGCTACGCGTATAACAACCTGAAACGCTATAAGCTGCTGAGCGACAACTTCCCGGTTCCGGGCAAAGTTATCAGCGCGCCGGCAAAAGCGCCTGCCAGCACACAGCCGCCAACCGCTGCCGGAACGGCCCCTGCGCCATCAGCTCTGTCGCCCTCCGGCGCGCCGCAGCCAATGGATATTAAAACGGCTCCGGTCCAGCCCGTTAAACGGCAGCCGGTTGAACCGCAAGTCGATCAGGCCCCTGTTCTGCGCTAAGCAGAACAGGAACCGAGCAAAACCAGACCCACGCAGGAGCCCTGTTCTCCGCGTGGGTTTGTTGTTTTTATAGGCAGACAAAACAGAACACGAAGGCTATAAGGCCCAAGAACGTATAGTGAACAGTCTTTCAGACCGGACATCATCATGCTGACAAACCTTTCCATCAGGGACGTCGTACTGATTGAAGCACTGGATCTTTCCCTGCACGCCGGTTTTACGGCCCTGACGGGTGAAACCGGGGCGGGTAAATCCATCCTGCTGGACAGTCTTGGGCTTGCTCTGGGCGAACGTGCCAATGCCGGGCTTGTCCGCGCGGGAGCAGAAGAAGCCCGCGTGACGGCCAGTTTCGATATCCCCCAAAATCACCCAGCCTATTTACTCCTGAAAGAGCAGGACATTCCGGCAGAAGCGGGTGAACCGCTAATGCTCCGCCGCATTGTCTCCAAAGAAGGCCGGTCCCGCGCGTGGATTAATGACCAGCCGGTGGGGATTACCCTCATGCGCCGGGTCGCAGCCGCTCTGGTGGAAATTCAGGGCCAGCATGAGCAGATGGGGCTGGCCGATTCCAGCACCCATCGTGGCCTGCTGGATGCTTACGGGGTTTCGGGCAGCCTGCTGCGCAATGTCGCCCTTGCATTTGATGCCTGGCAGAGCCTGAGCCGGGATCTGGAAGCTGCCCGCAAAAGCCTGCATGAGGCAGCGCGGGAAGAAGAATGGTTACGCCACACCGTAGAAGAACTCAGCACCCTCAGCCCGCAGCCGGGTGAAGAGGAACAGCTGGCCGTGCAGCGCCACAGCCTGCAACAGTCTGAACGCCGCGGCGAAGCCATTGCCGCGGCCCTTGCAGAACTGACACCGCGTGAGAAACGCAATAGCGGCCCCGCAGCCGCCCTCCGTGGAGCCAGCCGCGCTCTTCAACGCTTGCTCCCGGTCCCCTCCTCTGCTGAAAAAACAGCGATCGACCCGCTGGAAACCCGCACCAACGAAGCTCTCGCCGCGTTGGAAAGTGCTGAAAATGCTCTGGCAGAAGCAGAAACGCTCCTTTCCCGCCTCGCAGACGAGTCCGAGGCCAACCCGCGCCTGCTGGAAGAAATTGAAGAACGCCTGTTTGCCCTGCGTGCCGCAGCCCGCAAGCACGACGTGACGGTGGATGATCTGGCAGCCTTGCTTGCAAATCTGTCCGCTCGCCTGACCGCACTGGAAACCGGCGCCACGCAGCTGGATGCGCTGGAGCAGGCCGTCAAAGAAGCACGCGCTCAGTATGAGCAGGCTGCCACCCGCCTTTCTGCTGCGCGTGAAAAAGCCGCCCGCAAGATGGA
>NZ_CALLXM010000021.1 GCF_937875265.1 uncultured Acetobacter sp. | reverse complement strand
CCTGCGCAGGCACATCCAGCCCGCCAAGATCACGCACCCGGCTGAACCGCAGGGTGGCTTCTCGCTTCCATGCAGGCTGTTCACCAGCGGAAACAACTTCACTGGCTTCCCCACCGCACAGATCAATAATCATGCGGGTTGCGGCTTCCATAGCGGCCACGGGCAAAGCCGGGTCCACACCACGTTCAAAGCGATAGCTGGAGTCAGAGGTGATCCCCAGACGGCGGCTGCTCAACGCAATATGCACCGGGTCAAAAAGCGCGCATTCCACGAACACATCCGTGGTGCCCTCATCCGCGCCGGAAGCGTCTCCGCCCATGATACCAGCCGCAGACTGCACACCGTTGGCGTCCGTAATCACACAGTCATCCGGGGAGGCCGTATACTCCTGCCCATCCAACGCCTTGAATGTTTCTCCCGCACCGTGACACAAAGTCAGGCGACCACCGGAAAGTTTTTTAACATCAAAGACATGCAGCGGGCGGCCAAGGTCAAAACAGAAGTAATTGGTAATATCCACCAGTGTGGAAATGGACCGCAGACCAATGCTTTCCAGCTTACGACGCAGCCATTCCGGGCTGGGACCATTCTTCACGCCCCGCACCGTACGACCCAGCACCCAGGGGCAGGCTTCAGTGTAAGAATTTTCCCACACGATGGGGGACTCAAACGTCCCTTCCACGGCCTCGGCCATCCACGGACGCAGCGTGCCCAGACCAGCAGCAGCAAGATCCCGCGCAATGCCGCGTACGCTCAGCGCATCACCCCGGTTGGGGGTAATGGCAATTTCAATCACCACATCATCCAGACCGGCAAAATCGGCATAGGACTGGCCGACAAAGGTATCTTCCGGCAGCTCGGCAATGCCGCCGGTATCTTCACCCACGCCCAGCTCACGCAGGGAGCACAGCATTCCGCCGCTAGCTTCCCCACGGATCTTACCCGCCTTGATGGTGATATCCAGCCCCGGCACATACGTGCCCGGCGGTGCAAAAATTACAGCCAGACCTGCACGGGCATTGGGTGCGCCACACACAACCTGCACATCATTCATGCCCGGCCCGGCATCCACACGGCAGACCTGAAGGCGGTCAGCATTCGGGTGCTGGGTGGCTTCCAGAATACGGGCGGTCAGGAACGGCTCCAGAGCCGCTCCGGGGTTGTGTACCCCCTCAACCTCAAGGCCGATCTGGTTCAGCTTGGCGCAGATTTCCTCAACCGTGGCTGAGGTTTCCAGATGGTCATACAGCCATGAAAGCGTAAATTTCATGTCTTATACCCCTTCGTGCAGCAGTGCGGGCGCAAGCGGGTCAGACCCGTAATGACGCAGCCAGCGAATATCACTCTCATAGAACGAACGAAGGTCGGGAATGCCATTTTTCAGCATTGCCAGACGCTCAACCCCCATCCCGAAGGCAAAACCCTGCCATTCACGCGAATCCAGACCACAATTGGCCAGCACACGGGCGTGAACCATGCCGGAGCCCAGAACTTCCAGCCAGTCTTCCCCGCCACCAATCTCGCCTGTGCGACGTGACCAGCCGATATCCACTTCCATGGAAGGCTCGGTAAACGGGAAGTAGGATGAACGGAACCGTACTGGCAGGTCCGGCTTATCAAAAAACACCCGCAGGAACTCAATCAGACAACCTTTCAGGTGCCCCAGCGTAATATCCTGCCCGATGACCAGACCTTCGCACTGATGGAACATGGGGGAATGGGTCGCGTCATGGTCTGCACGATAGGTGCGGCCTGGGCATATCACGCGGATCGGCGGCTTCTGGCTGAGCATGGTGCGGATCTGCACGCCAGAGGTCTGGGTGCGCAGCACGCGCGCAACATCCAGCCCCGGCACCGGCGGCAGATAAAACGTATCGTGGTCCGTGCGTGCCGGATGGTGGTCTGGTGTGTTCAGAGCGGAGAAGTTGTGCCAGTCCGTCTCGATATCCGGCCCTTCGGCCACGCTGAAGCCCATGGCTCCAAAAATGGCAGTCATTTCTTCCACGGCACGGCTGATGGGGTGGATAGCCCCCTGTGCCGTGCCCGGCGGCGGCAGGCTGACATCCACCCGCTCCGCAACCAGACGCGCTTCCAGTGCTGCTGCATCCAGCGCCTGCCCACGGTCTTCAATTGCGCGTGTCAGGTCATCCCGCAGGCGGTTCAGCGCCACGCCGCGCGCCTTGCGCTCATCCGGGGCCATTTTCCCCAAGGCCTTGAGCAACGCCGTCAGGCGGCCTGATTTACCCAGTGTGCCCACACGCACGGCATCCCATGCCCGCATATCAGCCGCACCAGCCAGTTCCGACAGGACTTCCTGCCTGAGAATCTCAAGATCGTCGCTCATAAAACCTCACACGAGAGGGGAAAACGCTATGGGGCGGATAGCCTCTCCGCAGCGCAGAGAAAACCCCTTAGCCAGAAAAACACCCATCAGAACAAAAAAGGCCGCCCTTGCGGACGGCCTTTTTCAGGGCAAATCGGCAAGAAGCCTCAGGCAGCCAGAGCGGCCTGAGCTTTCTTCACGATTTCCGCAAACGTTACGGCGTCATCAAAAGCGATGGCGGCCAGAACTTTACGGTCGATTTCAATGCCAGCCTTAGCCAGACCGTTGATGAAACGGCTGTAGGTCAGGCCATGCTCACGCACAGCAGCATTGATACGCTGGATCCACAGAGCGCGGAATTCGCGCTTTTTGTTCCGGCGATCGCGGTATGCGTACTGGAGAGACTTTTCAAGCCGTTCCAGCGCAATGCGATAATTTGTAGAAGACCGGCCACGAAAGCCCTTGGACATGTCCAGGACTTTTTTGTGACGAGCGTGGGTTGTTACACCGCGTTTTACACGTGCCATATCTCAGATACTCCTCAAACCAGCCCGTAGGGTGCCCACTGCTTGACGGTACGACCGTCCTGCGGTGTCATCACCTGTGCGCCACGATTGGTGCGCTTCATTTTCTGCGGACGCTTGATCATGCCGTGGCGTTTACCGCACGGACCTGAGAGCACCTTGCCGGTCGCGGTGATTTTAAACCGCTTCTTGACCGACGACTTGGTCTTCAACTTGGGCATTTCTTTACTCCTGAAAGCTCGAAACCGCGCCACTCTGTTACCAGAGCGGCAAAACACGGCCGGGCATGCCCCACAAGCCCGGACGCGTGTAACGAAGGCGCTGACATAGAGGAAACGGCGCAGAGTTTCAAGCGGCATCTGACCGGGATTTTTCCACGTTGCCATGTTATGGTCTTTGCAAGGTCAGGGCGCTCCACCCCGCAAACAAGGTTTTGCCCTGCACCTGATCTGCCTGAAAACAGAACGAGGTACGCCGATTTCATGATTGCCCTGTCCAACACCACCCTCAAACAGCTCCCGCCTCAGACCCTCACCCCCGCCTATGACCGCCTCAAGACCACTCCGGGCATTGCCCATCTGGCTGTTGGTAATTTCCACCGGGCACATCAGGCGATGTATGTTGATCGGGTATTGGCGCGTCCTGGCCAGCAGGGCTGGGCTATTGTGGGCGTTGGGCTGCGGGACAATGTGCGCGAAACCCGCCGGGCCGCCATCATGGCAGAGCAGAACGGCCTGTATACCCTGACGGAATTTGCCCCGGACAACACACATACCATCCGCGTTCTGGGCGCCATTACGGAATATGTACAGGCCGCGAAAGACCGCGCTGCCGCCATTAAACGCCTGGCAGATCCCGCCATTAAAATTGTCAGCCTGACCATTACGGAAGGCGGCTATTATGTGGATGCCAGCGGCAAATTCATGCTGGATGACCCCGCCATTGCCGAAGACCTCAGGCGTGCTGTACCGGAAACCGCCTTCGGGCTGGTTACGGAAGCCCTGCGCCTGCGCCGGGACAGTGGCGTTGGCCCCTTTACCGTCATGACCTGTGACAACCTGCGCGATAACGGCACAGTAGCTCGCACGGCCTTCTGTGGCTTTGCTGAGGCGCGTGATCCGGCTTTGGGCGCATGGATCAAAGAAAACGTCACGTTCCCTTCCACTATGGTGGACCGCATCACGCCGTCTGTGTCTCAGGCCGATATTACGCGGCTGGATGACATGAGCGGTGTGGCGGACCAGATGCCGCTGTTTGCAGAAGATTTCACGCAGTGGGTGATTGAAGACAAATTCTGCGCAGGCCGCCCGGAACTGGAGGCTGTTGGCGTGGAATTTACAGATGACGTCGCTCCATATGAGCAAGTCAAACTGCGCATGCTCAACGCATCCCACTCCATGCTCGCCCTGCCCGGCCTGCTGATGGACTATGATACCGTGCCCCACGCCATGGGTGACACAGCACTTGTCAGCCTGCTGGAACAGTTTCTGGCAGAAGATGCCAGCCCGTTCATCACGCCTCCGGCCGGGCTTTCCCTGAGCGACTATGCGCATCAGGTGCTGCATCGCTTTCGTAATCCGGCAGTAGGCGATCAGCTTTTGCGCATTGCGTCAGACAGTGCTTCCAAACTTCCGGTTTTCTGGACCGACACCGTCAAGGGTGTGCTGAAAGCTGGCAAAGATCATCGCCGCGTTGCATTTGGGGTGGCGTGCTTCCTGGAATATCTGCGAGGCGAAACGGAAAGCCACAAAGCCTATACAGTGGCTGAACCGGGCCTGCCTGACACAGCAAAAGCTCTGGCCCTGAAAGAGGATCTGGCAGCAGGTCTGACCATGCCGGTTTTTGCGGGCTGGAACCTTGATCAGTTTCCGGTTTTTGTTGAAGATGTTGTCAAACTGCGCAGCAGCATCCGCACACAGGGTGCCCGCCAGACGCTCAGACAACTGGGCCTGTAAATCCCGTTATAACATATGAGTTCTGCTTGTGCCCGATGAGCAGAACTCATTCCCGCACAGCATCAAAGTGCATAAAGCGTGCAGACTTCACCGTAAAAGACGTTTCTTTATTACGCTACAGACGCATGCCTTTCATGCAAAAGAGGCTATGTCCATATATTCAAAAATATAGTCAAGAGGAAAAGTGGCTGATTTCCATAACATTCTCGTGTTTCAAATAAATCTTATTCAATTTTTGCTGCTTCACGTCAAAACCTATGCGTTTATCTGCAAGACAAATCCAGATAAGTTTTGTCCCATATTAAATAACAGACCTTCAGACGACAGGTTCCCGGACCTAGCGAAGAAGAAGGGCTGGATGTTTTCAGCTTTTCAGCTTCGGCTGGCTGTCGTGTGCACAGGATTGGGGGTAGAGTGATTAAACGTCTCTTAGCAGGAGCTGTCGGGGTTGGTGCCCTGGGTGGGCTCGGATTTCTGTATTATGCATGGTATCCGCAAATTGCCCCGATAGAGCGGCCAGCAGCCAGCAGCTTCTCTGCCGAGCAGATCGACCGCGGTCGCATTGTTGCGGCTGAAGGCTATTGCGCGGAATGCCATACCCGCACAGACAATGGTACCGGCCCGGAACTGGCTGGTGACTACAAAATGGAAACCCCGTTCGGGGCCATTTATTCCTCCAACATTACCCCGGATCCTGAATTGGGGATTGGCAAATGGTCTGAAGAAGCCCTGCGCCGCTCCCTGCATTATGGTGTGTCCCGCAAGGGTGAGCATCTGATCCCGGCCTTCCCCTACGATCACTTCACCAAAATGACGGATCAGGACATTTCTGATCTGTATGCCTTCCTGATGACACGCCCCGCCGTGCATATGTCACGTCGTCCTAATGAACTCCCCTTCCCTCTCAGCCTGCGCATCGGTCAGGCAGCATGGAAGCTGATGTTCTTCACGCCGGGTGTCTACAAGCCTGACCCCAGCCATGATGCGCTGTGGAACCGCGGTGCTTACCTGGCAGAAGGCAATGCCCATTGTGGGGCCTGCCATACGCCACGTAACCTGATGGGGGCTGAAAAGAAGGGCTCCATGTATGATGGAGCTGTTGTTGATGCGTGGATTGCACCCCCGCTGAATGACAAAAACCCCACCCCCACCACATGGACGGAAGACGAACTGTACCAGTATCTGCGCTTTGGCGTAGCACCGCTGCACGGACCGGCTGGCGGCCCAATGTCCCCCATCCCGCATCGCTTCCTGTCTCAGGTTCCGGAATATGATGTGCACGCCATTGCGCATTACTATGCGGAAGTGGACCACGCTGCGGAACGTCAGGGGCATGACAAGGCCGCTCTGGCCCGCGCCATGGAACAGTCCAAAATTGATCTGGTTGGGCCAAACACGCTGGACCCGGATGCACGCCTGTATCAGGGCGCCTGTGGGGCCTGCCATTACAATGCCGCTCCGATGCCCGTGCTGGGCCGCCCGGATCTGGCTCTGAACAACGCGCTGTGGCTGGATGAGCCGACCAATCTTTATCAGGTCATGCTGCACGGCCTGACTGCGGAAGAAGGTCAGTCCGGCGTTGCCATGCCCAGCTTCTATAACGCTCTGTCCGATGCAGACATGGCCCGTATTGCTGCCTATCTGCGCCGCACACGCACCACGCTGCCGCCTTGGACAGACCTTGAGAAGAAAGCCGCGGAAATTCGCAAGACCGTTAAAACCCCTCCCGTCAACTCTTCTCACTAAGGCGGCACACGGAGCCACTCATGATTAAGTTCAAACTCAATGGCCGTGACGTTTCCGTCGATGTGCCAGAAGATACCCCCCTGCTCTGGGCCCTGCGTGACGATCTGGACCAGACAGGCACAAAATTTGGCTGTGGTGTTGGCCAGTGCGGTGCCTGCACCGTACATGTGGGGGGCCGCGCCACCCGCTCCTGCATTACGCCAATCAGCTCTGTAGAAGGCGCTGAGATCACCACGATTGAAGGCCTGCACCCTGAGGGTGAGCACCCTGTGCAGGTGGCATGGCGAGATATTCAGGTTCCGCAGTGCGGCTACTGCCAGTCTGGTCAGATCATGCAGGCGGTCAGCCTGCTGAAAGACTATCCGGACCCGACGGATGAGGAAATTGACGGTGTGATGGGCGGAAGCCTGTGCCGCTGCATGACCTATGTCCGCATCCGCAAGGCTATCAAAAAAGCCGCCGCCGCCATGCGTGAGGAGAAGTCTAATGGGTAAACTCGAACGCATTGCAGCCCGCCAGGACCGTGCGGCCGGGCGTGGCCCGACCCGCCGTGGCGTGCTGCTGACAGGCCTTGGCTCGGCGTTCATGTTCGGGTTCGCACGGGATGCTTCTGCCGCGCAGACCTACCCGCAAAATGCCAGCCTGCCGGGTAATGGCGCGTTTGAACCGACTGTCTGGTGCTCCATCGCACCGGATGGCGTGGTGAACGTCAACATTATCCGTGCAGAAATGGGCCAGCATATCGGCACCGCCCTCGCCCGTATTATTGCGGACGAAATGGAAGCCGACTGGGACAAAGTCCGCATTACCTATGTGGATACAGACCCTAAATGGGGCCTGATGGTCACAGGTGGGTCATGGTCTGTGTGGATGACATGGGATGTCTTCCGTCAGGCTGGTGCCGCAGCACGCACCGTGCTGGTGGAAGAAGGCGCCAAGCTGCTCGGCACGTCTCCCGCCAACTGTATCGCACGCAGTGGCCGGGTGATTGCTGGCAATCGCTCCGTCTCCTTTGGCGATATTGTCAGCCATGCCCGCCCCACCCGATCTTTCAGCCCGGATGAGATGGCTAAACTGCCGCTCAAGCCGCATTCCGAGCGTCGCCTGATTGGTAAAGAGGTCAAGGCTCTGGACATTCCGTCCAAGACCGACGGCACGGCCATTTACGGTATTGATGCCAAGCTGGAAGGCATGGTGTATGCGCGGCCTAAACTGCCGCCCACGCGCTATGGCTCCAAGGTTGTTTCGGTCGATGATACTGAAGCAAAAAAAATCAAAGGCTATATCCGCTACATCGTTCTGGAAGACCCTTCCGAGACGGTACCGGGCTGGGTTGCTGTTCTGGCCTCGACTTACCCGGCAGCCATCCGCGCAACCGATGCGCTGAAGGTTACCTGGACACCGGGCAAGACGGCCAATGTCTCGGAAAAAGACATTATTGAGCATGGCCGCAAGCAGATTGCTGAGAAAACCGGCGGTTCCTGCGTGTTCAATGATGATGGCGTGGATGAAGCCTTTTCCTCTGCCAAACATGTTTTTGAACGGACCTACACCTGCGCCTCCGTGCTGCATTACCAGCTTGAGCCCATGAATGCTCTGGCCCGTCTGCAGGACGGCAAATGGGAAATCCATTGTGGTAACCAGTGGCAGTCCCTGTTCCTGCCGGTTATTGCCAAGGCACTTCAGGTCAAGGAAACAGACGTTGTCATGCGCAGCTATCTGCTGGGCGGTGGCTTTGGCCGACGCCTGAACGGAGATTACGCGGTTCCTGCTGCGCTGATTTCCAAAGCGATAGACGGCAAGCCGGTCAAACTGATCCTGACCCGCTCAGATGATATGCAGTTTGACTCCTTCCGCTCCCCGTCCATCCAGACGGTGCGTGTGGCTATGGATGACCAGAAAGCCCTTAAAGGCTGGCAGCACCATGCGTCTGCTGGCTGGCCGACTGGCGTGATGGCTGCGGCCTTCATGGAAAAAGGTGCTGACGGCAAACCTTATGATCAGTTTGCCATTGCTGGCGCTGATCACTGGTATGACGTTGGCCCGATGCGTGTGCGTGCGCTGGATAACGATCTGGCTGATGCCACGTTCCGTCCAGGCTGGCTGCGTTCCGTGAGCTCCGGCTGGACGCCGTGGGCGCATGAAGCGTTTCTGGATGAACTGGCGCATGAGCTGGGGCATGAGCCGGTTGAATTCCGTCTCTCCCTGCTCACGGCTAAAGGCCGCAATGCAGGCACCGCGCCGGACTCTGTGGGTGGTGCAGCCCGTCAGGCCAACGTGCTTAAGCGTCTGGTGGAAAAATGCGGCTATGGCAAAACCCAGTTGCCGAAAGATACGGCCATTGGCATTGCCACCACCTTCGGGCAGGAACGCGCTATGCCGACCTGGACGGCAGGTGCTGTGCAGGTGCATGTGGACCGCAAGACAGGCGCTGTAACATGCCAGAAAATCTGGCTGGTGCTGGATGCCGGCACGATTGTGGACCCGGATGGCGCGATGGCCCAGACGGAAGGTGGCGCTCTGTGGGGCCTGAGCATGGCACTGTTTGAGAACACCGAAATCGAAAACGGCAACGTGCGGGACCGTAACCTGAACACCTACACACCGCTGCGCATTACCGACATCCCGGAAATGGATATCGAGTTTGTTGCAAGCACTGAAAAGCCCATGGGGCTTGGTGAACCGGGTGTGACCACCATTGGTGCAGCCATTGCAAATGGCGTGTTCAATGCTGTGGGCGTTCGCCTGCGCCACCAGCCCATCCGCCCTGCGGACGTGCTGAAAGGTCTTTCTGAGAAAAAATCTGCATAACGCAGGCTTTTTCCAGAATCTGACCAACGGTTACAAAAAACCGGCGCGCTGTTTTCAGCCGCCGGTTTTTTTATGCTCAAATATTTGAACGATAACTTTGAGCCAATAAAAAAAGCCCTCCAAACACTTAGTGTAGCCTGAAGAGCTTTCCTATTTTTCTCATACCGCCAAGACGTGAAAATCCAAAAACCAGAAATTTCTCCTTAGACTTTCAAAGACGCCGCGGCAGACCGAATAGCCCGCGCCATAGCTTCCACCCCGTTCCCACGGTTGGTAGAAAGAGCCTGCACCAGCCCGAGATCCCGCAGAAACTGTGGGTCTGTGCTCATAATTTCCTCACAGGGGCGCCCGGAATAAACCCGCAGCAGTAAGGCGACCAGCCCGCAGACAATCGCGGCATCGGAAAGTCCGGCAAAGTAGAGCTTGCCGCCCTCTTCCCGCGCTTCCAGCCAGACCTGACTCTGGCAGCCCGGAACCCGATGCTCATCATTGCACCATTCCGGCGGAAACGGCGGCAGCTTACGGCCCATTTCAATGATGTACTGGTAGCGTTCCATCCAGTCATCAAAGATATCCAGCTCGTCACGGATCGCGTCAATCGCCTCAGCGGCGGTGTCTTCTTCGGGCAGTAAAAAGGGTGCGTTCATTACAGAATAAACCGGCTGAGATCGCCCTTACGGGCCAGAGGAGCAACTTTTTCCTGAACTAGAGAGGCTTCAACATGAATGACCTCTCCGTTACGGTCAGACGCTGTGAAGGAGATTTCCTCCAGCAGCTTTTCCAGCACTGTGGCAAGACGCCGCGCGCCGATATTTTCCACGCGGTCATTAATATCCGCCGCCAGCTCGGCCAGTGCCTCCACGGCACCGTCAGAGAAGGTCAGCGTGACATTTTCCGTGCCCAGCAATGCTGTATATTGCTTGAGAAGAGAATGTTCAGGGTCCGTCAGAATACGCCGCAAATCCTCACGGGACAGAGGCTGAAGCTCAACCCGAATAGGCAGACGCCCCTGTAACTCCGGCAGCAGATCAGACGGTTTGGCCAGATGGAATGCACCGGACGCAATAAACAGAATATGGTCCGTTTTCACCGCGCCGTATTTGGTGGACACCGTGGTGCCTTCAATCAGCGGCAGCAAGTCACGCTGCACGCCTTCACGCGAGACATCACCACTGCGCCCGCCGCCATCAGCAGCGCGGCCACAGACTTTGTCGATCTCATCCAGAAAGACAATGCCGTTTTCCTGCGCATGCGCCACGGCCTCACGGGTCAGCGCCTCGGTATCCAGCATCTTGTCGGCTTCTTCACGCTCCAGATACTCCCGTGCTGCGGCCACTTTCAGGCGGCGCTGCTGCGGGGCACGGTTCATGAAGTTCTTCATCATCTCACCAAAGTTGATGACCTGACCCGGCATCATCCCCGGCATTTCACCCCCACCAGATGGCGCGGCCTCCACCACGGCGATTTCGATTTCCTTATCTTCCAGTTGCCCGTCACGCAGCATGGCGCGAAACTTATTCTTGGTCTCAGCTGAAGCACCTGTTCCAACCAGTGCTTCCAGCAGACGATCTTCCGCGGCCTGTGCGGCACGGGTTGCCACGTCCTTGCGGCTCACCTCCCGCAACATGGTGATGGAGGCTTCAACCAGATCACGCACAATGCTTTCCACATCGCGCCCCACGTAGCCCACTTCCGTAAACTTTGTGGCTTCCACTTTCAGGAACGGGGCCTGCGCCAGTTTGGCCAGCCTGCGGGCAATTTCTGTTTTACCGCAGCCGGTCGGGCCAATCATCAGGATGTTTTTGGGCACAACCTCTTCGCGCAACACCTCTGGCAACTGCGACCGCCGCCAGCGGTTGCGCAGCGCAATCGCGACAGCCCGTTTGGCATCTGCCTGCCCGATAATAAAGCGATCAAGCTCCGAGACAATTTCCCTCGGAGAAAATGTCGGTGCGTCCATCAGGAAGAAGCCTTATCAGTTGCGGAAGAGGCCGTCAGCGTTTCAACCGTTACAGAATGGTTGGTATAAACGCAGATATCACCGGCAATTTTCATGGAGCGCCGGACAATTTCTTCAGCATCCAGTGTCTCGACTGTCAGCAGCGCACGGGCCGCAGACAGCGCAAAATTTCCACCGGAACCGATGGCAATAATGCCATCTTCCGGTTCCAGCACATCGCCATTCCCTGTCAGCGTGTAGGAATGCTCTGCATCCGCGACAAGCATCATAGCTTCCAGCCGTCGCAGATAGCGGTCGGTCCGCCAGTCCTTGGCCAGCTCAACACAGGCGCGTTCCAGCTGATTGGGGTAGCGTTCCAGCTTGGCTTCCAGTCGCTCAAGCAGGGTAAAGGCATCTGCCGTTGCCCCGGCAAACCCAGCCAGAATGGAACCAGAGGGACCAATGCGCCGCACCTTGCGGGCGTTACCCTTGATAACGGTCTGGCCGAGCGTCACCTGCCCGTCACCAGCCATGGCCACTGTTGGGCCACGCCGGACACAGAGGATAGTTGTCCCGTGCCATCCGACGGGATCATGCGAGGAGGAGGCTGTCTGAAAGCTTTGCATGGTAGAAAAAGATAGGCTTTCCTGCTGCCAGCACAAGGGCCTGCTTAGAGGAAACAGATCGTCATGCGGCCAGCATAGCCCTGACATCCCCCAGCAGAGCATCCCGCGTGTAGGGCTTGTGCAGAACCATCACCCCTTCCGGCAGCAAGGCAAGGTCCGAATAGCCGGTTACAAACAGCACAGGCAGTTCAGGCCGCACGCCATGCAGGCGCCGCGCCACTTCGTCCCCGTTCATTCCCGGCATCATCACATCCAGCACCACCAGTGCAATATTCGGCTTGTCTGCAATAATGCTCAGCGCATCTGCCCCGCTGGCAGATTCCAGCACGTCATACCCCGCACGGCGCAGAAAACCAGCCGTAACAGCCCGGACGCCCGGTTCATCATCCACTACCAGAATGGTCTCACCATGCAGCACGGGAGACACCTGCCGGGGAACTGATGGTCCTCGTACAGCCACGGGCGGCCTCACCGGAGCTCGCGCTTCTGTCATGGCAGGCAGCCAGAGTTCAATGGAGGTGCCGCCACCGGGCA
>NZ_CALLXM010000020.1 GCF_937875265.1 uncultured Acetobacter sp. | reverse complement strand
CAGGACTTTATTGGTGAGATGGTCAAAACCTATCAGGGCCGACGGGATCTGGTTGTGTCCATGCTGAACGAGGCCGAGGGTTTGCAGTGTGACAAGCCGGAAGGGGCATTTTACGTGTTCCCGTCTGTCAAAAACTGTCTTGGCAAAACCTCTCCCGGTGGGCGTAAGCTGGAAACGGACGAGGATTTTGTGACAGCACTTCTGGAAGAAGAAGGCGTGGCCGCCGTGCATGGCTCTGCCTTCATGTATCCGGATTACATGCGCATTTCCTACGCTACAGATACGGAAAGCCTGATTGAGGCCTGCACGCGCATTCAGCGCTTCTGCAAAGGGCTGATCTAAGAAAATGGCACGGTCTTTCGCCCGTCGACTGGAGGGGTTGCCTGCTCCGGCCACCATCGAAATGGCACGTCGTGCCCGTGCACTGCGGGCTGAAGGCAAGCCGGTTATTTCTCTGGCATTGGGGGAGCCTGACTTCCCCACGCCACCCGCCGTGGTGGAAGCCGGCCATGCGGCGGCTTTGGCAGGGCAGACAAAATACCCACCAGTTGATGGTACACCTGCCCTGAAAGCGGCCATTGCCCGCAAGTTCGTGCGGGAAAATGGTCTGGAGTACGCACCGGACGAGATTATGGTCTCTAATGGCGGCAAGCAGGTCATTTTCAACGCTTTCATGGCAACCCTGAACCCGGGTGATGAAGTCGTTGTGCCTGCCCCGTACTGGGTCAGTTACCCGTTGATTGCCCGTATGTTTGGTGGCGTGCCCGTTATTGTGCCGTGCCGGGAAGGGGATGGGTTTAAGCTGAAAGCTGAGGCTCTGGCTGCAGCGCTCACGCCAAAATCCCGCTGGCTTGTCCTGAACTTTCCCAACAACCCCACGGGGGCTGTCATTACGGCGGAAGATATTCAGGCCATTGCCGAGGTTGTGCGTGCTTACCCGGATCTCTGGATTTTATCAGATGAGATTTACGAACATCTGGTGTTTGACGGTGTTCGCTCGGCCTCTCTGGCTGCGGTGGCGCCGGACCTGAAGGACCGCATTATTACCTTGAACGGTGTGTCCAAAGCCTATGCCATGACAGGCTGGCGCGTGGGCTTTGCCGGTGGCCCGAAAGACCTGATTGCCGCGATGCGAAATGTTCAGGGGAATGCCACATCCGGCATCTGCACTATTGCGCAGGCCGCAGCGGCTGCGGCGCTGGATGGTCCGGCTGATTTGGTGCAGGAGATGGCTGCAACCTATGGCCGCCGCAGGCAGATGGTGGTGGATGCGTTGCGGCGTATCCCCGGTCTCACCTGCGCCATGCCGGAGGGCGCATTTTATGCGTATCCGGGGGTAGCAGGCTGCCTCGGGCGGACTAGTGCAGGGGGTGCCCGGCTGGAAACGGACCATGATTTTGCAATGGCCTTTCTGGAAGAAGAATACGTGGCGACTGTGCCGGGGAGCGCATTTGGGCAGTCACCCTATTTACGCTTCTCCTGTGCCACGGGCGATGCTGACCTGATGGAAGCCTGCCAGCGTCTGGAGCGCTTTGTCAGCAATCTGCGCTGAAATCAAAAGCCTGCACTGAGAAGAAAAACCAGCATTTCCGTCACAGAGGTCTCAGGTGCAGGTATAATCCGTCAGCAGGGCAGCGCGATGCGGGATATGCTTGCTGACGTTTAAAGCAGCATGAAGCCTCGCGCATTTTGCAAGTGGTGCCGTGGTTCAGGACGAGACCGTGCGGACAAAGCGCAGAAGCTTCTTGCCAGCGTTCAGATACGCGTAGTTCTGGGCACTGTTGTAAATGGTGAAGTCATTGACCTGAACAAGTTGGGTTTCCGTATCAAACTCAAGAGTCAGCGTGCCTTCCAGCACAAAAATCATTTCGTGCCAGCCTTCCGGGTCGGGTTCCGCCACGTAGCGCTCGCCCGGTGCCAGTGACCAGAGCCAGAGCTGTGTATCGTTGCGGGCAGGGGCAGCCCCCAGCAGGGTTGCTTTGCTGGCGGGTTCGCTGCCGCGCCACATCACTTCCTCAATACGGCGCAATTCCCGCTCCGGGTTGCTCACCAGTTTGAGGAAGGTTGTGTTCAGTGCTTCCGCCAGTCGGTCCAGACTACCCAGACTGATATTGGCGGTTCCGGCTTCCAGACTGACAATCATGCGGCGGCTGATGCCAGAGGCATTGGCCAGTGCCTCCTGACTCAGGCCAGCATCCTTGCGCAGGCGTCGCAGGTTTGTCCCCACAAATTTCAAAACATCAGATCGTGGGGGTTGATTGTGCATTATAGT
This sequence comes from uncultured Acetobacter sp., assembly GCF_937875265.1. Classification (GTDB taxonomy): domain Bacteria; phylum Pseudomonadota; class Alphaproteobacteria; order Acetobacterales; family Acetobacteraceae; genus Acetobacter. The sequence continues at coordinate 2,554 of NZ_CALLXM010000020.1, read as the reverse complement.
GCCCATATACGCTGCTAACTATGATCAAGACTCCACCCGCCCCAGGCTCTCACGTCAAGTTCCTGTCTAAACAGGAAATCATACTTGTCCTGATCACCATGCTATGGGGGGCAACGTTCCTTATCATCCATCATACTATGGAACATACCGGTCCGCTGTTTTTTGTGGGGTTAAGATTCCTCACGGCTGGCCTGATGTCCGTGTTGCTGTTCCGCAAGTCTCTTGCCGGCATGACGCGGTATGAGCTTAAGGCCGGGTGTATTATCGGGGTGGGCGTTTTTCTGGGCTACACGTTTCAAACGCTTGGCCTGAAAACAATTTCCAGCAGCCAGTCCGCGTTCATCACGGCTCTATATGTGCCAATGGTGCCTTTCCTACAGTGGGCAGTGCTCAAGCGCAGGCCGCATATGATGAGCTGGGTCGGGGTTCTGGTCGCTTTTGCCGGGCTTGTGTGCCTGACCGGGCCTGATGCGGTAAGCGGCCTCAGCTTCAGCCCCGGTGAAATTGCGACGCTGATGGGGGCTGTGGCCATTGCAGGCGAAATTATTTTGATCAGCCGTTACGCGTGGCGGGTGGATAGCCGCCGTGTGACGATTGTGCAGTTGCTGGTAGCAGGGCTTCTGGCCATAGCCTTCATGCCGGTGGCAGGAGAGCATATCCCGCCGTTTTCATGGGTTTGGGTCGTGTCCGGCATAGGGCTTGGAGTGATGAGTGCAGTCATCCAGTTTGCCATGAACTGGGCGCAGAAAACCATTTCCGCCACGCGGGCGACTGTTATTTACGCAGGTGAGCCAGTCTGGGCCGGGCTTGTGGGGCGTCTGGCTGGGGAGCGGCTGCCTGCACTGGCCATGGTAGGGGCAGGGCTGATTGTCGTGGGTGTTCTGGCTAGTGAGATCAGGCTGCCGCGCAGGAAGAAAGACCCTGAGCTTTCATAAAGCAGCTATCATCCATTCAACACGTTGCGCGTATAGCGTCTTGCGATGGCAGAGGCGGCTTCTGTATCGGGTAAAAGCCCGATGAGTTGCAGTTCGTCACAATACTGGGCGATCTGGTCGCGCAGGGTATGTCCGGTTACGGGCGTAATGGCGGGCTGATTATCCAGCATGGTGCGTATGGCATCGGTGCTGAGGTCTGATGCGTCAGCTGCAACCAGTGTTGCGGCTTCCCCCCGATGTTTATTGGCCCATTTCGCGGCATCACGCAGGGCGAGGGTGAGGGCAGTTGCCGCATCCGGATCGGCCTCCAGTGCGGATTTTGAGGCCCCGAGAATCAGGCTGGTGCGGTCCGCATAATGGCCGCTATTGCTGCCAACCAGCTCAGAAAACAGGTCAGAATGTCCGGTCAGTAATTGCCAGGCAAGTGGGTCGTGTGCCACGAGGGCATCAATGCTGCGGTTGCGGAAGGACTCAACCATCTGGTCGGCTGGCATGTCTGTCCAGGTGATGCCGCTCATGGCGTTAATGCCCTTGCGGCGCATCATGATGGCAAAGAAAAATTTATCCGCGGCATTTTTGTCCGGCATGGCCACAGTGCGGCCCACGAGCTGGTCCAGCCGGGTAATTGCCGCACCGCGCCGCACAAGCAGGCGAAACGTGCCGGGCTGAATACCCAGCACAAGGCTGGCAGAAAGGCCGCTATACAGGCGCGGGAGCCATGTCAGGGCCGGAGCGACGGCATAATCAGTTTTATTGGTGGCTAGCGCATCCAGCGCTTCATTCCCGTTTTGCGGGGTGGAGACAGTTTCCACATCAAGGCTGTAGCGCGCAAAAAACCCTTTCTGATACGCGACAGCCAGCACCGGGGCGGTATCAGAGTGCGGCCAGATCAGTTTGAGTTTACGATACTGGCCATCCGGCTGCTTGCGCGGAGCGCGTTTGTGGGCGTGATGTTCAAACGCACTTACGGCCCCGGCGACTGCCAGCCCGGCAAGGCTGGTCAGAATAATCCTGCGGCGGAAAGCTGGGTCGGGGGAAGGTCCTTGTGCGTTCATGCTTCTTTCTTACCACGAGGGGTTTTCCGCGTCGTCCGTACATAAAAACACGAAACACAAAAAAAATGAAAAAAGGGGGTTTACGGCTCCCCCGGATCACGGTTATACGATGCCTCGCTGATCCCGAATAGCTCAGTTGGTAGAGCAAGCGACTGTTAATCGCTGGGTCGTAGGTTCGAGTCCTACTTCGGGAGCCAGCCTTTCTTCTTAAAAATTCAAAATAAAGTTAAAGCAACACGCACCGGTTTTCTGTTGTGTCTGGTGAAGCTTTCTTGCATGCGGCGCACCGCCGTCATGGTGGTTGTGTTAGTGCCTCATGGCAAAAGCATGGCTTCCGATCAGTGCGGAATATTTACGGCCCCTAAACTCAGCATAACGAACACATGAAAAGGATCTGATTAAAGCATGTCTTGTTTTTATGCTGCGGTGCAAATGCAAGACGGCTTCTGCATTCAATTTTTTCAAAGGCTGTTTATTGTCCAGAGCTTTATGTAAGTGAACAGCTCTTTCTAGTCCTCGGATGAGCGGTATAGGCAGACTTACAAGATCCAAAAAATCAAATCA
>NZ_CALLXM010000019.1 GCF_937875265.1 uncultured Acetobacter sp. | reverse complement strand
GCCCATCCGTAACAGAAGGCTGAAATCCCTAAAAGAAGCAGCCTTTTTTTATAAGCCCCGGCTCGACGCATACTCTGTTTCCTTCCCCGACCGACCGCCATGTAGATACGATACCGCAATGGTCGTGAGAAAACGGAAATCTGTCTATGTCAAAAACGTCACACACCATTAGCCAATGGTTAAGGGGACGTAGATATGACCGGAAATAATACCGTGCATCGCTACAGAGCAGGTAAGCCAGCAAGATCATTGTTTATCTCTTCTTTAAGAAGAGCCAGAATATCACGGGAGATATGAGAAAGAGCATAATCTGCACGAAAAAGAACCGTACAGGCCATCCCCAGAGGCGGCTTGAGCGGAAGAGGTGATGGCAGACCAGGATGATGTCGTGCTGTCAGCCCATCCACAATGGCGCAACCGCCACCAAGCCGGACAAGTTCAGCCGCCATGTAATGGGTACGGACCCGCACCACCGGCACCGTCGAAAGCCCCGCCTCTTCCCACGCCATATCCAGAAGACGGGCTGTAGGGTCATTCTCGCTGAGGCCAATATAGCGAGCAGGGTCAATGTCTTCCAGCGCAACCGGGCCCTGAGTAGCCTCGAGGTCAATAAGTACGAGCGGTACATCAGCAATATGACTAGCTGTAAGGCCTTGTTTCTCGTACGCCCCAAACACAATACCAAGATCAAGATCATGATTGAGGATACGCGAGACAATCTCCGGACCGTGCAATGTATCGATTGTCAGTTCGTTCCCCGGATGGGCCGCGTGATACCGCTGGATCACCCTTGGCACTACACTTAGCCCCAGACTTGGCACGCAACCTATACTGATAGCGTGACCGTCACGAGCATAACGTAGATTTTCTGTTAATCTTTTAAGATCAGAAATTTTTTCAAAAATAGTATTTACGTGAGGTAAGAGGATCCGTGCTTCCCGTGTCGGAACAAGCCTACCTCCTGTCCGCTCGAATAGCGCAAAGCCTAAGGACTGCTCCGCATAGCGTAATACCTTGCTGGCTGCAGGCTGGGAGACATGCAGTAACTCAGCAGCACGACGCAAAGATCCCGTGGACATGATCGCATAGAAAACTTCGATCTGACGTAAGCGCATGACGAACGTTTCATCCTTCCTGATTTATTGTGTTCCTGCAGCGCACCGGCAGAGGCAGACTGTGTGTGGAAAGCGCTCCCACAGAAGCCCGCAACGAGATCCGCAGTTCTGTCATAACAGAACGTTCACACATCACAACAAATTTGAAAGATACATTCTCCGCTGCTATATTGTTCCTGCGCAGCCTAATTTTCTGGATTTTAACTGCTAATCACAGAATAAAAAACAGAATTTATGCAAAAAATTCATGAGCTTTTTAAGAGAATTCAGTCAAAACGGCCTAAGAATAGAGTATAAAGCACAAAAGAGAGACTAAACTGACACCTCTCTTGCTTTCAACAATGAAGACTGGCTGTCATCACAATATGATTACTGAATTGCCAGAGCCGGCTCTCTTAGCCTGCATGCGTCCTTAAAGGCTGCGGCACTATGCGTCATTTTGAGTGCCTGCAAGAGATGATAATCTCGTAACAGGTGCCTTGAAACCCATGTTCCCTGGCTGGTTTGACCATAATGACCAGATGCCTGCACTTTAGCCAATAAGCGCGCCACATTGCCACGCGATACCCCGTAGTACTTTGCCATAGCGCTTGCGCTGCCAAGATGAATATAAATACGTCCATCCTCTTCCGGAACATCTTCTTTTTGAGCGCGCGTCATCTCGTTGAGGATAGAGATCCCGATTGTTGTACTGACCAATGGCGCAATTGAAGCGGGTGGCGCATAATAGCTAGGATCTTGCAGCATCCGGCGCGCAAAAAGCGGGTGCATATATGTCAGAATACGGGGGTCTGATTTTGCAGCTTCCGCCCGCCCTGCATCATCAATCAGGTCCAGGCCCTGCAAGCTGATTTGCAGATAGAGATAAAACATTTTCTCGGAAAATTCGGTCATGCGATAAGCTCGCACTCTCCGATCCTGCCCCGGCAACGCTGAAATATAGCCTCGCGCATGAAGCTCTTGCAGAAAACTTGTCACGGTATTGGGGCTGGCGGCCCCCGTATGAGCAATTTCGCGAAAGAGACTGCTGGCTGACAAAGCAGGAAGGCTCGGGTCGATCTGGTGTGAAAAATGCAGTGCGAGCGAACCATGCGTCATGACCCATCGCCGCAGGTCCGCAACATAACGAACTTCACGCGGCATCTCCCTATGCAGGGCCAACAGTTTCTGGTTGCAAAATGCCAGACACTCTAAAAAACCGGGTAGCGTGACCAGATTATCGATCGTGTAGACAGGGGCATCCTTACATTTGGATGTCACGAGCTCAATGTGTTCCATATACCTTGCAGCGCCTTATGACCAATCAGACCTGACTATCGGCCACCTCGCGTCTTTCGAAAAGCTTTTTGTCGCATTTTTGGTGACATACTCATCTTCTCTTGATTTTTGCTGACTTAAGCTTAAAGTTTTTCGAGTTCATTATATTGCACTCAAAAGAATAGGTGCAATAAACATCTGCACGTTGAAAAAATTCATAAATCAATATTTATATTGATGGGGTGATTTGTGTATCAAACGGTTAATCCGGAACAAAAGCTGTATTTAGTAAAAAAACAGCGACAGCGCCTTATGAAAATATCAGAAACACCCGCGAGGCATTTATCCAGTGTGTCCATCTCCATTTTGCCCAAAAATCTGACGTGCATGCCTTAAGCTGATCATAGCGCACTGTGCAAAGCAGCACGACGCTTGCATTACGAAAAACAAATTTTCAGCTTGAGTGCGCAAATCTTATCACCTCACAAACTGCCCCAGACCTGGATTTTACAAATAAAGGACACATGGAATGTCAAGCACTACTACTAACCCCACTCAAATGATTACAGTAAGTAAGGGCGTCTCTTCCTCCGGAGTTAATATTACGTCTGACAGTAACATGTTAGTTTATGGATCGGCTTCAGATACCACCATAAGCAGCGGTGGAGGCGTCAGTGTTTATGGTGGGCTTGCGTCAGGGACAACAATCAACGGAGGTACCTTATCTGTTTTAATAAAAGGCACTGCATTAGAGACAACAATAAACAGCGGGGGCGTTTTTACTTTAGGGTATATCGGCCTTTTAGATGGAGGCGTTGCGTCAGGCATCACCATCAATAATGGAGGCTTACTCGACGTTACCGGTCAAGGCGTTGCGTCAGACGTAGTCGTTAATAATGGCGGAAAAATCAATATTCTTGGCGGTGTATACCATATAGGACGTACTGATCTTTTTTACGAAAGTGGCACTGCGACCGGCATAACAATCAGTGGTGGCGGAGAAGTCGCCGTTTCTTCTGGAGGCATTGCGTCAGACACAACCGTCAGTAGTGGCGGAGAGATCGTTGCCTCTTCCGGGGGTATTCTGTCAAACACAGCCATCAGCAGCGGCGGAGAAGTTATTGCCTCTGCCGGAGGCTCTCTATCAGGGACGACCATCAGCAGTGGTGGCGTTGCCTTTGTTGTAGATGGCGGCACGCTATCGGGAGCAACCGTAGACCAAGGCGGAACGGTTTATGTTCTCCCTGGTGGATCCGTCGATACGATCTCTGGTAACGGAGATGTCATAAGTGCCACTATCGGGCTATGGGCTGATAATGGCAATATTTTTGAGGCAGGATCAGGTTCCAGTCTCAATGGTGTTGTCGTCTCACAAGGAACATCTGCAAATATTTTTTCAGGAGGGCTCCTAGGAAGCGCAGTCATTAACAGTGGCGGTGAACTAATTACCTCTTCCGGAGGCATTGCTTCAGGCACTATTATCAATAACGG
>NZ_CALLXM010000018.1 GCF_937875265.1 uncultured Acetobacter sp. | reverse complement strand
GCGGCAATAGGATTGCGCAATTCATGTGCAGCATTGGCCGCAAAAGCACGTTCTGCAGAAAGTGCTTTATGCAAACGCTCCAGAAGGGAATTGACGGCCACCTGAATAGTGGAGAGTTCAAGTGGTAAATCTAATTCCGGCACAGGCTTGAGGTTGCCACTGCCACGTTCACGAATTTCATCCTGCAACCTGACCAGTGGCCGCAGCCCCCGGCGCACAATCCAGATCACCAGTAACCAGATACAGGGCACAGAGCCAATAATAGGCAGCACGGCGATCAGAATGGCTTTGTGCGTGGCCTGCGTGCGGTGCAGCTGGGGTTCACCCACCAGAATAAACCGATCTGCTTGCGCGGCGGGTGTGACGTAAACCCGGAACTGTGGAAGCATGTAAAACCCGCTGGAGAGCGGGACGGTAAACCGTGTGGCGGGCGCATTGGAGGACCGGAGCAGGATATGCCCTGCGGTATCGGTAATCTGATAGGCCAGAGACGTTGGTTTGATATCAGACAGATGCGCTACATCATGCCCCGGCCCCTGCTGGTTCAGGGCCAGAAGGGCAAACTGGAGCCGTTCGCCCACTTCCTGAAGAGAGTCGTCCAGCCGTTCTGTAATCTCGTATTTTGTAAACCCTGCGGTCATCAGGCTGACAATTGCAAGGCAGCCAATGACCACTCCCGTCACACCTCGGATCAACCGCGTTGCCAGCCGCCAGGGCCGCACAGGCTTTTCCGGGGGAGAACCCTCTTGCACAACATGTGCTGCCAACGTGCTAACAGGGTGCGTATCTGTGGCAGGTTTCTGGCCGTTGCTTACGGGGGAAGGTAAAGGCTTCTGGGTCATGGGGCTGGCGGCTGCTCAAGGCAGTATCCGCGCCCGCGCACGGTGCGGATAATGTCAGCTCCCAGCTTTTTTCGCACGCGGCTAACAAAAACTTCTATGGTATTGCTGCCAACTTCTTCTTCCAGACTGTATAGCGCATCTTCTATTCGCTCACGTGAGCAAATGGCGCCTGGCCTGCGGGCCAGCAGTTCCACCAGCGCCCATTCCCGTGCGGTCAGATCAATCACCACTCCGTCACGGGTCAGGCGTGAGCGCTCCAGATCAATGTCAATATCTCCCACTTTCAGCCGGTTATCGACCAGCGGGCGGTAGCGGCGGCCCACAGCGGCAATCCGTGCTACCAGCTCATCCAGATCATACGGCTTGGCCAGATAGTCATCCGCCCCTTCGGAAAGACCTGCAATGCGGTCACTTACCTGATCTTCCGCCGTGGTGATCAACACGGCCAGAGGGGAACTGGTCTGGCGGATTTCCCGCAGCAGGGTGCGTCCGCTGCCATCGGGCAGGCCCAAATCCAGCAGCAGCACGTCATAATGCACAGTGGCCAGAGCGGCGCGGCCATCTTCCAGTGTGGTAAACCAGTCTACCGTATGGCCAGCCTGCCGCACCCGTTCCTGCACGGCAGCGCCCAGATGGGGTTCATCTTCCATAATCAGGATGCGCATGCGGACTCAGCCTCCTCGTCTGGGCGGTTCTCCTGTTTCATAAAACGCGCATAGAGCAGAGGCAAAACAAACAACGTGAGCAGGGTGGAGGTTACCAGCCCGCCAATGACCACACTGGCCAGCGGCCGTTCCACCTCTGCCCCGGCGGAGGCGGAAAACGCCATGGGGAAAAAGCCCAGACTGGCAACCAGTGCCGTGGCCATTACCGGGCGGAAGCGTTCTCTGGCAGCAGTAAATCCGGCACGGGCGGCCCCCACGCCCCGGCGGCGAATCTGTTCCGCAGTGCTGACCAGCACAACGCCATTTAAAACCGCGACCCCAAACAGGGCAATAAACCCGATCCCTGCGGAAATGCTGAAGGGCAGCCCGCGCAGTATCAGCGCAAAAATACCGCCAGAGGCTGCCAGTGGCAGATTACAGAAAACCAGCAATGCCAGCCGAACTGTGCCAAGAGCGGCAACCAGAAGCAAAAAGATCAGTGTAAGAGCTACGGGTACAACAATAGCCAGTCTTTTTGAGGCTGACTGAAGGTTTCTAAACTGGCCATCCCAGCGCATGGTATAGCCATGCGGGAGTTTAACAGTGCGTTGAACGGCCTTTTGGGCATCCGCAACATAGGACGCCAGATCCCGCCCGCGCACATTGGCCTGAATCACCACACGCCGACGGATACCGTCCCGGCTGATACGGGGCGGACCGTCCTGCTGGCGAATATCCGCAACCTGAGAGAGCAGAACTGTTCCGTGTCCATCTGCCTGCGTGACCCGCAATGCACCAATATCAGCAAGTGAGCGTGTATGGGCCGGGTCAAGCTGGGCTTGTGTGGCGATAATGGCGTTACCTGCTGTCACAGGGCGTCCGATATGGCCCCCTATGGCTTCCACCGTGTCCAGAATATCCTGCACGCGCACATTCAGGCGCCCCGCGTTTTCACGGTTCACATCAATATGCAGAAACGGCACCGTGCCGTCATCCGTCGCCATGACATCGGCGGCCCCGGGCACGCTGTTCAGCGCTTTGACAACCTGTCCGCCAAGGCGGGAGAGGGTGGGCAGGTCATTCCCATAAACGGAAACGGCAATCTGGGTGCGGACGCCGGAAAGCAGATCATCCATCCTCATCTGCACCGGCTGGCTCCAGGAATACAGGGCATCTGGCAGGTTTTCCCGCAGCGTCGTGTTCATGGCGGCCACCAGTTCGGCCTGAGAACGTCCGATACGGGGCTCCTTGAGCAGAATGAAGCTATCTGTTTCGTTCTGCCCCATCGGGTCCGTCGGGATTGCCCCGGTGCCCGTATTGCTGACCACCGTTTCCACTTCCGGAAAGCTTCTTATCAGGCGCTCCTGCTGTTTGACCGAGGCCAGAACGGTTTGGAGCGCAGAGCTGGGCAGGCGCGTTGCTGTGAGTGTCAGCGCACCTTCTTCCAGCTGAGGCACAAATTCGCTGCCAAGCGTTGTGGCCAGTCCGCCTGCCAGAAGGCAGACGCCAAGACTGATGCAGACAAGGAGGCGTGGCCTGCGCACACAGCGTGAAAACAACGGCTGATAATGTCGTCGTAACCAAGCTATCAGCCGTGTTTCCGCAGGTGCCCGCGTGGTGCGCAGCACGGAAACGCACAAAATGGGAATCCATACCAGGCAATAAAGCAGAGAGGCAGCCAGTGCCATAATGACGGTTTGCGCCATAGGGCGGAACATCCGGCCTTCAATGCCCTCCAGCGTGAGCACAGGCAGATACACCATGATGATGACCAGAATGGCAAAGCTGACTGGCCGGGCAATCTGTTGTGCGGAAGAGCGGACCAGCGCGCCAAAAGGCAGTTCAGGCTCCTTAATCCGGCGGCTGAGCACATGCTCGACAACCACCAGGGAACTATCGACAATCATGCCAAAATCAATTGCGCCCAGACTGAGCAGATTGGCGGAAATACCAAACACCCTCATGCCAGCCATGGCGCAGACCAGAGCGAATGGAATAACGGAGGCAATCAGCAGAGAGGCACGCAGGTTTCCAATAACTGCCAGCAGAACGGCTACGACAAGCGCTGCGCCAATCAGCAGATTTTCGCGTACAGTCGCAATGGTCCGATTGGTAAGCATGGCGCGGTTATAATAGGGCACCAGCGTCACACCCGTTGGCAGAGACTGCGTAATGGCTGGCAAGGCAGCACGGATGCCTGCCAGTGTTGCATCAGAGTTGGCGCCTCTTTCCATCATCACAACACCTGTGACAATTTCGCCCGTGCCATCCCGCGTGACAGCCCCCAGCCGTGTGCGCGGACCAGTGTTAATGCGACCCAGATCCCGCAAGCGGATGCTGATGCCACCCGGCCCGGTTTTAACAGTAATCGCCCCAAAATCCTGCAAGGAGCGTAAAAGCCCACGCCCGGCAACCACCTGCTGCTCTGCATGATGCTCAATCCAGCCACCGCCCGAGGCTGAATTACTGGTGTCTATGGCGCGGTACACATCGCCTAAGGAAAGTCCGTAGGCCAGCAGGCGCACCGGGTCGAGGGTGACTTCCCATGTTTCCTCCGCACCACCGCCAATATTCACTTCCACCACACCGGGTATAAGTTTGAGTTGCGGAGCAACAGTCCAGTTCATCAGGCGGTTGAGCTCCATTAACGAGAGGCCGGGACCCCGAAGCTGGAACTGGAAAATTTCTCCCATGCCGGTCGTTAGTGGCCCCATGTTCAGGGTTACGCCGGGTACACTCAGCATGGTACGGGCCTGCGCCATGCGTTCATTCACACGGGTGCG
>NZ_CALLXM010000017.1 GCF_937875265.1 uncultured Acetobacter sp. | reverse complement strand
CCATTGCATACTAACACCGGAGTTTGCAGGGTTATGTTTCTATGTGGGAATGAAAATGGCATTTCCACGGGCCGGAGGGGGTTGCCATCATGCGTCTTTCATTACGTCAGCTTTCAGTATCCTGTGTGGCGCTGACGGGGCTTTGGGCCGCATCAGCGCATGCACAGTCAGTCTCAGCATCATCATCAGATGGTGAGGTTAAAAAGGTTTCCAAACCGTCAGGTCCTGCGCGGAAAAAATCCTCCTCCGGCAATGGTCTGAGTTCTTCAGTGCTGGGGCAGTACACCGGCGGGACAGAAGAGATTTCTGTCACCAGTCACTCGGTTTCCTCCACGGGGGTGACCAACCGCACGCCCGGTGGCGGGATGATGCCGCATCAGACTGCGCCGCGCTCACAGAGTGGTGTGACGCGTGACTTTATTGCCAAGCAGGCTCCGTCTTCAAATATCACGTCTCTGGTTGCAGATTTGCCGGGTGTTACGGTTTCCAGTCAGGACCCGTTCGGCATCACCGGTGATCATCTGCAGGTGCGCGGCCTGAATGAAACACAGATGGGCTATCTGTTTGAAGGCGCACCGCTGGCTGACCCGATTAACTATGCGCCGTACACGTCAACGCTGGTAGATTCTGAAAATCTGGGGTCTGTGACTGTTTCACAGGGCGCACCTGATCTGAATGCACCGTTTTATAACGCTGTCGGTGGCCAGATTACTGCAACAGCTCTGAACCCGTCTCATAAAGCTGGTGGTTTCGTGGACCTAGGTGGCGGTTCCTACAGCTACAATAAAGAATTTATCCGTCTGGATACCGGTGATATCGGGAATTCCGGTGTGCGTGGGTTCGTTTCCTTCTCCCACACAGGGTATGATAACGGTGCGCGTGGTCCGGGTGGCCTGCTCCGGTATCACCTTGATTCAAAATTTGTAAAAGAATGGGGTGACGGAAACAGCATCTCCGCAATCTTTTCTTACAACAAGCAGCAGGCAACATCCTGGCGTTCGCCCACAAAGGCGCAGTGGGATCAGTATGGCACCGGCTTTTCATATAACAAAAACTTCACGCCGGGTGACTCCACGTACTACAAGCTGAACCAGCAAAACCTGAACCAGCAGCTTGTTGTTCTGCCCATGCACTTTACGCTGGCTGATAACCTGCATCTGCATGTTTCACCCTATTATGTTCACCAGTTCGGGCCCTCTCTTGGGGGAGAAAATATCCCGGCTTCAGGCGGATATTTTGGGACTCAGCAGTATGGTGATCTGAACGTAGGGACGCCGGTTAACGGCAGCATCCTCACATCCAGCCGTGATCCGTGGAACCAGAAAACCGGCGGCGTGAATATGTCGGCTGACTGGCGTATTTCAAAGAGCAATACGCTTTCATTCGGCTGGTGGTATGCGTATACCACGCATGAAGAATTGTCTGATTTCCGACCGGTCTATGCAAATGGCAGTGGCTGGTCAGGCGATGTGATCAAGGTTGGTGGGAAAATCCTTACCGGGTATGACCTCAACTTCATGCAGCAGGTCAACACGCTGTTTATTGCTGATACCCAGAAGCTCCTGAACGATAAACTGACTTTGAGCGCAGGCTTCCGCGTTGCCATGGTTTCCCGTCAGGGCACAAACCTCGTGCCTGGTGCTGATCCTTATAAAATGCAGGGAAACTATTTTGAACCTCTGCCGCAGTTTTCTGCGAGCTATATGATCACGCCCAAAGACCAGATTTACATCAACGGCACGACATCTTTCCGGGCGCCTGAATCAGTGGAAGCGTATTCACAGATCTTTGATCCGAATGCGTCACACGCAACCATGCAGCCGCAGAGTCTGAAGCCGGAATATTCCATCAGTGAAGAAATCGGTTTCCGGCATCAGGGGAAATTCTATAATTTTGCAATGTCCCTGTTCAACATCAACCTGACAAACCATCAGGTGACATCGACTGGGTACATTCCCAACACGAATATGATGGTGGCCTCTCCCATCAACATCGGTGGGCAGACATCCCGCGGGGTACAGGCGGAATTTGGACTGGCACGCTGGCATCACTTCAGCCCTTATCTTTCCGGGCAGTTCCTGCATTCCACGTTTGATAACAACTTCAATACAGGCAACGGATATCTGCCAACTGCCGGAAAAATTGCTGTCCAGGCTCCCAAATTTACGGGTGCTATTGGTCTGAGCTATGATGATGGCCGGTTCTTTGGGAACTTTGATCTGCGCTATGTGGATACCCAGTACACCACCTTCATGAACGATGAAAAAATGCCTGCCTATATCACGTCAAACCTGACGCTGGGTTATCGCATGAAGTCCTTCAGCTACCTCAAGCATCCGCAGATTCAGCTGAACCTGACCAACCTTGGTGATAACCATTATCTGTCCGGTTCAAGCTACACAGCGAATGCCCATGCACATGTGACATCCACAGGAGCTATCGCTGCGGGTGGGGCTCCGGTCTATTATGTCGGCGGTGTGTTTGCCGCTATGGTTTCGGTTTCCTCCGGGTTCTGAGAACGATCCGGCAGGGCAGAGGATCTCTGCCGGATAAAACAGGTTGATGAGGGCCGGAGCCAGTTTCCGGCCCGTTGCTGAAGGAGTGCAGAGTGCTCAGGTTTCCGATTGCAAGTCCGGCAGGTGCTTATGGCTGGCGACCCGTGCTGATTATGGCCGCGCTCTTTTTCAGTATCGGCTTTGTTACCTGGTTGAACGGGCCGCTGATTACCTTTGTCCAGATTGCTTTCAATCTGAGTGACGTGGCGTCCTTTCTGGTGCCCGTCTGTTTCTATCTTGCCTATCTTGTCTTCCCACTCCCCGCGACGGTGCTGGCCCGGCGGATCGGCTTGCGGCGGGGGCTTGTGGTGGCTCTTGCTGTTATGGCGGTTGGAACGCTGCTGTTTGGGGAATGTGTGAATGGCCGCTGGTATGCTGGCGCGCTAAGTGGGCTGAGCGTAATCGGCGCGGGTCTTTCACTGTTGCAAATTACCGTTAATCCGTATGTCAGCCTGCTGGGTGACCATGACCGCGCTGCGCAACGCATCGCGATTATGGGGATAGCCAACAAATTTGCGGGGATTGTCGCCCCGGTTCTGTTTGCTTTGATCGTGATGCCGGATGTGGGGCAGGTCGTTGCCAATATCCGCACAACGGCAGTTGGACCCGAGCGTGAGACAGTTCTTGCGCAATTTACACATGCTGTGCATGTGCCCTATCAGGTCATGGCGGGGCTTCTGGTTCTGCTGGCCGTTCTGGTGGCACGCGCCCCTCTGCCTGAAATTACTCTGGAAACAGCCGAACAGCCTGAAGGCCCCGTGCGCAAAGCGCAGCCGCTCTGGTTGATAACCGGTGTGTTCGCTATGTTCCTCTATGTTGGTGTGGAGGTTATGGCCGGAGATGCCATCGGCCTTTTCGGACATGCTTTTGGTTTGTCTTTGGATATTACAAAATATCTGACCGCGCTGACGCTGGCTTCAATGATGGCTGGATATCTGGCGGGTATGCTGATCGTGCCGCGCTTTGTCAGTCAGGATGGATACATGCTCACATGCTGTGTGCTGGGTATTTTCATCTGTCTTGTTGCGCTGGTCGCTCCGGGTATCACCCCTGTTTTCTGTGTGGCGCTGCTCGGTTTTGCTAATGCCATGATTCTGCCGGCCCTGTTCCCAATTGTGCTGGCAGAGGCCGGGTCTGATGGCGGACGGGCAACGGCCTTTCTGGTCATGGCGTATTCTGGCGGCGCTGTTCTTCCTCAGATTTTCGTTCATATCGCCCCGATGTTTGGAAATCTGCACGCCTTCATGGCACTGGTTATTCCATCCTATCTTTTTATCGGAGGCTGGGCTGTTGCCTTGCGTGCCAAGACAGGTACCCCCGCTCCAAAATCAATAATCATTTCGGCTGGAGACTGATTTTTTATGAAAATCGTCATTTGTCCCGATGCTGCCCGGACAAGGACTCTGGCTGCACTGGTTCTTGCAAAACAGGTTAAAACCAAGCCGACATCCGTGCTGGGCCTTGCAACAGGGCGCACCATGGAAGCCATTTATGCGCGGCTGGCGGAAACTTCAAAGCAGCAGGCTTTGGATTTCAGCGGTGTGACGACCTTTAACCTGGATGAGTATGTTGGCCTCA
>NZ_CALLXM010000016.1 GCF_937875265.1 uncultured Acetobacter sp. | reverse complement strand
GTTGCCAGACCTGTTTTTGCCAGCGGCATTCTGATCGAGACATGGTCAAGCAGAACCATGATGATCGCCACCCCGCGCAGGGCATCAATCCCCGCGTTTCTGTGGTTTGCATCCAGAGCGCCGGGGAGTGTGTTTGTCATTCAGCACAAGTCCATCACAAAACCAGTTCGATTATGCAACAACAAATCAGGTAAAGTGATGGCAATCAGGTCACATAACAAAAAAGGCGCCCCACAACGGGACGCCTTTTTTATAAGCCCTGAAAAAATCAAACGTATTACTGAGCCGGAGCAACAGCCGGTGCTGCTGGTACGGCAGGAGCAGATGGCGCAGCAGGGACTGCCGGAACAGCAGGCACGGCGGGGATAGCAGGAGCAGCAGCTGCACCGGCGGCATCTGCCGGAGCACCGGGATCCGTCCCCGGAGTGACCGTATCATTCAAAATCACGTAGGAGATGGATTCTGTGCGGGTGATGTCAATAACATCGCCAACCTTCAGCGTTGCCATGAAGTCCTGCATTGCCTTGATCCGTAAAACGGCAATGTGAGACTCTCCATCCGTCGTCACGAAGGACAGCGTGTGGGTGGTCAGGTCAATGCTCTGCACGGTTGCGCGTTCACGGCGGAACGCAGCAATCACACCACGCGGGTGGCCATGCACGTAGCCTTTGGCTGTTGTCAGGGTGGATTCCGGCAAGGGGCTGTCCGGTGCAGCAATCACGGCACCAAGCGTTTCCACAAAGCGGATGCTCAGCCTGTCACCAGCATTCACATGCGGCAGATCCCGCACAGCGGAACCGTATTCAATGGTGATGAGGTGACCATTGGCTTCACGCAGCAGAAGCTCACGGGCGTCATGATCCACAGTTTCAACAACAGCTTTGGCAGACTGGTTCTTGATAAGAACCGAAGCCTGAGCATGCGCTTCTGAAGGCAGTCCGGCAGCCACAACGCCACCAACTGTAAGCGCACATGCGGCCATGGACCCTGCAGCCAGAGAAGCAAGACGGGAGACGATAGGATGCAACGCCCTTATCCTTTCTGAAATCAGTCTGACAACACAGGGATGCAGACAGCGGTTATATTGATTTAGTCTGATACAGAGCCCGCACCATAACACAACCCGTTTCCACCGCATTGCTCTACCTCAACGCGGCCCTGTCTTAAATTTGAGAACGCCCTTCGGCTACACCAACCTCAGACACCAGCCTCTTCCGGCACAAAAAAAGCCCGTCCGGAGGGGGCCGGGCGGGCTTTGGGGCGAACCATGTCTGATCAGAAAATCAGATTAGCCGCAGCACTTTTTCTTGCGGAAGAAATAAACCGCTGATGCAATCAGGCCAGCAATCAGCAGACCGCGCAGGCAGGGAGATTTCGGGCATTTCACCGGACACTTCGGCATATCAGACTATCCTTGCATTCTTTTTTGGCCACCCGACACTCCGGGCGGACAGATCAATCTAACGCATCCGTGGCTGTCCGTCATGCGCTAACAGCCACATGCCAGCGCCCCCACAAGCGCTCCTTTAAAAAACGCACCGGACACACCACCGTTCCCAACACCTGTGGCAAGGCGGCCTGCCCGCAGCGCCTTATGGCAGCAGAATGGTGCTGCCGGTGGTCTTGCGCGACTCCAGAGCACGATGCGCCTGCTCAGCCTCCGTCAGTGCAAAACGCTGCCCGATGGAAGGCCGCAGCACACCTTGCTCCAGCAGGCTGAAAACAGCCGCAGCAGAGGCCTCAAGCTCGGGCCTTTTGGCAATATACGTCATCAGAGAGGGCCGGGTGAGGTACAGGCTGCCATGTGCCCCCAGTGTGCCCACATCCACCCCGGTTACCGGGCCGGAAGCATTGCCGTAACTCACCATCAGGCCGCGCGGGGCAAGGCAGGACAGGCTGGCTTCAAACGTATCCCGCCCGATGCTGTCATACACCACCGGCACCATGGCCCCGTCTGTCAGTTCCCGCACGCGCTGGGGGAGGTTTTCCGTGCCGATCAGCACGTCTGTCGCACCACATGCCCGTGCCAGATCAGCTTTTTCCTGCGTGGATGTCACACCAATCACGCGTGCGCCCAGATGGTGGCCCCACTGGCAAAGCAACTGCCCCACCCCTCCGGCAGCGGCATAAACCAGAATGGTTTCCCCTTTGCGCACCGGATAAACCTGCTGGAGCAGCATGTGGGCAGAAAGCCCGCGCAGGGTAACAGAGGCCGCTGTCTCAAACGAAACACTATCGGGCAGCACCACCACACGGTCCGCCGCAATAGTCCGATAATGAGCATATCCGCCCGGCACCCCGGCATAAGCAACCCGCATGCCGGGTTTAAGCGCGCTCACATCCGGCCCGACGGCCTCAATCACGCCAGCCCCCTCCATCCCCGGAATAGCGGGCAGAGATGGAAATTTATAAAGGCCGGACCGGAAATAGGTATCAATGAAATTAACCCCCATCGCCTCCTGCCGCAGCAGGATTTCACCTGCTCCGGGTTGAGGCACTGGCAGGTTTTCAACACGCAGCACATCCGGGCCACCCGGCGTGTGCACCCGTATTACGGTGTTGGTTTTATCACTCATGACAGAACACTCCCTTTACTGAAAAAGCCTCGCACGGGCCTGAGTTCATCGGAGCCTGAAAGATTCATGCCACCAGCCCTCTGCCATCAGGACTGTTTGGTATCGTCTTCCGCCAGAAGCTGGATCAGGGTTTTCAGGTCTGTGCGTAAAACACCCATGACAAAGCGCATGATTTCATCCCCCTGCGCTGTATCATCCGGCAGAGCGGCAATCACTCCGGCCGCCACACGATATTCTTCCCCTGTGCGGGCCACAGCCTCACCCTCGCAGCGGGTGACAATCCAGTCAAACGCCCGCATCAGGCCGGGGCTAAGGGGATTGGTCGCATCATCCTGCCCCTGTGCAGGCTGACCCTCCGCCAGCAGAACGGCACGGGTGACCACCAGCGCATCCATCTGCAACTGCCGCAACGCCTTGGGGAGTGTTGCCAACATGGGGTCACGCTTTTCCAGCGGACGCCAGTGTTCGCGCCGGGCCTCCTCCACCGCTGTCTGCACTTTACGCAGGGAGGCAACGCTGGAGTCGTTCAGGTCCTGAATTTCTGACCAGTTCATCTCATGGCTGCGCGCATGCGTGAGCATCTCGACAATCTGACGCACGGTGGCGGCCGCATTCCGGAAGGCATCCCGCCGGGCCTGCTCATGCAGGACAACATACGTCACCAGCATGGACACGCCCACGCCAATCAGGATGGATAAAACTCTCTCAATGGGCGTGAGATAGGGGTCATTTGGCGTGGCAAACAGGGTAGCGATCATCAGTGTGACCACTCCCATCCGGGTGCCGGGCTTCCATGAGGCCAGCACCGCCAGCGGCACAAAAGCCACCGCAAAGGCTGCCCATAACGGCCAGTGATACAACATGAGCGTGATGGGCAGAATGCTGGCCGCAGCACCAATCAGTGTGCCAACCAGCTGATAGCGCCCGCTGGAAAGCGTTTCTGTAATGCTGCTCTGGGTGACAATCACTGAGGTGATCAGCGCCCAGCCCGGCTCCTGCAGGTTTGTAATCCACGTAACAAACCCGCACAGCCCGACAGACACCAGAAGCCTGATGGTCTGCCGCAGGATCGGATTCCCCAGCCAGGGAGCAGAAAAAACCTTAAACTGCATTAAAAGCCTGCTCTGCTTTTACAAGACGTGCAGAGAACGCACGGCCTGCTCAGGGGGCGTCCTCACCATTGAGAGGGAACGGCACCCAACGCAGGCCATCAGCGTCATGCACCAGCAGAAGCACAGACTTTTTATGAGCTTTCTGGGCGGCTTCAATGCGTTTTTTAAGGTCTGCGGGGCTGGTAACTTCCGCCTGCTGAACTTCCGTCACCACATCGCCTTCACGCAGCCCACGGTCAGACGCCAGACCGCCGTCCTTTACGGATGTGACCAGCACACCTTTCTGGCCGGACGGCAGGTTGTATTTCTGGCGCGCTGCGGCATCCAGCGGCCCGACGGAAAAGCCGAGTGTGGACAGGCTGACTTCCGCAGCCCCCTTGGGGGCTGCCACCGGTTTGGCATCCGGTTCTGCCGCAGGTTCTGGCAGCATGCCAATGGTCACCGGTACATCCACCATTTTGCCATGACGCCACACACCCAGATGCGCCACCGTGCCAACCGGCAACTGAGCTGACAGACGCGGCAGGGCCTTGCCTTCAATCGGCTGGCCATCGAGTGTCTGAATCACGTCACCCGTCTGAAGTTTGCCTTTAGCGGCAGGGCCGTCTTTTTCCACACCTGCCACCAGCGCACCACGCGCCGGGCTGAGACCCAGACCATCCGCAATATCCTGCGTCACGTTCTGAATGCGCACACCCAGCCAGCCACGGGACACTTTGCCGGTTTTGCGTAATTGCTCAACAATGCCACTGGCCTCGTTAGCCGGGATAGAAAAGCCGATGCCGACAGACCCGCCAGAGGGTGAGTAAATAGCCGTATTCACGCCAATGACGTCGCCATCCATATCAAACAGCGGGCCACCAGAGTTGCCTTTGTTGATGGGCGCGTCCGTCTGGATGAAATCATCATACGGGCCCTGATCAATATTGCGCCCGCGTGAGGAAATAATCCCGGCCGTAACCGTGCCGGACAGGCCAAACGGATTCCCGATCGCCAGAACCCAGTCCCCCACCCGGCGTTTGTCGCTATCACCAAAATGAACGGCGGGCAGCGGCTTCTTGCTTTCCACTTTCAGCAGGGCCAGATCGGTCCGGTCATCATGCCCTACGGCACGAGCCGTCAGCACAGTATTATCCTGCAAGGTCACCGTAATTTTATCGGCGTGGCGGATAACGTGATTATTCGTCACGATATAGCCAGCGGGATCGATAATAAAGCCGGAGCCCAGCGCCTGCATGCGGCGCGGCGGCGCGTCAGGGCTACTCTGCCGGTTCATGAAATCGTGAAAGAATTTCTCAAACGGCGAGCCCTGCGGGAAGTTGGGCATCTGGGGAAGCTGATCATCTCCGCCGCCATCACCATCTTCATCTTCATCGTCCGAGCCGCTCTTGACGGTCTGGGTGGTGGAAACATTCACCACGGCAGGCAGCAACCGTGCAGCCAGATCAGCAAAGCTGTCCGGTGCGCCATTCAGTCGGCCAGCTACCGGAGTGGCACCTTGCGGTGCGGCTGGCAGAGCAGCCCCTTCCGCAGCCCATGCCGCAACTGGCCCGGAAACCCCTGCCAGCAGCAGGCAGGACAGAGAACCGGCGCGAAGAAGACGAACGGACAGACGCATGGGTGAATATACTCTCAAACGAACAGAAATCACATCAGACCATAGTCTATCGCACGATCCAGTAACAACGTCAGCCTGTTTCGCGCACAGGCCCCTTCCGGCACGCACCCGAGGAAGCATCAGGCGACCCGTGCAGCCCTCTGGCGTTTGCGGTATCCATCCAGCCATGCAGCCAGTCCGAACAAAATACTCAGGCCCGCCACGTTCACGGCAATCTGCAGGAACCAGCCATCTCCAAAGGTGCTGAACAGCAGGCGCGCATACAGATCCAGCACGGTGCCCACCACAAAGATTTCCAGAGAGTGCCGCCCCACGCGTGCCAGAAGCTGGCCAAACCGGGTTTCCGCTGCCCACTTCCGGGCTGCGGCGGAGGACTGCACCAGATAGAAAATGGCCATCACATCCAGCA
>NZ_CALLXM010000015.1 GCF_937875265.1 uncultured Acetobacter sp. | reverse complement strand
GGCTGTCCACGCGCCGGGATTTTTCATCAAACGCACCATGCGCAGCAAAGGCACCTGGGGCGGGTTTGAACAGATCATCCGTTGCAGTGCTGTCTGCACAGGTTTTTTCAAGCTGTGCCGAATAGCCTTGTTTGGCCATGCGGGCTTCCCGGCAGCCCGGCCCCAGAATACGCCAGATGGCGGATAGCGTGGTGCTTGGGCCAATGGAGATGGAGCGGCTGGTGGTAAAGGCTGCCCGGCAGATGGCTTCAGCAGCGACTTCCGGTTCATAAACCGGGCCAACCGGCTTTAAGCGCTTGCCGGTCAAGTTCTTGGTCCAGCCATAGCGCGGGGTGTTGATGGAGGGCAGATCCACCATCACAACCCGAATTCGGTCCGCATCATGCAGTAGTTCCGGGCGCAGGCTTTCACAAAAACCACGGAGGGCCGCACGGGCACCGTTTTCAGCGGCCTGCAAGGGCAGGCCACGCAGGGTAGGGGCCAGATCCAGATTGATAATCGCGCCATGCCCACGGCGGCGCATGTGCTTTAAAGCCGCCAGTGTGCCGTTAACGCTGCCCAGATACGTGACTTCTGTGGCGCGCTGAATATCTTTTGCGGAAAGAACTGAAACCTGCCCGACCACAGTGGCCCCGGCGCAGTTGGCCCAGACGGTAATGGGGCCAAGCTCAGCTTCAATCTGTATGGCAGCCTGCTCTACAGCATCGGCCTGAGCCACATCTACCGGAATGACCAATGTACGGATGGAATGCGCTGCCAGTTCCTGTGCAGCGTCTTTCAGCCGTTCTTCATTCCGGCCCAGCAGGGCGATGTCAAAGCCTGCACGGCCCAGCGCACGGGCGGCAGCCCGGCCAATGCCTGCACCGGCACCGGTAATGACAGCGATCTGCGTTGGCATGCTCATCGTCTCCCTGCATTCAATTTGTATAGTCTGATATTTATGGTCTCTTGCGCCGGAAGCCGCTGGCCTGCAAGGCAGGGAACAGCGCGGCAGCCGTGCAGAGAACTGGCTTCACAGATACCGTAGCGCGAGAAGGCCGCCCACCAGCAGTACGGCAAAAACACCCGTCACCAGCGGCAGGCGTCGTTCAAGAAAATCCTGAATAGGCGGGCCAAATTTCCACAAAAGCCCGGCCACCAGAAAAAACCGTATGCCACGGGTTACCAGGCTGGCCATGATAAAGGGCAGCAGGGCAAAATGCGCCATGCCACTGGCAATGGTGACAAATTTGTAAGGAATGGGGGTCAGCCCCTTAAGCAGAATAATCCACACGCCCCAAAGGCGGAATTTTTCCTGCAAGGCCGTCAGCGTATGCTCGGCATGGTAAAAATGAACAATCGGCATGGCCAGATGCTCAAGCAGAAACGCCCCGATCACCCAGCCCAGAATACCTCCGGTCACACTCGCAGCAGTGCACAGGCTGGCATAAAGCCATGCCTTATCCTTGCGGGAGAGGACCATGGGGACCAGAAGCGTTTCCGGCGGAAGCGGAAAAAAACTGGCTTCCGCAAAGGCCAGAGCCACCAGCCACCAAGGGGCATTCGGGCTGGCTGCGTGGCGTAGCACGCGGGCATACAGGCGATTAAGCATGAAGGAATAAGCCGGACGCTGAGGAATAAAACATCCGGCCTTGATGCCACGCGTTCTTCTCTCAGGCCAGAGGATATCTCAGGCCTTTCTGCTGGCCCGGTTACATGCGCTCACGGCGAAGAACCTCTTCAGCCCTTTTGTGAATGGTGTTGTAGTCATCCTGCGTCAGGGTGCCGCGATGCAGCATCTCACTGGCGCGGGCCAGGGCATCCCGTGCGTGGGTGGCATCGGGGATAGGATATCGGCGACCGGGCAATGCAAAGGCATCGTCCGGTAAGGCATTCCGTTCTTCAGTGGTCAGTTTTGACATGGTCTTCACTCCCGTCAGTCTCACGAAACACCGGGGCGTCCAGTTCGTCCAGTTCCGCCATGGCGGCTTCTGCACTGACAGTTGGGACGTCTGAAATTGGCACTTCTCCCGGTCCCGCCGGAACATGGGCGGGGCATGGGCTGCTGAGTGTGCGCGTGACCCTAAATGCTGTCACCACGGCCAGAGATCCGAAAACAATACCGCCCGCAGCATGCCCCAGCTGGACACCAGCGGGACCAAACCTGCTGCCAAACCACACGAAGGGAATGGTGCCCAGTGTTGCCCGGCCCCAGTTGAACGCTGTGGAATAAAGCGGAAAGCCCAGATTATTGAACGCTGCGTTTGCCACAAACAACATACCGACAAACAGGAACGCACCAATCGTCCATGAACAGAACAGATGAATGAGCAAAGCAGCGTTGCCCTGCGCATGGAACGCAGCCACCACGTAATCCTGCAAGGCTGCCAGAAGGACCCATGTGGCCCCTACACTCAGCATGACGAGCTTTAGAGCGGCTTTTAACGTCTCACGCACGCGGTCACATCGCCCGGCGCCCAGGTTTTGCGCCATGATGGGCCCGACAGAACCGGTAAGGGCAAACACCAGAGAGAACAGCACCGGCACCATGCGTTCAATGGAGGCCTGTCCGCCCACCGCTTCCAGCCCGAAGCCAGACATCGCGCCGGTCACATAGGCCCCACCGACCGGTGTGGCCAGATTGGTCATGATGGCCGGCATGGCGACGGACCCTACATGCCGGGCATCGGACAGAATGCGGGAGG
>NZ_CALLXM010000014.1 GCF_937875265.1 uncultured Acetobacter sp. | reverse complement strand
AGGCGAAAATAGCATTCATACCGAATATCTTACAAAACGTCGCAACTGAACGCATAATAATACTCTTTTTCTGCACCACTCTTACATCAAACAGGATATCACACAGGCTCAGGCTACAAAGTGCTGCACCAGAAGTGAAAAGCGTGAAAGAACTCGTCCATAACGACTTGTTCAGCGGGAAAACCATCCCCCACAGCAGCCCCAGAAGAATACTGCCGCACCCTGCCCCCATAAACAGCAACGGTCGACGTGTAGCAGGGATATCTCCCCTCCTGAAAATCTGTCCCGCCAGCACTCCGGACAATGTGGTAGAGATGGCTGGAAGTGTACTTAAAAGCCCCTCTGGGTCCCACGTTTTTTCATACAGAACGCCCGTATGCACCCACACCTGACACCATTCAGAAAACTGTCGATCCAGCCATGCGACCATATTTTTATCAGCATCAAGAAATGCAAAATCCTGGCCTGGCCAACCCAGCCCCGGAACAGGAAGCGCATAGAGTATACCCCAATATACAAGAAGACTGACACCAATAAGGGATAAGAAAACACTCGCCTTGCGTGAGCATAAATAGAGGCTGGAAGCCACGACGTAGCACAAAGCAATACGTGTTAAGACACCCAACAAGCGCAGATGACTGAAATGAAAAAAAGGATATAGGCTAAGAAGCAGTTTGAGACCGACAAGAGCCAGACCTCGCCCTAGGATGTGGGCTACGAGCTGAGCTCGCGGCTCTCCTTCCTTCAATCGCCTGTCAAACGCAAATGGAATGACGCAGCCCATAAGGAAAAGGAAAAAAGGGAAAACAAGATCCGCTGGCGTGCAACCATTCCATGCAGCATGCTCCAACGGCGCCCACACTCTGCTCCAATCTCCCGGATTATTAACAATAATCATAAATGCGACGGTCGCACCCCGCAAAATGTCAATAGACACAATGCGAGGGGAGAGCGGAGGCTGTGCAGCCCCCACTTCACTCTTGAGCCTAGAAATGGACCTGTGCTTTCAGATAAACATAGCGACCAGCGTAGTCATACATACCCGGTGAGGTATTATAATCACCGTTGGCATAGAAATTCGGGTCTCTGCCAGCAAGGTTTTTTACACCTGCTGTAATATTATACATATCCCCATGATAGCTCAGCATCAGGTCATGATACCATGCCTGATTGGTTTTCCACCATTCAGATACGGTCGGCCCATAAGACGAACTGGGATAATACGTAAACCCATCGATAAACCTGACCATATATGTCAGGCTCCACCGCCCATGTGTAAATGTTGCTGACCCATTAGCAACCCATTTAGGAACACCTGCATCCGTGCTCAGATAAGAGATCAGAGCCTGACCATCCTGACTTTGCGCCTTGTAAGACATGATGTCCTGAACATCCGCACCAAAGGACAATGAATTATTATAATCAATCGGAACCTGATAGGACGCATTGATATCAAGACCATCTTCAATAAATGCCCCTGTATTTTCATGCAAACGCGCTACAGGGTAGAGCTGCCCATTTACATCTCTTCCCTTAAGAATAGAGCAGTAGCTACTTGATAAGCCCGTACTTTCGTAGCACCCATTTAATTCTGTAGACAGCGAGGGATATCCAATTGTTTCTGTAATATGCGTATGAAAATAATCAATTGTCGCTGTTAACCCGGGGATAAAGCGAGGTGTTAATATGGAACCAATAGTATAGGTTCTGGAAATTTCTGGTTTAAGATTTATATTCCCGCCAGTCTCATATTTCAAAGAGCCATTGGTTTGCTTGAATGTATTGGGATTTATCCCTTGCGCCTGACAATTTGATGAAATCATCCCCTGAACTGCACTGGGATAAGTTGAAATATACGCGCATGGATCACGCGTGCCCGTTAAACTGATAACTTTTGCCTTATAAAGATCCTGGATTGTCGGCGCTCTAAAGCCCGTCGCGATGTTTGCACGAAATTTAATATCATCCGTTGGTTCATAAATAAGACCAGCATGCCAGTTATAGGCTTGCCCGAATGTATTATAATTTGAAAACCGTCCTGACACCTCAGCATTAAGCGCCTTAACCGCGGGTAAGTTACGCAACAACGGAATACTCAACTCACCAAAAACTTCCGTAACATTGTATCCGCCCCCAGTATCACCTCTTACCTGATTGGAATTCAAGCCTGCCTGATCCTGCCAGGAAGAATGCCAATAACCATCCAGGCCACGATGTTCTACGCCAAGAGCAATCCCGAGGGGACCGTACGGTAGCCGCGCAAGATGCTTATTCGCGACTGTGAACTGAACGTCACGCATCTCCTGAGCAGAGGGGTAGACGTCATTAAACCCGATATAATTTGCGGCTCCTGAAGACATGCTTCCTGCAAACGGATTATAGGGGGAGCAACCGGCTGTGTTTGCACACAGATTAGGGTCATAATATCCCTGTGTTGAACCCGCCCCACCCGTTTGATGGAACCCCAGCGCATTTTCCATATTACGCCAGTTAACCCTTCCCGTTCCTGTATCCTCGGTCGTGGTTTTCCCGTAAGAAAAGAAAAAATCATACGTCCAGCCATGTGTATGTGGCAGCGTTCCCCGAGCGCCCCCTGTCAACTGGTAATAATCAATATTTTCATAGTCATATTCACGGCCAATTCCAAACATACGCTGGGATAAGGCTACATCTGAGCCAAAAGGATTTCCCGGCTCACCGGCGGGCACGACCATTGCTCCGGAATTTCCAGTCAACGTTGTTGCTGGTGTCGCAACATACATAGGCGTCCCCGCACTCATCGTATGCGTGTGGCTATAGTTTGCGGTCATGTAAAGTTGAAGATTACTGTTAACGTCAAAATGACCCGTGGATGCCAGAGAACCAACCTGCTGTTCAGCTATAATCTGGTTATCTTTAGAGTAATCATAATTATCACTCCATTTATAAGGCCTGTAACCGCCATTCCCGTTAGAAATAACGGATTGAGCAACACCATCACTCGCCGCCGTTAAAGGAGCTCCTCCGTTAAGGGCTGAATAAACAGGTTGAGCGCCATATTGTGACCCATAATACTGGTCCTGACCCGGCGGATTATTGACCTTTGCTTCTTGCATGGCCCACTTGCGCTGGTCAGCCGCCATAGGTGCCTGATAGTTATACGACCCGGCAATAGTAAAATTGCCACGGTCATGCATGAAATTAAACCCATGCGCTGCGGTTAATGCAGTAGTCTGGTCATCCCCATGATCACTAATTCCGCCATTGGCAGTTAATGTCGTTCCTGTGAAATTCTTTTTTAAAATAATATTAACAACACCAGCAATCGCATCTGAACCATATGTTGTTGAAGATCCATCTTTTAGTATTTCAATACGATCAATCATAGCCGGAACAATACTGTTCACATCTGGGCAATCAACCGCACCGTTGCCATTGACCATGCGATGACCATCAACCAGCACAAGCGTACGGGCCGTACCCAGACTACGGATATTAAGGCATGACCCACCGGCATTCGTGTAAGTACTTCCTGAAAAGCCCATTGACGGAATGTGAGCAAAAACATCTCCCGTGGTCATGGAAGATGACCGCTGGATCTGTTCGCTGGTTATGACGGTAACGGGCTGAATCTCCGCCGTTTCAACAGCTCCAAGATGCGTGCCGACTACCGTAATCGCCTCGTCTTTTCCATTATTTTTTAAAGAGATATCAGATTTTTTTGATGCCTTGTTTGTAATGGCTTTTCCCGTTGTCGTACCGGGTAGGGAAATAATCTGGGCATGAGCCTCAGTCGCCCATCCGTAACAGAAGGCTGAAATCCCTAAAAGAAGCAGCCTTTTTTTATAAG
>NZ_CALLXM010000013.1 GCF_937875265.1 uncultured Acetobacter sp. | reverse complement strand
GCCAGATCCATCGCCACGGCTTCAGCAATACGGATGCCGTCAATGCCTGCGGAAAGGATACCGCCTGCATACCCAGCACCTTCACCCGCCGGATACAGGCCGGGGGTGCTGAGGGACTGACCATCTGCCCCACGCGGAGTACGCAGCGGGGAAGATGTGCGGGTTTCAACGCCGGTCATCACCGCATCGTCCATCGCAAAACCTTTGAGCTTACGGTCAAACAACGGAAGGGCTTCCCGTAGCGCCGCCACAGCAAAGTCAGGCAGGCAGGTGGACAAATCCGCCGGGGTCACGCCCGGTTTGTAGGAGGGCACAACGGCACCCAGTGTGGTGGAAGGACGGCCTGCCAAAAAATCCCCCACGCGCTGGGCCGGAGCTTTGTAGGACCTACCGCCCGCTTCAAACGCCTTGCGTTCCCAGTGGCGCTGGAAGGCCATGCCCGCCAGAGGGTCATCCGGGTAATCTTCACCGGGGCGCAAATCCACCACCATGCCCGAATTGGCGTTCCGTTCCGCACGGGAATACTGGCTCATGCCGTTGGTGACCACCTGCCCCTCTTCCGAGGTTGCGGCCACCACGGTGCCACCGGGACACATGCAGAAAGAGTAAACACCACGCCCGTTACTGGCATGGTGCACCAGCCGATATTCCGCAGCCCCCAGCAGAGGGTTGCCCGCACTGGTGCCAAACTGGGCCTTATCAATCACAGATTGCGGGTGTTCAATCCGCACACCGATGGAAAACGGCTTGGCCTGCATCTGCACGCCCGCCTGCTGCAACATGGTAAAGGTGTCGCGCGCACTGTGGCCTACGGCCATCACCACGTGGTCAGAAGCAATCACCTCACCCGATGCCGTGCGCACGCCTTTTACACGCTGCGTGCCCTCTTCCAGCACCAGCCCGTCCACCCGCGTGCCAAAGCGATATTCGCCGCCTGCGGCCTCAATTTCCGCGCGGATATGCTCCACCATGGACACCAGCCGGAACGTGCCGATATGCGGATGCGCCAGATACAGAATTTCTTCCGGGGCACCGGCCTGCACAAACTCTTCCAGCACCTTACGGCCCAGAAAGCGCGGGTCTCGCACCTGACTGTACAATTTCCCGTCAGAGAACGTCCCGGCCCCGCCCTCACCAAACTGCACGTTACTTTCCGGTGTCAGCACGCCACGCCGCCACAGGGCGAAGGTGTCCACCGTGCGTTCCCGCACCACCTTGCCGCGTTCCAGAACAAGCGGACGCAGGCCCATGCGCGCCAGCATGAGCGCTGCCATAAAGCCGCACGGCCCGGCCCCGATTACAACAGGGCGTAAATACCCCGGCTTGCTGGCCAGTACAGCGCCCTCCGTTACGGGCGGACGCCAGGCCATGTCCGGCGCAAGGTTCACATGGGGGTCTTTGGGGTGCGCGGCCCGGTAGCGGGCCAGCACGCCGGCTTCATCCCGCACGGCGCAATCTACCGTGTAAACCAGCATGACCGCACTGCGCCGCCGGGCATCATGCCCCCGCCGGAACACGTTGAAATGCTCCAGCGCATTCGCATCCACACCAAGGCGGGCACGCACGGCCTCTTCCAGTGCTTCGGGCGGGTGGTCCAGCGGAAGCCGCAGTTCGGTCAGTCTGAGCATGGCGCGACCTTTATCACATGTGATAGACAGATAAGGGGCTTCCCTATGCCGGACAGCGCTCTGACGCAACGCCCACGCCAACGCCAACCTGCAAGGACCCGTCATGTCTCAGCCGCCGTCCGCTCCTTCAGCCCCGCAGCCCGACCACTCTGCCTGC
>NZ_CALLXM010000012.1 GCF_937875265.1 uncultured Acetobacter sp. | reverse complement strand
GTGCGATAAGCAGTATTGTGCGGGCACCTGTGGCTGTGGCTGTGGCTGTGGCTGTAGCTGTAGCTGTAGCTGTAGCTGTAGCTGTAGCTGACTGTGCGCCAGAGCTTGGTCCCGCGTCTATCCCTCCCCCCTGTGACCCCGTGTTGAGCCACGCACCAATCCGGGTGTGAAACTGGCGGAGGCTTTCCCCCTCCGGCGGTGCAAAATCCGGATCATGCAGCAGAGCGTCTGGCGGCAGATCGCGCAGTGCTTGCCCGTGCCACAGGCCGTAATTGCGGTCCTTCAGAGCAGCGACGTGGGTTACTGGACTTTCGGAAAATGCGTGGGGGCCAGTCAGGCTCTCACATGCGCAACCCTCGGCTAGAATGACCTGTGTGACGCGCGGTGGTGTGCGGAGGTGCGGGAGAGAGATGCCCTCTACTCCGTCTGGAATGCACGCTGTGGTCTGGGCGTTGCAAGGTGGAATGCAGCCTTGTTTGACGGCATCCGGCAGACTGGTGGTTATGCAGATGAGGCGGGTGGTTTGCGTGTCCGGGGCAGCGGTCATGGCGTGGTGTCCGATGGCTGTGCCGCCCATGCCTGCAAGGCGGTTTCCAGCCGGGACCATGCCGGTTCAGACGCAGGCAGGCCGAGACGAAGGCGGCCCGGCTGGTCTGCAAAAATACGTGTTACGAGGCCGTATGAACAGAAGTGTCGCCAAAGGGCCGGCGCCTGTGCATCCAGCACTAGCGTGAACAGGCTGGCCTGCCCAATGTGGTGCAGACCGGCGGCATCCAGCAGGCCGGTCAGGCGGGTGTGGGCAGCACGGGCCTGTGCGCGGGCGGTGTGGAGCCATACGGTGTCGCGCAGGGCTTTCCGTCCGGCAGCCAGACCAAGACTCCCCACAGGCCATGACCCGAGCACGGCACGAGCCTGTGCCGCAAGCTCCGGGCTGGCCAGCAGAAAGCCCAGCCGCACACCGGGCAGGCCGTAGGTTTTGCCAAAAGAGCGCAGCACGAGCAGCGCCGGATGCGGCAGGAGGGGGGCGACACTCTCCTGCTCAAAATCTGCGAAAGCTTCATCCACAACCAGCACAGTGCCGTGCGTGGCGCAGGTCTCCGCCAGTGTATGCAGCCAGCCCGCAGAGAGCAGGCGCCCATCCGGATTATTGGGGTTACACACCACGCACACTGTGCCAGGCTGGGTGGCGGCCTGTTTCAACGCGGCAGGGTCCGTCACCTGCTGCACCGGCACGCCCTGCAAACGCCATGCCTGCGCGTGGCCGGAATACGTTGGCCCCAGCAGGCACACCCGCTGGGCGGGCAGCAGGCGCGGCAGCAGGGCAATCAGGCTCTGGCTTCCCGCCCCGGCCACCACAAATGCAGGGCTGGTCAGCCCGTAAGCAAAGGCGGCGGCGGCCTGAAGATCGGCTTCTTCATCTTCTTCCGGCAGGTGGGCCAGAACCTCGGGGGCTGGCATCCGCACGGGATAGGCATAGGGGCTGATGCCGGTCGAAAGATCATAAGCAGGCCGGGGAGCTTCGGGGAAATGCGCCATGACGGCCCTAACCTGCCCGCCGTGGGTGGGCAGCGGCACAGAGGCGCGCGCAGGGATGGCAGCGGGATGGGCGTGCGTGGTAGTCTGCGGACTTTCCTGAATAGTTTTGGTCGGTTCCGCCCCGGCCTGCCCGATTAGTGAGTCTGCTGCCCGCATGGTGTTCCCTCTCTCCGTCACGCTCCCCGTAGCAGCCCTTGCCGCCGTTCTGGAAGCCACATGCGGTTACCCACCTGCCCTGCTGGCTGCCATCGGGCATCCGGTGATGTGGATTGGTGCCTTGATAGACAGGCTGGACACCGCACTCAACCGGCCAGAATTTTCCGAACGCAAACGGCGCTGGATGGGCGTGCTGGCGCTGATCCTGATAGCAGGCGTGCCGGTCTGGATAACGGGGGCGGTGCTGGATGTGGGGTATCGGTTTCTCCCGGCACCCGTCATGCTGGGGCTTCAGGCCGTGGCAACCTGCACGCTGGTGGCACAGAAATCCTTATGGGAGCATGTGCGCGCCGTGGGCACTGGCCTGCGGCAGAACGGACTGACCGGAGGGCGGCAGGCCGTGGGGCAGATTGTCGGGCGGGACACCGCAGCACTGGATGAAGCCGGGATTGTGCGGGCTGCCCTTGAAAGTCTGGCCGAGAACTTTTCCGATGGTATTGTCGCCCCCCTGCTCTGGGCCGCCGTGTTCGGCCTGCCGGGGGCGGTATTTTACAAGGCAGTGAATACGGCTGACAGCATGATAGGCCACCTCACCCCACGCCATGCCGCCTTTGGCATGGCCGCCGCAAAACTGGATGATGCAATAAATCTGCCTGCCTCCCGCCTTGCAGCATTATGCCTGATTCTGGCAGCCCCTGCACAAAGCCGGGCCGCGGCGCGAGAGGCTGTGCGCCGGGATGCACCGCGCCATCGGTCCCCCAATGCCGGGTGGCCGGAAGCCGCTATGGCCGGGGCGCTGGGGCTGCGGCTGGCAGGGCCGCGTCTTTATAAAGGCGTGCAGGTGGAAGACGCCTGGATGGGAGCCGGAACACCCAACGCCACAGTGACAGACCTGGACCGGGGGCTGGTGCTGTATCGGCGCGCCTGCCTTATTCTGATGGGGGCCTTGCTGGTGGGGACACTTCTCTTCATGATCCCGGCATGACAGCACCGCTTTTCTCCCCCGCCTTTCGTACGTCTCTGGAACAGCTTTTTACGTGGCGGCGGGATGTGCGCCATTTCCGCACGGACCCGGTGCCCGAAGCCGTGCTGACACGCCTGCTGGAAACAGCCTGCCTTGCTCCTTCAGTCGGGCTGAGTGAGCCGTGGCGTTTTGTGCGGGTGGATGCCCCGGAGCGTCGGGCTGCTATTCGGGAAAACTTTGCTCGCTGCAATACTGAAGCCCTGACTGGCCATGATGGTGATGACGCCCTGCGTTACGCAACGCTGAAACTGGCCGGGCTGGATGATGCCCCCCACCATATTGCCGTGTTCTGTGACACCAACCCCGCACAGGGGCGCGGGCTGGGGCGCGGTACCATGCCGGAAACCACCGTATGGTCTGCCGTCATGGCGATTCACACCTTCTGGCTGGCGGCCACGGCGGAGGGTGTCGGGTTGGGGTGGGTCTCCATTTTAAACCCGGAAGACGCCAGCCGCACGCTGTGCATTACGCCGGAATGGCAGTTTCTGGCCTATCTGTGCGTAGGCTACCCTGAAGAACAGGCAGACACGCCGGAGCTTGAACGGCGCGGATGGGAGCAGCGAAACCCGGCCCGCAGGCGCTGGATCAATCGCTAAACGCATTTTTTCTGCCCGAAACTCTGTGACAGTCTTTTGATTGTTTATGAGCATTTCTTATAAATTCAGGATCTTTTTTGATACGCCATGTGGTCTGAAGAGACCACTATTGCTTTCAGCTATTTTTTCTTTCCTTCTTTTTCAAAGTATCATCAAACTATAAAGTTTATTTTAAGATTTCATGGTATATTCTATATTTTTATAAATCATGCACCATGAAATATTTTGAGACAAATTTGATATAATTAACACTGTGTAATATTGATATGAATCATTGAGACTTTCCTCCATCCCACAGAAAACCAGCTTATCTATAATAAAGTTTTATAATTTTCTGAGGATCTATTGTGAAATCGCCTGTGCTCCCGGGGTCTTCCGACATCAGAAAGCTGGACACAAGGCTTCTCCTCGGAACGGCCCTTGTCTGCGTTCTCAGTGAACCGTCTCTGGCACGGGCGGATGACGCACAGGAACTCGCTGCGATCAAGGAACAGATGCGCAAGCTGGCGGCGCAGGTGGAAGCCATTGAACACCGGCAGACACTGAAGCACCCGCAAAGCAGCCGTCAAGTCGCATCAGGCCACAGCGGTGCCGCAGTGCATACGGTAGCGTCTGCCGGTGGGGTTCGGACAGCGGCCAGCACACATGGTGGCCTGTCTGATAGTCTTTCCGGGTTGCGGAGTGACGGACCTGCTGAGCCGGGCATCCGCTTTTCGGGTGAGCCCCGGCCTGCGGAAGAGGTTGTGGAAGGCCATCGCTCTGCCCTGAATACCGGGTCCGGCTTTGCAGGCTTCAGATGGATGCCGCAGCTGCCGGGCAACCAGACCACCAAATCCTCTATTGATCTGACGTCCTCCAGCCCGTCCTCCATTACCCAGACGGATGTGGACAGCCTGCCTCCCATTTTCAGCATTGGCGGCATTTCCGTAAAGCTGGGCGGCTTTATTGATTTCTCAAACATCTGGCGTGATTCCAACATGACCAGTGGCCCCGCCACGGCCTGGAATAACTTCCCCTACGCCAACAGCCCCAACCACGGGCTGAGTGAAGAGCGCATGTCTGCGCAGCTCAGCCGTATGTCTGTGCTGATGGAAGCCAACCCGTCCAAAGCCGTGCGGTTGCAGGCGTATGTGGAAAGTGACTTTGGCGGGTCAGCCTCCACCACAAACAGTGTGCAGATCAGCGGCTATACGCCACGCCTGCGGCAGGGCTACTTTACCTTCACACAGAAAAACTGGGGGCTGCATGTTCTGATGGGTCAGGCCTGGAGCCTTGCAACCAACTACGCAAAAGGCCTCCAGCCGCGCCAGGAACAGCTGCCTGCTGTGACGGATAACAACCAGATCCCCGGTATTACGTTCACCCGCGTCCCGCAGATCCGCATTGGTAAGGACTGGCACGAGAAATACTGGCTGGGCCTGTCTATTGAAGACCCGCAGGCTACAGTCGCCTTTTCGTCCGCACTGTCTTCAGGCAGCACCCTGCCTGCTGCGTATGGGCAGAAAGTGGGCGCTCGCGTGTATTACGCCAATGCGGGGGGCGTTTTGCTGAACCCCAGCGCGCAATACAGCTATAACCCGGCCCCTGACATTATTCTGAAAGGTGCTGCGGATACCTCATACGGGCACTATGAAGTGTTCGGCATGGCGCGCTGGTTCCGGTCTCTTGCTGTGGAACCGGGGATGACCACCACCAGAAAGCACACCACCTTTGGCGGTGGCGTGGGGGCTGGCATGACCACACCGCTGGGCACGAAAAAACTCCAGATGGCAGGCAACATTCTGGCAGGTGAAGGCATTGGCCGCTACGGGCCGAGCCTGATACCGGACACCACGCCCAATGCGCGGGGGGCCTTGTCCCCCGTGCCGGAGCTTATGGGCTCCCTTGGTCTTATCGGGCATCCCACCCCGTCTGTGCTGCTCTACACCTACGGGGGTATCGAGACAGCCGGACGCAAGCGGTACATGGGCGCAGATGGCGCACAATATGGCTACGGGGTGAATGACCTCAATCTGGGTGGATGCGATGTGGAATTTGGTACCTGCAACGCCCAGACGCGCACGCTGGCATCCCTGACTACCGGTGGCTGGTGGCACTTTGTGGAAGGCCGTTACGGCAGCGTGATGGGCGGCCTGCAATACACGTTTATCCGGAAGTTTGCCTTCAGGGGCAATGACGGCAGCAACAACAGTGTCTACCCGACAACCTCGGGCAACACGGTTTACGTCACCTTCCGATACTTGCCCTTCCAATAATATGGAATCGCAAAATACTCGCTAGAGGAGAGAGAAGTATGTCTTATACGGTTGGCACATATCTTGCTGAGCGTCTGGCCCAGATCGGCCTGAAGCATCATTTTGCGGTAGCT
This sequence comes from uncultured Acetobacter sp., assembly GCF_937875265.1. Lineage (GTDB taxonomy): Bacteria > Pseudomonadota > Alphaproteobacteria > Acetobacterales > Acetobacteraceae > Acetobacter. The sequence goes on along the minus strand of NZ_CALLXM010000012.1, from coordinate 4,956 downwards.
GGGGATTACAACCTTGTTCTGCTCGATCAGCTCTTGATGAACAAGGACTGTGAGCAGGTTTACTGCTGTAACGAACTGAACTGCGGCTTCTCTGCCGAAGGCTATGCCCGTGCAAACGGTGCGGGTGCTGCGGTTGTTACCTTCAGCGTTGGCGCTCTGTCCGCCCTGAACGCCATTGGCGGTGCTTATGCAGAAAACCTGCCGGTTATTCTGATTTCCGGCGCACCGAACTCCAATGATCACGGCAGCGGGCACATCCTGCACCATACCATTGGCACCACGGACTATTCCTACCAGCTCCAGATTGCTGAAAAGCTGACCTGTGCGGCTGTGTCCATTACATCCGCTGATGATGCCCCGGAAAAAATTGACCACGCCATTCGTACGGCGCTGCGTGAAAAGAAACCGGCCTACATTGAAATCGCCTGTAACGTGTCCGCACAGGCCTGTGCAGCCCCCGGCCCCATCAGCGCCGTTGTGGATGCTCCGGCTTCCAACAAGGAAACACTGGATGCCGCTGTAAAAGCTGTTGCTGCATTCATTGAAAAACATGAAAAGCCTGCCCTGCTGATTGGCAGCCGCCTGCGCGCTGCCGGTGCGGAAGAGGCCGCTGTGAAGCTGGCTGATGCACTGGGCTGCGTTGTCGCTACCATGGCTGCGGCTAAAAGCTTCTTCCCTGAAGATCACCCCGCTTATGTGGGCACCTACTGGGGCAGCGCCAGCACACCGGGTGTGAATGAAATCTTTAACTGGACGGACAGCATTATCGCGCTGGCCCCCATCTTTAACGATTACTCAACCGAAGGCTGGACGGCATGGCCGCAGGGCCCGAACGTGGCTGTTCTGGACAAGAACGTTAGCAAGCTGCACGGCTATTCCTTTGACAATATCCACCTGAAGGAACTGCTGGAAGGCCTTGCGGACTACTTCAACGGTAAGCCGAAGAAGGATTCCACGCTGATCCAGTACAAGCGTGTTCACACCGGGAAAATGGTTGAAACCACCGGTAGTGGTGATGACACGCTGACCCGTGCTGACATCCAGCAGGCCCTGCAGGGCATTGTAACGCCGGACACCACTGTTATTGGTGAAACGGGTGACAGCTGGTTCAATGTCATGCGCACCAAACTGCCGCATGGTGCCCGCGTGGAACTGGAAATGCAGTGGGGCCACATTGGCTGGTCCGTGCCTGCTGCTTTTGGTTACGCTGTGGGTGCCCCGGAACGCCGCACCATTCTGATGGTGGGTGATGGCTCCTTCCAGCTGACGGCACAGGAAGTTGCCCAGATGATCCGGCGCAAGCTGCCGGTGATTATCTTCCTGATCAACAATGCCGGGTACACCATCGAAGTTGAAATTCATGATGGTCCGTACAACAACATCAAGAACTGGGACTACGCAGGCATTATCAACACCTTCAATGCTGAAGATGGCAAAGGCATTGGTCTGCGCGCCAAAACGGCGGGTGAACTGGCTGATGCCGTGCAGGTCGCGCTGGAAAACAAAGACGGCCCGACGCTGATCGAATGCGTCATTCCGCGTGATGACTGCACGTCCGAGCTGATTTCCTGGGGCCGCCATGTGGCCACGGCAAACGGCCGTCCGCCTGCAAAATAAGTCAACCTGCATGGCTGTGCCTTTGCAAGGCAGGGGCACAGCCTGCACTTTTTGAAGAGCTAATTTTTAATGTCGGCTTCCAACACTCCCAGTGCCGCCACGCAGCCGCAAAAAATACAACCGCTTTACGTGCTGGCGTGGTTTCTTTGCGCCCTGTTCTATTTCTATCAGTATGCCATCCGCTCTGCCCCCGGCATTATGCAGGATGAGCTGACGCAGGCCTGGGGCAACAGCCATCTGGGGCTGATGATTGCATCTTACTACATTGTCTATGCGCTGGCCGCTCTGGCCGTTGGCGTGCTGCTGGACCGGTATGGCGCACATGCCACCATGCCAGTGGGCATTGCCATTACCAGTGTTGGCTGCCTGATTTTTGCGCAAGGCAGTGTGGCCGCAGGGATTGGCGGTTATGTGATTCAGGCGCTGGGTGCTATTTGCGCTTTTGTGGGGTCTGCTTACGTGGCGGCACGGTATCTGCCTGCCCGCACGCTGGCTCTGTTTGTGGGGCTGACGCAGTGCCTTGGGATGGCCGGGGCGGCATTTGGGTCCAAACCCACCCGTATTCTGATTGACCCTGCCGGGTCTTTCCATCTGCCGTGGCAGAAGGTCTGGCTGGGCTTTGGTGTGATTGGCGTCTGTCTGGCCATTGCGACATGGTTTGTCATGCCGCGTGATACAGGGGACAGCACGGCCCACCACGGGCATCTGTCTGCTGAAAACCTGCTCAAACCATTCAAGATTATTTTTGGAAACCCGCAGAGCTGGTATGCCGGGATTATTGGCGGCCTGCTGTTTGTGCCCACCACTATTGGTGCACTGGGCTGGGGTGCTTCCATGCTCAACAAGGGTGAGCATGTAAGTATGGCCTTTGCTGCGACCGACATCTCCATGGTGCCGATTGGCTGGGTTATTGGCTGCCCGCTTCTGGGCTGGATTTCTGACAAAATTGGCCTGCGTAAACCGGTTTTGATTGGCGGTGCTGTTGTGCTGCTGGCCGCCGCCCTGTGCGCGCTGTATGTGCCGGTTGGCGTAATGCCGCGCTACTCTGTGGCACTGGTAATGGGCATTGCCTCTGGTGCGGCAATGATCCCGTTCTCTTCCATGAAGGAAGTGAACCCGCCGGAAGTAAAGGGCACGGCTGCGGGGGTTATGAACTTCCTCGTATTCGGCACGACGGGTATTCTCTCCCCCATGGTGTCTGCCCTGATGGGTGGCGGCGGAGATTCCATGGAAGTCTTCCACCGCGCCTTCCTACCGCTGGTCATTGGCATTGTTGTTGCCATTGTGCTGGCCTTCCGCTTGCAGGAAACCGGCTGGAAAGTGCAGAAATAAGCGCTCTGATAGTATCGTTTTTTAGAAAAGGCGCGAACCTTGCGGGGTTCGCGCCTTTTTCTGTGGAGAGATGACAGATTTGGGGGGAGGGTGAACGGAATGCCCGCTGACGGACGAGGTAAGCAAGAAGCTGCCATGAACATGCATGATGCTTAGAACCGCCATGCGCCCATCACCGTCACTCCGGCGCTTCCGCGAGGCGCCGAAAACCCGACCTTCCCAATATGGGAAGGTCGGGGTGCCAAGGGCGCGGGTCGCACCAACAGGAGACATTCGCAACTGACAAGAAACGCATTCGTAAGGAAGGACATAATTCCTGCCGCAAAGGTCGGAGGGTGGGGTTTGTGGACAGCCAAACAGGCTGATTTTTGAGGTATTCACAGCCTGAGCAAAACGCGTTACAAAATACTCGTTAAGTCTGACATGTCAGATCGTTATCAATTGCGTGTTCTAGGGAAATCAAGTGAAGAGTTTCGATTCTCGCACCTACAGTATTAACGACTTTGTTGAGTGGGATAGTCAGAAGCAACTCGTCTTAAATCCCGCGTTCCAGCGACGCGCCGTATGGAGCGACAAAGCCAAAAGCTATTTGATTGACACCATCCTTCGCGGAAAGCCAATTCCGAAGGTCTTTATCCGCCAGAAGCTGAATGTCACGACAAAGTCCTCTATCCGAGAGGTCGTGGACGGGCAGCAGCGTCTTCGCACCATTCTTTCATACGTTAGGGACGGCTTTGCGATTGGGCGCAGCCAGCACCCAGAATATGGTGGCTTGCGCTTTAGCCAGCTTCCGGAAGATGCGCAGTCAGCATTTCTCTCTTTTGAAATTGCCGTAGATCTGCTTATCAACCTACCGGATGCGGAGATTCTCGATATATTTGCACGCCTCAATTCCTACGCAGTAGTACTGAACGAGCAGGAGAAGATAAACGCCTCGCATTTCGGACCATTCAAGGTGTTGGCTGACAAGATCGGCTTCGACTACAACGAGTACTGGACGATGCAGAAAATCCTTACTCCGCAGCAAATTTTGCGGATGCAGGAAGTCAACCTTGTGGCCGACATCATGATTTCCATGATCGAAGGCATCAAATCCAAGAAGCAAATTAAGCGGTACTACACCATTTACGAGAATGACTTTCCGCACGATATAGACGTTCTGGAGTCCCGTTTCAAGCAGGTTATCCAGTACATCTCCTATTTGTTTCCCGAAGGATTGGCAAACTCAGAATTTCGGCGCAACCACATATTCTATAGTTTGTTCACAGCCGTTTATCATTGCTTGTTCGGCCTGCAGGACTTTACTCAAAATGGCACGGAAATTGCGCGTGTTGACATGTCTACTGAGGCCGGAGTGCAAACCGCCCGCAACGGGTTGGACTACGTCAGTGAGCTTTTTGAAGCAGAACCGGGCGTGCTTCAGGGCGCGGCTGCGCAGTTTCTGAATGACAGTCGACGGGCCACTACCGATGGGGCCGTAAGAGAGCGTAGGACGCGCTTCTTACTGAGTCTTATGATAGGCAGGGATACCCGGTGACCCAATGCCAATTGTTCAATCCTTAACGAATTTCAAAGCCAGTGTAGCGGGCCGCATGATTTGGAACTCTCAGCCAGATAATCTGGAACCCAAAAACCTGCATACGGCCCGTCATTAAAACGGCTCTAGAGACCCTTAAAACGTCCCTTAATTGGTGATTATAAGCTCCCCAAAAGGACGCTGCCTCTTACCACCCCCGACTGTGTATGGCACCGAGACAGCCTCCAGCTTGAACCCACCAAACATCTCCCGCACCTCAGGCCGGTCATTGATAGACATCACAAACCGACCCTCTATGCGCTCCAGAGCAGCCAGCAAGACATGGAAGTCCTCGCGCTTGAACGGCGCACCATAATCATCCTCGTTACCCCAGTAAGGCGGGTCCAGATAGAAGAGAGTGTCTGGGCGATCATAGCGCCGCAGGATCGTCACCCTGAGCGGGGAATGGGTAAGGAGGCAGCAGACGGAAC
>NZ_CALLXM010000011.1 GCF_937875265.1 uncultured Acetobacter sp. | reverse complement strand
GAGAGTGATCTGCTTGGCCTGCTCCACGCGCAGGAGCGGCTGAAGGCGGAGGAGGAGGGGGCGGCGGCAGCTCCCTCGCTTCAGGTCACCAGTCTGGCGCGGCTGCGTCACCCGATGTCGGTGGATCTGTATCTGGAAACTACACTGGCGGAGGCCCGCTGTGTGGTGGTGCGCCTGCTGGGTGGTCTAGATTACTGGCGTTACGGGGCGGAGGAACTGGCCGCATGGTGCAGGGAGCATAACGTGCCACTGGCCCTGCTGCCAGGTGAGGCCATGCGGCAGGAAACTGAAGCACCGAACACACCAGAAACCGCGCCTGCCAGTCTGCCAAATGCCATGCCCGATGATACGCGTCTGGCAGAACTCTCCACGGTTCCGGCAGAAATCCGTCGTCGCCTGAACGGGTTTTTCCAGCATGGCGGCATTGGTAACATGGTCAGCGCCCTGCGCCTGATGGGCAGTATTGCCGGACGCAGCCCGGATAATGGCGCACAGCCAGAGCCTTTGCCGCATTGGGGCATTTACCGTAATGTTCCGGGGGTTCCGGTCATCAGAACCGCAGCGACAGGTCGGGTAGACCGGGATGCTACGCGTCTGCCGTCGGGCCATATCCTGCGGGCCACATTGCTGTTTTACCGTGCGCATCTGATGGTAGGGGATATTGCTGCACTGGATGTGCTGGCCGATGCTCTTGCGGCTCAGGGTTGTGCGGTAGACATGCTGTTTGTCACATCGCTCAAAGACCCTGTTGTGGCCAAAGGCGTTGCAGAGTTTTTACGGCATTCAAAGCCGGATGTCCTGCTCAACGCGACCGTGTTTTCTTCCAGAAACCCGCAAGGAGGATCACCTCTTACGGTTGCTGATGTGCCCATTTTGCAAGTGCTGCAACCTGGCGGCACACATGCCGTCTGGGAACGTAGCACGCGCGGTCTGGCACGGTCCGATCTGGCCATGCAGGCCATTCTTCCGGAACTGGATGGCAGCATTGCCACACTACCCATTTCCTTTCGTGTTGAGGCCCCCCCCGGTCTGCCTGCGGCCCGTCAGCCTTATGCACCTGGTATTCACCAGACTGTAGCACGCGCTCTTTCGTGGGCGCGTTTGCGGCATCTGCCTGAGGACCAGCGGCGTGTCGGTATTGTACTGTCTGATTACCCTGGGGCGGGGCTTAAGGAAGAAACCGGGCATGTTGCTCACGCCGTAGGGCTGGATGGGTTTGCCAGTCTGGCCTCTATCCTCACCCTGTTACAGGGGGAGGGGTATCAGGCTGGTTCGCTGCCATTGCCCGGTCCGGAAAAGCTTGTGCTGCTGCTGGCTCAAACCGTTCCCCGGCCTTTGATCTGTGTTGCGACATATCGTGCACTGGCAGCCGGGCTGGATGCTGGGTTCATGGAATCTGTCACACAGGCATGGGGTGAGCCTGAGCAGGATCCTGCTGTACAGAACGGTATTTTTCATTTGCGGGCGGTAGAGCTGGAAAATATTACGCTCGCTGTACAACCGGACAGAGGGCGGCAGGCTGACCGGAAAGCTCTCTATCATGACCCGGACAGTCCGCCCTGTCACGCTTATGTGGCGTTTTACCTGTGGCTGCGTGTGGTCAGGCGGCTGGATGCCATGGTGCATCTGGGCACACATGGCACGCTGGAATGGCTGCCGGGCAAGGCTGCTGCCCTTTCAGCCTCCTGCGCGCCTGCTGTGCTAACGGGGGACATGCCCGTTATCTACCCGTTTATTGTCAATAATCCGGGTGAGGCCGCCACAGCCAGACGTCGGCTGGGGGCTGTGACCATTGGGCATATGACGCCTCCGGTCATGCAGGCAGACCTCTCCCCGGAGATGCAGGCGCTGGAGCGGCTGATTGATGAATATGCGGAGGCCGACGGTCTGGACATACGCCGAGGGGCTTTGCTGCGTAAGGACATTCTGGAAAAAGCATCCTGCATCGGTGTTCTTTCAGAAAGCGGTGTGCGCCCCGGTGAGGATGGTGATGCCGAGGCTCTGGCCCGTCTGGATGCCTATCTGTGTGACGTAAAAGATCTGCAAATCCGTGATGGCCTGCATATTTTTGGTCAGCCTGCCCCCAAACAAGACAGTCTTGCTCAGGCTATTTTTCAGGCCTGCACGGGGCAGGAGGGGGCGCAGAAAACATCCAGCGCAGATAATCAGACTTTAAAAGACGATATTGCAAACCGTATCCGCCTCAGCGGCCCGGCGGAAGCACAGGGCCTTCTGGCGGCCCTCGCGGGCCGGTTTGTGCCGTCTGGCCCGGCGGGTGCCCCCACACGTGGGCGGCTGGATGTGCTGCCTACCGGGCGTAATCTGTTCACGCTGGACCCCCGCGCACTGCCCACGCCCTCCGCCATGATGCTGGCGGCAAAAATGGAAAAGCTTTTGCTCACACGGCATTTGCAGGAACAAGGTGAACCGCTGACGCGTCTGGTCATGGATCTGTGGGGCTCTGCCAGCCTGCGCACGGGCGGTGAGGATATGGCGCTGGCCCTCCTGCTTATGGGTGTTACGGTGCAGCGGGCCGCAGGCACCGGGCATGTCAGCGGGTTTGAAATTATCCCGCTGCCGCTGCTTAATCGCCCCCGTGTGGATGTGACATTGCGTATTTCCGGCCTGTTCCGTGATGCTTTCCCGGATCAGATCGCGTTGTTTGATCAGGTGGTGAGTGCCGTGGCTAACCGCCGGGAACCACCGGAATGGAACCCTCTGGCCGCCAGCGCACACGGGCTGGAAGGGGAGGCTCGCACCCGTGCCACCGCCCGTATTTTTGGGGCCGCAGCAGGCACCTACGGCACTGGGGTGGAAGAGGCTTTGCAAACCGGCGCATGGGCGGATCAGGCCGCCCTCGGGCAGGCATGGCTGGATGGTTCCGCATGGACCTATGGCGGCGGGCGAGACGGCGGGCAGGATGCCGCCGCTCTGGCCAGCCTTCTGGGGCAGGCGGATGCCGTGCTGCACGTGCAGGACCACGCTGAAACAGATATGCTGGAAAGCCCGGAAAACGCTGCGCATGAAGGTGGTCTGGCTGCCGCAGCCGCAACACTGGGCGCAACTCCGGCCCTGTGGCACGGGGACACCTCACGCCCGGACACGCCCCGCCTGCGGGCCACGGCGCAGGAAGTGGCCCGTATTGTGCGTGGCCGGCTGGCCAACCCGCGCTGGATTGAGGGCATGCAGCGGCACAGCTACGCAGGTGCGGCGGAACTGGCCCGTGGGCTGGACGCTCTGCACGGCTTTGCCGCAACCCTGTCGGAGCGGTTTGACCAGCAGTTTGATATGGTTTTTGCAGCAACACTGGGTAATGAGGCCTGTGATGCCTTCCTCCAGCGTGAAAACCCGGCAGCGCGAGAAGCCATGCGTGCTCGTTTTGCCGATGTCTGGAAGCGCGGCCTGTGGCACCCTCGCGGCAATAGCGTGGCGCAGGTGCTGGAAAGCGTTGGTCGTCCTGCGCTGCTGCCCATCAGCCTTTCAGAAACGTCCATGGCGGGGCAACAGGCTGCACAAGCGCCTTCAGGCGGGTGGGGGGGCTCCTCTTTTCCAGAAAACTTTTATAGAGATCTCGCATTATACGCACGCGGTGGCCGGGCATGAGCGCGCGGGCCATTATGGTGGCAGCCCCCCGGTCCGGCGGAGGGAAAACCACTGTCACGCTGGCTTTGCTGGCGGCCTTCCGGCGGCGCGGCATCCGTGTAGGAGCCGCTAAAACCGGCCCGGACTATATAGACCCGGCCTTCCATGCTGCGCTTACCGGCCGCCCCGGCCTTAATCTGGATAGCTGGTGCATGCCCCCGGCACTGCTGGAGGCCACGCTGGAGGCCGCCCGGCAGGATGTGGACCTTGTGGTGGTGGAATCCGCTATGGGCCTGTTTGACGGGCTGGTGGCCCCCGATGGGTCACGCGGCGCACCATCGGATATTGCATCCCGGTTTGGTATTCCTGTGCTGCTGGTGCTGGATGTTTCCGGTCAGGGCCAGACGGTCGGGGCTGTGGCGCATGGCTTTGCCTCATGGCAGCCGGACGTGCAGGTAGCGGGTGTTGTGCTCAACCGGGTGGCTTCCCCGCGTCATGCCAGACTGACGGAAGGGGCTATTCAGGCGGCCGGTCTGCCTGTGTGTGGCACTCTGCTGCGCCAGCCCGGCACGCCCTTGCCGGAGCGGCATCTGGGGCTTGTGCAGGCGCGGGAGCATCAGGGGCTGACAGACTGGCTGGAAGATCTGGCGGATAAAGCCGAGCGCGAACTCAACCTTGATGCCATTCTCGCCACCGCGCAGCCTTTGCCAGAAAACCTTCTGCCAGACACAGGTTTTTCCGGATCCCACCCGGCAACGGCGCTGCCCCCCGGTGCGCTCCCGCCACCCGGCCAGCGCATTGCTCTGGCGGATGATGCCGCGTTTTCCTTCCTTTATGGCCATCTGGCGCTGTTCTGGCAGCAGGCCGGGGCGGAGCTGGTGCCGTTCTCTCCACTGGCGGATGAAGCCCCGGACCCGTCCTGTGATGTCTGCTGGCTGCCCGGAGGCTACCCGGAACTCCATGCAGGCCAGCTGGCTGCTGCTGAGCAGTTCCGGCACGGGCTGGCCACGTTTGCCCAGACCCGCCCGGTGCATGGGGAGTGCGGGGGCTTCATGGTGCTGGGTGAGGCGCTGGAAGATGCACAGGGCACCCGCCACCGCATGACAGGTCTGCTGGGGCATGTCACTTCCTTTGCGCGGCGCAAGCTTAATCTGGGGTATCGGGAGGCCATGGTGCTGGCACCGTCCGTGCTGGGGCCTGCGGGCACCACTCTGCGCGGGCATGAATTCCATTATGCAACAGTGCTGGATGCCGGGGCGGATGCCCCGCTGGCACAGCTGCGGGCGGGGGATGGCACCGACCTCGGTGCCTGCGGTGGGCGCAGGGGGAGTGTGTCCGGTTCATTTTTCCATGTGCTGGCTTGTGGTCCCTCGGGGCCGCCCCCACATTCTGCCATGCCTGAAACCGGGGCTGCGACAAATGCGCAGAACCGATAGAACGGCACAGACCAGATGCTTCTGCCTGAGGAGAGAAAAATGGCGCAGTCTTTCCCTGTTTTATTAGTGCGCCACGCACCCGTTATGGTGCCGGAGGGCGTGTGTTACGGGCGGCAGGATGTCGCCCTGCGCCCGGGGTGGGAACGGGTGACATCCGGGCTGGCCGTACTGGCACAGGGTGCGGTCTGCCAGGTGTTATACAGTTCTCCCGCTGCACGGTGTGAGCAGATGGCCCGAAAGCTGGCGGCCTCCGCCGGAATGGAGCTGCGTATTGATGCGCGGCTGGCGGAAATGGATTTTGGCGAGTGGGAAGGCCAGCCGTGGGACGATATTGATCGCGGCCAGCTGGACGCATGGGCGGCGGACCCGGAAGGTTTTGTGCCGCCGGGTGGGGAAAGCGGGCGCACATTGTGCCGTCGCGTTCTGTCCTTCTGGCAGGATGTGCAGCAGGCCGGCATCTCTGCCTGTGTGCTGTCTCATGGTGGCCCGTTGCGGGTGCTCAGTGCTTTAGCCGCTGGTGCGCCGCCCGCACTGCTGGCACCCTCCATGCCGCAGGGCTTTGCGCGACTGTTTATGGTCAATGCGCAATCCGGCATCCAGCCTGATGCCGTGGCGGAGGGCAGTCCGTTAGCCCCCGCACTCCCGCTCTGGCCGCGTAACGTGAGCCCGACCGCCGCTGATATCAGCGTTACTTTTCCTAAAGCCGATACGGGGCAAACTCTTTCATGACTTCTTCTGTGCCATCATCCTCGCCAGATACCGAAGCTCGCCACCGCGAAAAAATGCAAAAGCGCAAGGCGGTGCAGGATAAGGAAGTTGCTGGCAAACAGCTCGAAAAAGGGTTGCTCATGGTCCATACCGGGCCGGGTAAAGGGAAATCGACCGCGGCTTTCGGGCTGGCCCTGCGCACCGTTGGGTATGGCCGCCGCGTGGTGGTGGTGCAGTTTATTAAAGGGGCGTGGGACACGGGCGAGCGCCGGGCGCTTGAGCACTTTAACGGCCTTGTGGAATTTCATTCTCTGGGCGAAGGGTTTACGTGGGAAACGCAGGACCGTGCGCGTGATATCGCCGCCTGCCAGCAGGCATGGGCTGTTGCCAAGGATGCACTCTCCCGCCCCGATGTTGCCCTTGTAGTGCTGGATGAACTGAATATCGCCCTGCGGTATGATTATCTGTCCCTCCCAGAGGTTCTCGCGGCTTTTGCAGCCCGTCCTCCCGGCCAGCATGTGGTCGTTACTGGCCGCAATGCCAAACCGGACCTGATTGATGCGGCTGATCTGGTTACGGAAATGGCGTTGGTCAAACACCATTTTCGTGATGGCGTCCGTGCCCAGCAGGGAGTGGAATTTTGAGCGCATGCGTTCTTATGGTGCAGGGAACGGGCTCAAGTGTGGGGAAATCAACTCTGGTGGCGGGTCTGGCGCGGGCTTTTACCCGCCGCGGCCTGCGGGTGAGGCCCTTTAAACCGCAAAACATGTCTAATAACGCGGCTGTTACGGCAGATGGCGGGGAAATAGGCCGCGCACAGGCGCTACAGGCGCGGGCCTGCGGGGTGCGCCCCACGGTGGACATGAACCCGGTGCTGCTTAAACCGCAAGGTGAGACGGGTGCACAACTTGTCGTGCGGGGGCGGGTGCGTAACACCCTCGGTGCACGAGATTATCAAAGCCGGAAAGACACGCTTCTTCCTATCGTGGTTGAAAGTTTTCAAAATCTGGCCGAGCAAGCAGACCTCGTGCTGGTGGAAGGTGCTGGCTCCGCTTCAGAAATCAATCTGCGGGCGCGTGATATTGCCAATATGGGCTTTGCTGAGGCCGTGAATGCCCCGGTTATTCTGGTGGGGGATATTGACCGTGGCGGCGTAATAGCCAGTCTGGTTGGCACACAGGTTGTGCTTTCCCCAGAGGATGCGCAGCGCATTAAAGGGTTTATTGTCAATAAAATGCGCGGTGATATCTCACTGTTTCATGACGGGATGGACTTCATCGCACAGCGCACAGGCTGGACGGCCCTCGGCCTTGTGCCGGACCTGCCCACCGTCCGCGCCCTTCCGGCAGAAGACGCCGCCGACTTGCTTGCAAACCTCACGGCCCCGCGTGCGAGAGCTAAGGCAGAGCCTGTGTACATCCCTGTGCATAACGGGGATGGTTATTCTGCGCCGCGCCTGCGCATTGCCGTGCCGCTTCTGCCCCTGATTGCAAACTTTGATGATCTGGACCCGCTTCGTTCAGAACCAGGCGTACAGCTTCTGCCCGTGCAGCGCGGGCAACGCCTGCCGGAGTGTGACCTTGTTCTGCTGCCCGGTTCCAAAGGCACGCTGGAGGATACTGCCACGTTCCGTGCGGAAGGCTGGGCGGATGACCTTGCGGCACATCTGGCACGGGGCGGGCATGTTATGGGGGTGTGCGGCGGGTATCAGATGCTGGGGCAGAGTGTGGCAGACCCCCACGGCATGGAAGGCCCCCCTGGCAGCGCACCGGGCCTCGGGCTGCTGGCGGTGGAAACCGTGCTGAGTGAAGACAAGCATCTGGAAGACGCATCGGGCAGTCTTGCCGGAACAGACGCTCCTGTTTCAGGATATGAAATGCATATTGGCCATACAACAGGGGCGGACCGTGCGCGTCCGCTGCTTGTGCTGAACGGGGTAGGGGAGGGCGCAATCTCTGCCAGCAGTCAGGTTTATGGCACGTATCTGCATGGTGTTTTTGGCGGGCGCGCTGCCCGGCTGGCGCTGCTGGCCCGTGCCGGAGGGGCGGCTTTCCGCCCCGGTGGTGCATGGTATGAGGCAGCACTTCCCGCGCATCATGATGATGTTGTGGAGCAGGCCCTTGATGCACTGGCTGACCATCTGGAAGCGCACATTAATCTGGACGCCCTTCTGGCACTCGCAAAAGTGCCAGACTACACAACGCTTCCGCAGAATAAGAACGGCACCTCGTAGTATCCTGCGGGAGCGTGTGCGCTAAAGGGTTAGTCGTTCAGCTAACCGGAGCCGCACGGGTGGTGGTGCCCAGACGGTAGCCTTCACGCTTGAGTGTCTGAATAGCAGTTTCAGAATATTTGCCAACCAGCGGCGTGACGTTGCCGGGGGCGCACCAGAAGCTGAGGGTGACGGCAATATTAGCAGGCTGCGGCAGGAACCCGACGGACGGAGCAGGGTTTTTCAGAACCAGCACGTCATTTTCCACAGCGCCAAGCAGGAGGGCACGGGCTTTGTCGATATCATCATTATAGTCAATCAACAGTGTGACAGAAGCCTGAAGCTTGTCGGACTGTGAACTGTTGATCACCACATTGTTCGACAGCGTGCCATTGGGCACATAAATCAGGTCATTCGTCGTATCACGCAGCACTGTGCGGAACATTTCAATGGACTCCACGGTGCCTGCACTGCCAGCAGCAACAATGGAATCACCCACCTTGAAGGGGCGGAACAGCAGGATCAGCACGCCACCGGCAAAGTTGGCGAGGCTTCCCTGCAAGGCCATACCCACGGCCAGACCGGCAGCACCCAGAACGGCCACGAAGGATGTTGTGGCGATCCCCACCATGGAGGCAACGCTGATCAGCAGCAGCGCCTTCATCAGCAGGCCGGCAACACTCAGCAGGAAGCCCTGCAATGTTGGTTCAATATGGCTTGCGGCCATCATCCGGCCCATGGCACGGGTGACCAGATTGATGATCTTCCAGCCGACCAGAAGTACAATAAGGGCCAGAATAACCTGCCCGGTATAGCCTAATACTGTGGGGATCCACGTGTTCAGCTGGCCCCACACTGAGTTGACCTGATGTTCCATAACTATCCCTGATTGTCTGTTGTAACCATAATGTGCAAGACGCACCTGTCCCTTTAAGTCCTGCGTCTTATGGGTAATTTCAAGGCCATGAGGGTAAATTATGCCCATTCTGACACGTGCACTCCGCCCCTGATTCCAGAGAAATACCGGGCTTAGGCCTACCTGACGGGAAGAGGTGAGCGCGTGGGGGCTTCCCTGGTCTCATTTTCTGTAAGAAAATACCACAGCATCACGCAGAAAGGTCGGCCCGTGGCAAAACCCAAAATTCTGATTAGCGCCTGCCTGCTTGGCCGCCCGGTTCGCTATAACGGCTCAGCAAAGCCTGTGCTGCACCCGGCTTTGAGCGCATGGCAGAAGGCGGGGCAGCTGGTCATGATTTGCCCGGAAGTGACCGCCGGGTTCAGCACTCCGCGCCCTCCTGCTGAAATTACGCACGGCCAGTCCGGTGAGGCCGTGCTGGCAAACACCGCCCGCGTGCAGGATACCACCGGGGCTGATGTCACGGCCCAGTTCCTTACCGGAGCCAAAGCAGCACTTGCTCTGGCGCAGGAACATAACTGCCAGTTTGCCATCCTGACCGACGCCAGCCCCTCCTGCGGCAGCACCCACATTTACGACGGCACCTTTCAAGGCAAAAAACACCCCGGCACTGGCGTCACCACAGCCCTCCTCCGCGCAAATGGTGTGCAGGTTTTTGCGGAGACGGAGATTGATGTGTTGTGGTCTCCTTTATCAAAAAATTATATGACTTCTTAAATTTCATGAAATAAATAGATTTTATAATAAACTGAAGAAAATGAGGGTTTCTGCTTTCGCTGCATGTAGGGCATACGTGACAATGAATAGGTTTTCGTATAACGGACATAAATGCTAGACTGTTAAGCGCCGCCACTTTTGCCATTGAAGGCCGATTTCGTCAAATCCAGCAAAGCTTTCGGCCTGCTTAATTCGCTGCGATTTCCTCTATTGCCTTGGAGGAAGATGCGAAGGCATTCTGGGCGCATTTTGAGGGAGAATGGTTGGCCCCATGCTCGAAATCAAGCGTCAAGAATGACTCTTTGGGAAAAAAGGCTACGGCGTTAGCCCAGTGCTACTAATTCAGCCGTAACGAGAAGCTTATCGCAGTAGGCTGCGAAGACAGTCACCTTTGGATTCGTTCGAGGGTCTTCTGCCGTGAGCATCTGGTAAACTGTAATACCAGCCTGTGGGCTTCCAAAAATACGAAGTCCTAGCCCTTCTAACGCAGCTTTCGTCGTAGACGACATGTGAGCGCAAGCGTTCCGCATGATTTTTAGGTCAGAAAGTTCCTGTGTAAGACTGTTTATTGGGGTGTTGAACGGGTAGCCAGTGTCAAAGTAGAGATTCGCTAGTTTTTTTATGTTCTCGTGATTGGCGTAGTCGAAATAGCGGTTCATGTGGATGACCATCTTTCCAGCGTGATCACGTGTCGGTGGGGTGACATACCTAACCGGTTGACCTCCATTCATAGTCGCTTCGCCCATCATGAAGTCGCCAATCGAAGCTTCTATAAATTCCTCCCATGCAATGAACACGTTAAGGAAAGCGGCGACTGTGATTTGTTCGTGGTCACGGGACGTGAAATAAGATGCCCCCCCGGTTGCCGCCATATGGGCGTGGGCTATTAGGTTGCCGCATTGAGCAACGCTGGCTGTAAGGGGACACAGGGAATGGAACTACTGGGAAACCGGGATTATGTGGGATCAGCGGGGATTTGATGGGATGAAACCCGAGGCAAACCGCTAGTGTCAGCATAATTGGGCAATTAATACCCTTATGATTGTGCCGGTGGGGGATGTCTGGAACCAAAATGGGATTTCAGCAAAAAGGACGCCAAATTTGGAACCCTACCCACAAAGAGTTCCATTCTGAAGAAGGGCCTTTTAAGACCCTTTTAAAACCGCATTAGAGCCACTGAAACCCTTTGGCCATCAATCCAGCCATACCCAAGGCTACAGTGGTCAGCGCCCCGAACAGAAGCCGAAAGTCACGCTTGTGAAGGGATCACATTATCATTTGCGGCATATCAGGGATAGACTTGAACATATTGGTCTGATGCCATGTCCGCTGGTAGCCCATTATAAAATCTTCGTCTCTTGATTTTTCCCCAAATAAAGATTCGTGGCAAAGCCATATATCTGTAGGCCAGTCCATCCATACCCCGTGATTTACAAGATCAATACGATACATGATATGGTTTCCCCATTGTGGGTCATGGAAACCTTTAGGAAATTTCGCAAACACTTCATCATCAATATCTGTTTCAAATAGAAAAGATACATTTTTTAGTTCACTATTACCCCCTAAACCATGTGGGAAATCTATCATGCTCCATGTTTCTCCTCGGGAAGAGGCTGCTTTTAATCCAGGACAAGCATTCAAGAGTGCATCAAATGCCTTTTGGGCGATTGGTGCTACATTTTTGGGGACGTTTCCTACATGCAGAACTGGATGTTTATATTCTTTGGATGAGAAGTCATAATCATAATAAACATCATCTGAATTTATAAAAAATCCTATTACGCCTAAAAAAATTATTGGTATGAAAACAATAAGAAGCACTCTTCTGATAAGTTTCATAGATGAATGATTGTCTTCTCTTGTCATGACATCGCCTGTAGTCTGTACGCCACCCGTCCGATTACCGTGATTGCATCATCTCCATCAGGATCGCCCCAGCGGAACCGAGAGGAATCTGTAAGGAACTCTTTATAGAGCGGGTTATCAGAGGCGATGCATATCTTTCCGCTTGGCTCAGACGATAGTCTTTTTACGAGCAAACCACCGTTCACGACTAAGACGTGGACCCCATCAAGAATATGCTGACGTCTCGTGTCCACTAGGAGACGGTCTCCTGATCTTAAAGTAGGTTCCATGCTGTCGCCGCTAGTCTCCAGCATTATGACGTGTTGCGGATCAAGACCAAGATCTTGCTTAAGAAAATGAAGGGAAATAGCAACTTTCTCAGGATTAACTCCGTCGTCCGCACATAATCCGTAACCAGCAGAAGCCGCCACGTTGTAGTAATCAACGTAGGCAATATTATAATTGACGGCCTGAGTTATCCTTCGCGCCACAAGAGGGACAGCAAGAGAAGATCTGTTTCCCTTATCTTCCGCGATTTCCCCGCCCCCAGCGAGCCAGTCCATAGGCACTCCGCAAGCTTGAGAGATGCGAAAGGCCGTGGAAAGCGGCATTTGTCTGCCCTTGAGGTAATTTGTAAGGGATCCTAGAGGCACGCCTGATCGGGCGGAAACGAGCTTGTTGCCTCCCCCCATCTGGATGGCATTTCGCAACCGAGCAATCAAAATATCCGTATCAATCGCATCCGAGTTTTTTTCCGAAACTCGGATGGTCGGATCTGCAGCTGCTTCTAATGCGGATGTTTCTTTTTTATCAGTCACTTGCGAATTGTTTCCACAGGATATCCACAATTAAAAACTCGGATGTGCTTTTTTACGCTTGCCGTAAAGCTCGCATGTAGTAGTTTCACGGAACACCTCGCGACAAGTGACAGCGGCAAGAAGTCGCTGGAATGGGGTTGAAGAAAAAGGGCGGTTGCAGCCGCCCTCGAATCAGGAGCTACACTTTATGGCACAAAAGCCCATTGGAATGCACCTAGAGGACATTAAAGCCGCGCTGCGGAAGATGTATGGTTCTCTGGCTGCGTTCTCCGTTCTGATAGGGCGTGACAGCCGCGCCGTGAGTAAAACGATTTCCACACACGGATACTCGGTTCCGATAGAGCGGGAAATTGCGAAGGCTCTGAAACGGAAGCCGCAGGACATCTGGCCGCAGCGGTATCATCATGATGGCTCTCCTATTTCGTTGACTGCTGCCCGTATTCCTACTGCGCTGCCGCGTGCTGCGCACCGTCAAAATGAGGTGGCGGCATGAACATGGAAACCAAGCAGACCCCGAATGCAAACCTGCCAGATCAGGCGTCTATTCCAGTATCGCTGATTGACGTTGGCGAACGCCTGCGGACGATTGACTCTGACTATGCAGGCATGATTGCCGCCAGCATGCAGGAAGAAGGCCAGCGCACACCGATTGAAGTGCGGAAAGCTGGGAAACGCTACAAGCTGATTGCCGGTGGGCATCGCCTTGAGGCGCTGCGACTGGCGCAGATTGAGAATGCCTGGTGCGTAATCAAGAAAGTTACGGACGAAGAAGCGGAGTTGCTGGAGATTGACGAAAATCTCTGCCGCCGCGAGTTGAATGCGTTGGATCGCGCAACGTTTCTCGCCCGCAGGCAGGACGTTTATCAGAAGCTGCATCCTGAGGTTCAGGCGGGCGGAGATCGGAAGTCAGATCAAATGCTCAAGCTTGAGCATTTGATCCCGACCTTCAGTAAAGCAACCGCCGAGAAGCTCGGGTTGTCCCGCCAGACAATCGATCGCTCTATTTCTCGATTTAAGCACATTATGCCTGACGTGCGTGAGAAAATTTCCAGCACATGGCTGGCTGATAGCGGTGCGCAACTGGATGCTCTTGCCAAAGAAACGCCTGATATGCAGAGGCAAATTGCTGAGGCTGTGCACCAGTGGCCGACGATCAGGAATATTTCAGAGATCATCCGGCAACTGAAAAACCAGCCGAAAAAAGCCCCTCCTACCACCTATGACAAATTGGTGGCGCTTTGGAATAAAGCCGATCAGGCCACGAAGTTGCGCTTCCATGAGTTTCTCGCTCCCGCTCTCGATCTGGAGGATGCGGCATGAGTGACACTTTGTCTGCTGAGATCGGGAAGATCATCAGGCGGGAACGTCAGGCGCGCGGTATGACCATTGAGGCGCTGGCGCATGAAAGCGGACGCTGCAAGGTATCTGTCGCGCGCGCTGAAACTGGTCAGCGTTCGGTCAAGGTCATCATGCTGTTTGATCTTCTGTGGGCGCTAGACTGCGGACAGGATGTCTTTCTGGAAATCCTGTCTCTGGATGCGTCTCTGCGCAGCACTGCCTTGGCGGTGAAGGAGGCTGCATGAGCCGGAAATCTGATGACAGGCAGCTTTCTCTTCTGGATTGGGTGCCTCCTATTGTCAGCGCCGGGTATGACCCGCGCCTGATCCGCGGCAATTCGTTTGGATTTCGGTTGTCGCGGGCAATTTCCGTGACGCTGGATGAGTGTGGAAAAGCTCGGTCCGAGGTTGCTGAACGGATGAGCGATATTTTGGAGCGGCCTGTCAGCATCAACATGCTTAACGCCTATGCCAGCGGCCAGCGGGAAGATCATCAGATCAGCGTTCCCCGCTTTGATGCCCTTATTGGCGCCACGCAGGATCGTCGCCTGCTGGAACTGCTTGCTGAGCCGCGTGGCTGGACAGTGGTTGACCGTAGCTTGCTGCCGCTGATTGATCTGGCCGCTGTGGCTGAGCACAAAAAACAGCTGAGCAGACTGGAAAGCGGTTTGCGGCGCAAGCTTGGTGGGAGGTTCTGATGCTGAGCAGTGTTCAGTGGTTCTCTTTGACTGAGCTGGCCGGCATGGCGCTTCCAGATCTTCCAGGCACCGAACGCAATATGCGTGAGCGTTGCTATGCTGAAAACTGGATGGCCCCTGAGAACGAGGGAAAGTCATGGCGGAAACGTTCTGGCAAAGGCGGAGGATATGAATTCACGCCATTCGTCCTTCCACTGCCTGCCCGTGCAGCTCTGGCCATTAAAGCCCAGGACGCAGCGCCTGTTGTAGCGGACGAGCTAGAGGTGCGTGAGCGTCAGGATATCTGGCAGCGTTACGATGCGCTCCCTGACAGTCTGAAGGACCGGGCGAAGAAGGCGCACCGCATCGTCATGGCGGTGGAAATGCTGGTGGATGCAGGATGCCGCAAGAAAATTGCAGTTTTGCAGATTGCCCGCATGGAAGGTGTGGGGGCTACCACCATCATGCGCTGGTATCGCGATGTGCGTGGCCTGAACCGGTGCGACTGGCTGGCAGGGCTTGCGCCCCACTATGCCAAGCGGGCTGAGCAGGTGGAGTGTCCGACGGAAGCATGGGACATTCTGAAAGCCGATTATCTGCGGCTGGAAGCTCCGACGTTTAATGCCTGCATGCGCCGGTTGGAAGGCCTGGCAAAAGAACGCGGATGGAAGCTGCCCTCTTCCAAAACCCTGAAGCGTCGGATGGATAATCTGCCGCCGGAGCTGCTGACGCTTTGCCGCAAGGGAGAACAGGCTTTGAAGGTGATGTTTCCTGCACAGAAGCGCGACCATGCTGTGTTCCATGCTCTGGAAGCAGTGAATGCGGACGGTCATAAGTTCGACGTGTTTGTAAAGTGGGTCGAAAACGGAAAGGAGACGATTGTAAGGCCCGTTTTAGTGGGCTTTCAGGACATTTACAGCGGCAAGATTTTGTCCTGGCGCGTGGATGTGTCGGAAAACAAAGAGTGTGTGCGTCTCGCCTTTGGTGACATGGTTGCCAAATACGGCATTCCGAAAAAATGCTGGCTGGATAATGGGCGAAACTTTGCGTCCAAATGGCTGACAGGCGGTGTACAGAACCGCTACCGGTTCAAGGTGCGTGATGATGAACCCATGGGCGTTCTGCCACTGCTGGGGGTCGAAGTGCATTGGGCGACACCATACAGTGGACGCTCCAAACCGATTGAACGGGCATGGCGTGATCTGGCTGGTGATCTGGCAAAACACCCCCGTTTTGCAGGGGCTTATACGGGCAACACCGTGACCAGCAAGCCAGAGAATTATGGATCATCCGCCGTGCCTCTGGATGTGTTTCTGGAAGTGGTTTCCGAGGGTATCCGTGAGCACAATGCCCGTCTGGGGCGCCGGTCTGATGTGTGCCAGGGTAAGCGGAGCTTTGATGACGTTTTCATGGAAAGCTATCAGGCGGCTGCGAACCGTGGGGAAATCACCACGGCAACGGAGGAGCAGCGCAGGCTGTGCCTGATGGCGGCGGAAAGTGTTACCGCAGCGCGCCGGGATGGCGTGATTGAGCTGGCAGGCAACCGTTACTGGTCGGAGTTCCTGCACCAGCATTGCGGCACATCTGTTGTGGTGCGGTTTGATCCGCAGGCTTTGCAGGATGACCTGCATGTCTATCGGATTGATGGCACATATCTGGGGGCAGCTGCCTGTGTTGAGAAGGCGGGCTTTGCTGACCAGCAGGCAGCGCAGAGCCATGCACGTGCTTACAAGGCGTTCAAAAGGTCTACAAAAGATCTTCAAAAGGCCGAAAAGCGTATCACAGAGCATGAGCTGGCCCGCATTTATGGGGATGTGGAAACGCCGGAACCAGAGCTGCCGGAAACCAAGGTTGTGCGCCCCCTGCGCCCGAAAGCACCGGTTAGCCATGGGAATGCCGCCGTGGCGCACCATGAGGACGAAGAAGAAGACTGGCTGAGCAAGT
>NZ_CALLXM010000010.1 GCF_937875265.1 uncultured Acetobacter sp. | reverse complement strand
CCTTCTGCCGCTGATTGGCCGCCCGCAGGTTCTTGCCCGTCTGGTTCCCAGCGGCGCCTGAGGCCAACGAACGTCACGAACACTACAATGCAGGAGAGGACGTGCCCATGGTTTCAGGAACTACGCCTCCCCTGCAAAGTCCTGAGCCGGAGTTGACGCATCTGTCACCCGGCCCAGAGGATGCTCTGCTGATTATTGACGTGCAGAATGACTTTCTACCCGGTGGCGCGCTTGCCGTGCCCGAAGGGGATGCCATTCTGCCCGTCATACAGCAGCTGTCTTGCCTGCCTTTTGGCCTGATTGTCACCTCGCAAGACTGGCACCCGGCGCAGCACGTCTCTTTTCAAACCGCAACACCGCCCGGCCCCTGGCCGCCGCATTGCGTCGCGCAGACACATGGTGCTGCCCTTTCAGCTGATCTGGCCCTTCCTGCCCGCACACAGGCTGTTTTCAAGGGCACTGAGGCGGATAAGGACAGCTACTCCGCCTTTGGTGGCGCAGATACACACGGCACATCTCTCGCCGCCCTGTTACAGCACAACGGCATCTCCCGCGTTTTTCTGTGCGGACTAGCGTTGGATTACTGCGTGCAGGCCAGTGCGCTGGATGCCCGCACAGCAGGCTTTCAGGCAGTTGTGCTCACAGACGCCTGTCGGGGCATCGCCTCGGACCTCACACCAACGCTCAACACTCTGCGTGCGGCCGGTATTGCTCTGTGCTCTTCATCTGCTCTGAACAGCAGTCTTTCAGGTTAAGCACGATCTTCCTGATTAAACACTTTCAAGTTTTCGGACGGTGACAGACCCCTGAACATCAGGCACTCTTTCCGTCTCGTGTGATCAAATCAGTGTTCGACACTCCGGAAACCGTATGTTGCCGTTTCTCTCCCGCCGCTCTTTTGGTCTTGGCCTGACCGGTCTTCTGGCCCTCCCGCGCAATGCGCTGGCCGCATCCCCGATGATGACGTCCGATGTGCCCCCTCCCACGCTGGAAGTTCTGAAATGGGCCCCGGCCACGCGGGCGGCTCTGCAAAGCGTTATGGATGCACACGGCCAGTATGCTGAAGGCTATGATGCCAACCAGCGCCCCTATGCGGTGTTTGACTGGGATGAGACGGCCATTGTTGGCAACGTGCAGGAAACCTTGTTCCATTACATGCTGGAACATTTCAGCTTCCTGCTCCCGGCGGATCAGTTCCGGCATCTGCTGCATACAGGTGGCGCAGACAAGCCGCTCCCCGCCCCTTTTAAAAATCTGGCCGGGCAGCCGATCATTTTTTCTGATCTGATCCACGATATTCTGGAAGACTACCGGGCGCTGGCAGCACATTACGGCCACATGCCGCACCCGCTGCCGCGTGAAGAGTTAATAGAGGACCCCGCACTACAGGCCTTCCGAGCAAGAATGGTTCTGTATCATCAGGCTTTACGCGCCACACACGGGGAGGAAACAGCACAAAGAGGACTGGTGCGCCTGCTGGCTGGACAAACCGTGCAGGATGTTGTGGCGCTGACCCGCGCTGCCAATGAAATTGCCCTCGGTCAGTCCATTGAGCGGGTACTATGGAAAAGCCCCGCCGCCCGGCCCGGCAAAACCGGCCCCCTGAGCGTGACCATCACACAGACCCTGCGCCTGACACCGGAAATGGCAGACCTGTTCCAGATTTTGCAGGAGCAGGGCATCGACCCGATTATCTGCACGTCTTCTCTAGAAGAAAGTGTCGCAATTTTCGCGACATCTGCTGAATATGGCTACAATTTACGCAGAGAGCATATTTTTGGTGCGCGCCTGACGCAGCATAAAAAAGTATATAGCCTGACTGAAGAAGCCAATTATCCTTTCCCGTTCGGGGTTGGAAAAACCGCTATTATTCATCTCCATATGGCCCACCGTAAACAGGACCCCGTGATTATTTTTGCAGGGGAAAACAGTTCTGCGCATCTGTTATCTGCGTTCCCTGAAACGCCTTTGTGTTGCCTGATCAACCGCAAACAGCCTGATGACATGCAGCCGTTTCTACAAAACGCCCTCAAACAACGCGGCACCGCCACGCCACGCTTCGTGCTGCAAGGGCGCGATGAAAACACCGGGGAATGGCGCCCTGATGAAACCAGCATCCTGCTGGGCAACACAACGCCTATCTTTCCTTAAACAGCAATAAAACACTTTAAGTATACATCATATCTCATAGCATTAAGTATTATACGTTTTAGAACAACTCTTATGAGACTTTAATGTTTTCTGCGAGGACCGTGATAATCTGTTTCGAGATAAGGAATCGTTCTAAGAATTTGAATCCACAACATCCCCATTCGGTTCCGTAACCGTCCTTTTATGGGCAAGTGAGCATGACCATCCGTCCATCTTCCTTCATCGCTTTCAGATGGATGCCAGCCAGTCAACTCATTATCCAAATGGGCCGTTATTTTCTTATGTTTTCTGACATCAAGAAGAATAACATCTCCGATATGTACACCCAGATACCGTTTATCCTGGGTGAAAGGACCAATCACATCTACAGGACGACTTGCGCGGGAAGAAAGATGCACCTCATGCACATCGGACGGCAGCATAAAGGTCAGAACGTTATCTTTTTCCATCACTTTACTAATAAACTGCCCTTTAGGTGTGATCAGCTTTAAATCGTGATCCTTGGTTAAATCAGGATGATGAAACAAACTTTCCAACCCCAGGCTCTCAGCTCGGGCTTTCAGCCTGTAGTATAATAGTTCAACAACTTCACGATCAGTCACAACAGGCATATCCGTTCGCGTATGCCAATGACGATTATGCGGGCAAGGCGGCAAAGCACTGGCAACCAGCAGGCTTTCCGCAATCAGGACAGCATGAGGCTCAGTCTGAACTGCATAAGCCTTATATGAAGAATATGATCTGTCATAAAAAATTGAGAGCCGATTTATCAGCAAGCTAACCGGAATAAATTTATCTTCAAAAAACAGGCAATGGTCAGGCGTCAGCACAACATCCCGTGCAGGCACACCGTCCGCAATTGCATCTTTCAGAATACGAACAGGATATCCGGCCTCATCATCCGGGAAGCCAGGCAACGTAATGCCATGGGCAACCTGTACCTGCACGATGCCATACGCCCGCTCCTGCCCATCCGTATAACCCAGAATTTTATGACCAGCAGACAGATCCTCTACACCCACACATCCAGCAGGTCCTTGTAATTGCGTACCGCATAAAAGGCTTGCATCAGGCGCCACTGGCTTCATGGAACCTGATGCACTCTCGCCGTTGGTCTGTCCCGCTTTATGGCTCTTCCTGTCGTCACCATAAGCTGAGTTTTTGATGTGCGAAGTCATTTTTCCTTTCCGGCGTACGAATGGAACTCCATCCGCAAGCGTATTAAGCATTAGTTTTTCACCATCCCAAAAATCGGCACACTCCATTTTTGAGATATCGTTTCTCACCCTTTGTGAAAAATCCCGCCATTGAGTTATTTAAAAATTAACCCCTTAAATATCAATGCTATAATACACTTATCTGCCGCCAGATATAAACTCCCTGCTAGCAGGTCATCTTATTTATACCTTTTCTCTTTATAACAAGCTGTTAATCCGCTGCATCCAAAACACCAAGCATTAAACCACAAAATATAATTATAAATTATATTTATATATTTTATAATTATATCTGCGGAAAAAATTTCGTCGCAAAAAATATAAAAGGCCTTTTTATTTATATCGTTAAGGCCTTTTACTATAGAAAGATCAAGCCAACCGAGACAGAGATACACCTGCACTCTGGCCAATAGCGTAAGGGCCCGCCGCCAAAATCTCAAGCGTAAGCATAGTCCACCCTTCCTCAGCATGCACTGCAAGCGGCAAACAAGCCCGCCCATCAGTCCAACGACAATTAGTCTCCAGGTCGTGCCAGCCAGAAAGTGGTTCCTGAGAAAGATGTGTCGTTACGTTTGTAATTCTATCCGCATGACAAACCACAATACTTCCAACCAGCACACCTAAATTTCTACGGTCGTCCACAAAAGGACCGATAACATCGAAGGGACGACTGGAACGAGACACAATTTCAAGAGCCTGAACATTCATAGGAACCAAAAAGGAAACGTAATTTCCTACAGTCTTGACTGGGTATATTTTTCGCCCATTTTTTGCTTCAAGATAAAGCTCATGGTCTGTTGTGAAATGATATTGTGATTGTGGCTCAGACTGGCCGGAGGCCAGATCAGACCGCGCCATAATTGAATGAAAGAGGGGCTCCACAAATTCACGCCCCGTTTCCAAAGGAGCACCAGCATCCAGGGACCAGCTTTTAGGCTGACTTCGAAAAAGCACAACGTTTTTGCCAGTTACGAAATTACGACGATTGCCCGTATCAAGGTAACTTTCTGTCAGCATATTATCGACCTTGATCACCGCATGCTGCGCAGTTTCAATATGATAATAATCGTAGGATGAATAGGATTTATCATAAAAAATGCTTTTATTATTAACAAGCATTCTGACCGGAACAAACTTCCCGCCCAAGAACAAACAATGATCAGCTGTAACAAGCATATCTCTGGAAGGCACAGCAGATGCCAAAGCTCCCTGCACAATGCGAACAGGATATCCTGCCAGATCATCAGGCAGATCCTTCTTCACGCGCAAGGAAGACTTGCCTGCCCACACAACAGGCTGCAGCTCCTTTTTCCCCTTAACGTAGGTAATAACACTATCACCTACGCTAATATTTTCTACGGCAACACTTCCAGAGGCCATTTCCACCCGGCAACCCGCTAGAAAACAAGCCACTGAGAAGCTATCTGTTTTCAGAGACGTTACCTGCGCTTCCCCACCAAGCGTTTTTGGAAGATTAAGAAAATTTCCACTATTATCTAATGAAATATAAACTTTTGGATTTGCACTGCTATCCTGCGCCAAATCTGTACTGATAACAGTCGTATCGCTATCGCTATAATAGCCACCATACAACTGATCAGGATCTGTCGAAAGAGACAAAGTATATTGATAATTAGAAGGGTTTTTTATCTCGACAGATATATTTCCAGTCAATGATGCAGGGACGTCAACCACTAGCGACTCGTTAGGACTTTTAATCGTATACGTTCCGGATGCACTTATAGATATTGAGTCGCTCATGCCACATACCTCATAAATAGTTCTGTTATAGAGAGAATCTTTTTAAAAAACGAATGTATAGCTGACACAAAACCACCAAGACCAAGATACGACAAAAATGCAATTCAGCCATGAAGACTTCAAAATGTTTTATTATTAGAAACATAATTCTAAATGATATTTTTTGGTAATAAGTATATTTTGCCTTTTTTAATAAAAAATAAAGAATTACTACTTTTATTATCTTAAAATTATTCTTGCCTGAAATAATTATGGGGACTACTTTCTAAAAGCCGACAAGGCAAAATTATTACCTTTTAGGAAAATACCATGAAAAATCTTAATGAATCTGAACTGAATATGGTATCCGGCGGCACTCTTACTTCCGCTCTGGGTTCAACGCTGACCGACGTTTTCGCTGGCGTTGATCAGGGTCTGGCCACCATTCTGGGCGGCCTCGACAAGACTGTTGATGCACTCATTCCCGCCGTAACAAGCGGCGTTGGCACGATTGGTGATGGCGTTCTGACGGGTCTGGACAGCACCACAAATGGTGTTACGTCTCTCCTGGGTCAGATTCTGAAAGTCTGATTCCACAGGGATCCGGACAGTTTTTTAAAATTGTCCGGATTTCTATACATAAACACAACCAAACCACCATCTTTTTCCTCTCATATTTTTGAATTTTCTTTATGAAATCAGATTTTTTCCGACGAGAGGCAATTGAATCACGACGACAGTCATGGCTTGGCAAAGTACAAATGTCGCAGCCACTATCTATTCGTATTGTGGCCTGGCTTTCTGTTGTTCTTGTTGCTTTAATTATTCTTTACACAATTTTTGGTGTCTATACTCGCCGTGTGCATGCATCGGGGCTTATGCTGCCACCTTCAGGCCTTATTACGGTCAATGCCGGCACAACGGGAACAATCTTCAAGCAACATGCTGAAGAAGGCATGCATGTAAAAAAAGGGGATGTTCTTTTTGTAATTGATCTGGAAGCCACATCGTCTTCTGGACCAACACAAAAACATGTTCTCAGTCAGCTCGTACAGCAACATAAACTTCTGGAAAAACAGAAAGAATTACGTGCTAACGATGCCCCCATAGAAAAAGAATCTATGGTTACGCAAATTCGTTACATAACGCAGCAGCATGACCATATTGGCCACCAGCTGGAAAACGATACACGCGTCCTTCCCGTTGTTGAAAGTGCCGTAAGACGCATGCAGAGTGCTCAAAGTGCGCATCTGGTAACGGAAACACAATTCCAAAGCCAACTCTATACATATGCACAACTCCTCAGCACTCATGCTCAGTTTTTACAAAATTATACTGAAAGTGAAGGAAAAATTGCGGATCTGACTTCAAAACTTATCCGCTATAATGGACAATTAGCGCATGATCTGAATGATCTCGATAAACAAATTGCACAGATTGACCAGCAAATTGCTGAAAGCGAAGGCCACCGCAGCAGCATTATACAAGCACCAGATGATGGCATTCTTACCGCTATCCGTGTGAACCCTGGTCAGCAGGTTTCTGGTGGCACAACATTACTCACTCTTCTTCCAACAGGCCATACTCTGGAAGCAGAGCTTTATGTGAATAGCGCCTCTATCGGCTTTCTGCATGAAGGAGAACCGGTACTGCTACGCTACGCTGCTTTTCCGTATCAGAGATTCGGCTTGTATCGTGGTCATGTCACAGAAATCACGCGCGCACCTGTAACTGCCACAGAACCTTCTGACTTAAGTAAATCTACGCAAGGGATAAGCACTGGCAGTAGCCAGAATGCACAACAGGATATTTATCGCATACGTATTTTGCCTGACCAACAAAGCGTAGAGGCCTATGGCCGACAAAAACCGCTGGAAGCAGGCATGGAAGTAGAAGCCGATATCGCTATTGATAACAGAAGACTTTACCAATGGATTTTTGATCCCGTTATTAGCATGCGCGATAATTTATACGCGGTGAGCGGAGGACTTGCGCAATGACATCTCCTCTTAAACATCTCGAATTTGGATGGCATTCCCGCACTCCGGTTATTCTGCAGGTTGAAGCCTCTGAGTGTGGGCTTGCTTGTCTGGCTATGATTATGGGCCATTATGGAAACCAGATCGACCTGTCCACGCTTCGCAGGCGTTATTCAGTCTCTGTCAAAGGTGTTACCCTACGTAATCTGATCAGCGCAGCGGATAGCGCAGGCTTGTCCACGCGCGCTGTGCGACTGGACCTGCAAGACCTCCCGAACCTACGGCTTCCCTGTGTTCTGCATTGGAGCATGAACCACTTTGTAGTGCTTACAAAAATTAAAGGGAATACCGTCACCATCCATGACCCTGCCGTTGGCCGTCGTACACTTACTATGGAGGACGTTTCCCGGGAGTTTACTGGCATTGCTCTGGAGGCAACTCCGAATGAAAGCTTCCAACGCCAGGATGACCGGGAAACTTTACGGCTGCGAGACCTGTTCCGTCAGGTGGCGGGCCTTCGTCCTGCCCTGATGGCTTTGGGTGCGCTCTCGTTGGGGCTGGAGGCCATTGCACTGATCATGCCAATGATCTCCCAGGTAGTTATTGATGAAGTCGTCGTAACATCCGATCATGAGCTGCTTCTAACTATTGCTTGTGGAATGGCACTTCTTTTGCTGTTGCAAATGCTTATAGGCTGTGTGCGCCAATGGGCGGTGCTGATTTTAGGCACACGGGTCGGGCTGGAGTGGAATACCAGTCTGTTCGATCATCTCACCCGTCTCCCGTTGGACTATTTCTCCAAACGGCATGTTGGGGACGTGCTGTCACGCTTTAACGCGTTGGGTACTATTCAGAAAACCATCACAACAGATATGGTTCAGACTGTGATGGATGGCCTGATGGCTGTGGGTATGGGCATCATGCTGTTTATTTACGGTGGCTGGCTGGGCATGGTGGCCATGGTCGCAACAGCGCTGGATATTCTGCTCCGGTTGGTAACATACCGCCTCTATCGCGAGGCTTCTGAAGAGCAGATTGTTATTGATGCACGCCAGCAAAGTCATTTTATGGAAACTCTTCGCGGTATGGCAAGTGTCAAACTCCTCGGCCTACGGGAACGTCGTCGCACCACATGGCTTAATCTTCTGATTGACAGCATAAATATTCGCCTGCGCCTCCAGCGGTATGACCTTATTTATGGCAGGTTAGGTGATCTGATTTTTGGAGCAGATCGGCTCGTCATGATGGTAATGGGGGCCTCAGCCGTCATGAGCGGACACATGACTGTTGGTATGCTGGTGGCATTTTTATCTTACAAAGACCAGTTTGCCAGCCGTGTTGGTAGCCTGATTAGTAGTGCCTTTCAGCTCCGTATGCTGAACGTACAAACTGAACGAATTTCCGATATTGTGATGACAGAGACTGAAACCGTTGAAATGGCAGCTCCTTCCCTGATATCAGATATGACAGAGCCGCCCTCAGGAGGCACGTTGCAATGTAGTGGACTTTCTGCTCGCTATGGCACACAGGACCCTTGGATTTTCCGCGATGTAACACTGGATGTTCCGGCAGGAAGCAGCGTGGCAATTGTAGGCCCCTCCGGTTGCGGTAAAACAACGTTCCTCAAATCCCTGATGGGCCTCATGCAAACCGACTCTGGAGAAATCAAACTGGATGGCATGAACATTGCCAGCCTGACATTAGAAGGTTACCGAAGCCGAATTGCGGGCGTTCTACAGGATGACGGTCTGTTTTCTGGATCTATCGCTGATAACATTAGTGGCTTTTCAGAACAGGTGGATGAAGAATGGCTGAGAGAATGTGCTGCACATGCGGCTATTCTGGACGATATTCTTCATATGCCTATGGGTTTTGAAACATTGGTCGGCGATATGGGAAGCAGTCTTTCTGGCGGCCAGAAACAGCGTGTTATTTTGGCACGAGCTCTCTACAGGCGTCCTGAAATCTTATTTCTGGATGAAGCAACCAGCCATCTGGATGAATATACTGAACAAAAAGTGGCAGACGCACTGCGAGCCATGAAAATAACACGCATCATGGTCGCACACAGACCGGCGACCATTGCTCATGCCGATACTATTTATGTCTTTCAACAAGGCGGCACTCTGACACCTTACCATGTGCCGACTCAACCATCTTTGCGTGCCACACCATAAGACAGGAGCATGCCATCGGCATTTTTCCTGCGCGTGACGATACCACCCCGCCAAATAAAAAGGGCCTGCTGGAATAAACCGACAGGCCCTTTTTTGAAGCTTACCAGAAGCTGGCAAGCATCTTAGTTCTTGGTTTTGTCAACCAGACGGGATTTTGCAATCCACGGCATCATGCCACGCAGTTTTGCGCCAACAGCCTCAATCTGGTGCGCATCGTTACGGGCGCGCGTTGCCTTGAAGCCGACGTTGCCAGACTGGTTTTCCAGAATGAAGTTCCGCACGAACGTGCCGTTCTGGATATCTGTCAGAATGCCCTTCATGGCCTTCTTGGTTTCCGGCGTGATCACGCGCGGGCCGGACACATACTCACCATACTCAGCCGTGTTGGAGATGGAGTAGTTCATGTTGGCAATACCGCCTTCATAAATCAGATCCACAATCAGCTTCGTTTCGTGCAGGCACTCGAAGTATGCCATTTCCGGGGCGTAACCGCCTTCAACCAGCGTTTCAAAGCCAGCGCGGATCAGCTCAACCAGACCACCACACAGAACAGCCTGCTCACCAAACAGATCGGTTTCAACTTCTTCCTTGAAGCTGGTTTCGATCACGCCTGCACGGCCACCGCCAATAGCGGAAGCGTAGGACAGAGCGATATCCAGAGCGGAACCGGATTTGTCCTGAGCAATTGCCACGAGGCAAGGCACGCCGCCGCCACGCTGATATTCAGAACGCACCGTGTGGCCGGGGCCTTTCGGGGCGATCAGGAACACGTCCAGATCCGGGCGGGCTTCAATAATGCGGAAGTGGATAGCCAGACCGTGTGCAAATGCCAGAGCAGCACCCTGCTTCAGGTTCTTTTCCAGAGAGTCCTTGTAAAGAGCGCCCTGGCCTTCATCCGGCGTCAGCACCATCACAACGTCAGCCCATGCAGCGGCTTTGTCCGGCGTCATGACTGTAAAGCCAGCCTGCTGTGCCTTTTCAATCGCGGAAGAGCCTTCACGCAGGCCGATCACGATCTCCTTAACGCCGCTGTCTTTCATGTTGTTGGCGTGGGCGTGGCCCTGACTACCGTAACCAATAACAGCAACTTTTTTGGATTTGATCAGATTCACGTCGGAATCGCGGTCGTAATACACACGCATTGTCATAATACCTTTTCCTTATTCTGTCAGAGCGCCCACGCTCTGCTCTTTCACCTTCAGAGGGACTGAATCGTCTGGGGTCCACGGCAGATTGCAGCGACTCCGGTACGGGAGACCTCAACCAGCCCAAGCGGACGCATCAGCTCGATGAAACTGTCAAGTTTGTCAGTGGAACCCGTCAGTTCAAACACGAAAGACGACGCCGTTGTATCCACTGCCCGCGCGCGGAACGCCTGCGCAATGCGTAGCGCCTCGGTGCGCGGTTCACCGGAAGACACCACTTTGATCATCGCCATTTCCCGCGCGACATGCGGGCCTTCGGCTGTCAGATCCACCACGCGGGAGACCGGCACCAGACGTTCCACCTGAGCCTTGATCTGCCGGATATCAGCTGGGGTGCCATTGGTGACAATATTCACGCGGGACTGCATGCCATGCTCATCCACCGGAGCCACAGTCAGGCTACGGATATTGTAACCACGGCCAGAGAACAGGCCGACAATGCGGGCCAGTGCCCCGCTTTCATTATCGACCAGAAGAGAGATGACCGCAGAGCCGGGAGCTTCCTGCTGCATTGAAAAATTTCCTGAAAACACGCCAGAACACGCCGTGTGCCTTACACGACAAAGAAGGAAGAAGGACCGATCAGACGAGCATCATTCCCTCACGCGTCACCTTGGCGCCACGTTCTTCCTGTTCCGGGCCAAGGATCATCTCATTATGCGCCGCACCTGACGGGATCATGGGGAAGCAGTTCTCCCCCTCCGTCACGCACAGATCCACAACCACCGGACCATCATGCTCAAGGGCTGCACGAATGGTCTCGTCCAGCTGGTCCAGACGGGTGGCCCGCAGACCTTTAGCGTGGAAGCTTTCTGCCAGTTTTACAAAATCCGGCAGGGCATCACTATAGCTTTCAGAATAGCGTGACCCGTGCAGAAGTTCCTGCCACTGGCGCACCATTCCCATATAGTGGTTGTTAATAATGAACAGCTTAACCGGCAGGCGATACTGCGCAATAGTGCCCAGCTCCTGAATGTTCATCAGGGTCGAGGCCTCACCGGCAACATCAATGACCAGAGCATCCGGGTGCGCAATCTGTGCGCCAACGGCTGCGGGCAAACCATAGCCCATCGTACCAAGCCCACCTGATGTTAGCCAGCGGTTCGGCTCATCAAACCGGAAATACTGCGCAGCCCACATCTGATGCTGCCCGACTTCAGTCGACACATAAGTGTCCCGGCCCGTCTCACGCGCCAGCTCATAAATCCGACGAATAGCCTGCTGGGGTTTGATAACCGCATCCGGCGCCTGATCCTGCGTAAATCGCAGGCAATTCAGCGCACGCCATGCCTCGATCTGCTCCCACCAC
Source organism: uncultured Acetobacter sp. (assembly GCF_937875265.1). Classification (GTDB taxonomy): domain Bacteria; phylum Pseudomonadota; class Alphaproteobacteria; order Acetobacterales; family Acetobacteraceae; genus Acetobacter. The sequence goes on along the minus strand of NZ_CALLXM010000010.1, from coordinate 4,584 downwards.
GCCGCCAGATCAGCGGTATGCGCGTAAGCGGGCTCTTTTTCCCACTCTTCGATCATCATCTCGATAATGCGCCCGGCATCACCGATAATCGGCTGATCAACAGGAATGATCTTGTTAATCTGGGAAGGGTCGATATCCGCATGAATCTTGAAAGAATCAGGGGAGAACGCATCCACCCGGCCCGTCACGCGGTCATCAAACCGGCTACCCAGAGCAATCAGCACATCACAACCATGCGTGGCCAGATTGGCCTCATACATGCCGTGCATGCCCAGCATGCCCAGATACTGTTTATCGTTCCCCGGATACGCCCCAAAGCCCATCAGGGTAGAGGTGATGGGAAAGCCCGTCAGCTTCACCAGCTTGCGCAGGTTTTCGCATGCTTTCGCGCCAGCATTAATCACGCCACCGCCGCTATAAAACAGCGGACGACGCGATTTTTTCATAGCGGCAACGGCGCGTTTCACGGCCTCACGGTCGGGTTCAGCCGTGCCTTTTGCCACACGCATTTTGGCCTGACTGGCCGCAACATACGGCGCATCACCCACCGTAATATTCTTGGGCAGGTCAATCAGCACCGGGCCGGGGCGGCCTGAACGGGCAATGGTAAAGGCTTCATGCACCGCAGGCGCCAGATCTTCAGGCTTGCGCACCAGATAATTGTATTTTGTGACCGGGCGGGTAATGCCCGTGGTGTCCGCTTCCTGAAACGCGTCATTCCCGATGAGAGAAGACGGCACCTGCCCGGACAGGCAGACCAGAGGAATAGAATCCATCAGGGCATCCAGCAGGCCGGTCACCGCATTGGTTGCACCGGGGCCACTGGTTACCAGCACAACGCCCACCTTACCGGTTGAACGGGCATAGGCTTCTGCCGCATGTACGGCGGCCTGTTCATGCCGCACCAGCACATGGCGAATACTGTTCTGCCGGAACAGCGCATCATAAATGGGCAGCACTGCGCCGCCAGGGTAGCCGAAGATAACTTCCACGCCCTGCTCATCTAGCGCGCGCATAAGAACTTCCGCGCCCGAAAGGGTCTGCGGTTTCTGTGCATCGGGTGCTGAAGAGGTGGTTTGCGGTGTCATCTTATCCTGATCTCCCATGGAGGGGCTGGGCGGCATCTTTAGGGAACCTGCTGGCAACCGTCAATCCCGGAAAGAATAAAAGAAACAATTTCGTGCCATTTTCTTTCCGAAAATTTCTTAAACTCCGGCATACAGGTATCAAGATCGTATGTCAGGCCAGTTTTTGTCAGGTCATGATGCGCAAACCATGTGGCCTGACGCCGCGTGTAACGGCCCGTTGCAAGGACAGCGAGGCGCGTTGCTTCCGCCTCGGATAGTTCCCCACGCAGCATGGCCGCAAGCTCTGGCACCCCATGTGCCCGCATGGCAGGCAAGGCTGGGTCCAGCTTTTGCGCCAGCAGCGCCTGAACCTCTTCTATAGCGCCCTGTGCCAGCATGGCTTCAAACCGCGTGGCGATTCTGGCCCGTAAGTCTGGCCGGGGCGGTAACAAACGCAGTGCCACAAACCGGCAGGGGGCCGGAGGCAACCCCGGCTGATCCTGCCACCATGCCAGACTCCGGCCTGTGCCACGCCAGACCTCCCACGCCCGTGAAACACGCTGCGAATCAACCGGGCGCAACCGGGCAGCCATTTCAGGGTCAACCTCCGCCAGCCTGGCATGCAGGGCGGGCGCGCCCTCCTCCGCTACCAGTGTACGGGCTTCCGTGCGGGCGCTTTCTCCGCAATCAGGAATTTCCGCCAGTCCATCAGTCAGCGCGCGCATATACATGCCGGTGCCGCCGCACAGGATAGGCAGGCGGCCAGCAGCCCATGCCTCCTGCATCGCGGCCAGAGCCTGCGTGCGCCACCATGCCACGCTGCCTTTTTCAGCGGCGGGCAGAACACCGTAGAGCCTGTGCGGCACCGCCTGCTCGTCCGCCGCATCCGGGCGGGCGGTCAGCACGCGCAGATCCCGGTACACCTGCATGGAATCCGCATTGATAATGGTCCCGCCCAGCGTCTTTGCTAAAGCAAGAGCCAGAGCCGATTTGCCCGAGCAGGTAGGCCCGGCAATTATCAGGGCTGCGGGTCTGGCTGTCTGGTCTTCCGCTTGCTTCATGCGGGCATTCCTGTCACACACCGATGTGAAATGATGAGCTTTGTTCTGACACTTGTCGCACACCGCGACGCCACCACCCTTGATAACGCCACCATCGCCCTGGCACGTGACACGCTGGCTGGCACAAGGGACATCACCGTTCTCTCACCTGAAGAAGCGGTTGATATTCCCTGCCCTGCCACAGCGGCACAGCACCTGCCTGCCCTGCATGCTGCACTGGAAGGCCGGGCGATTGATGCGGTCCTGACACATCAGGCCAGCCGACGCAAACGCCTGCTGGTATCAGATATGGACAGCACGATCGTCGCGAATGAAACGCTGGATGATCTGGCCGCCCATGCCGGAATTGGCGAGAAAATTGCCGCCATTACCGCACGCTCCATGAATGGTGAGCTGGATTTTGCCACAGCTCTGCGGGAACGTGTTGCCCTGCTGAAAGGCTTTCCGTCCTCCTTGCTGGAAAAAGCATGGAAAGACGTCACCCTAAATGACGGCGCAAAGGAACTGGTACAAACCATGCATGCGCACGGGGCCCATACGGCACTCGTGTCCGGCGGGTTCACCTTCTTTACATCCCGCGTGGCAGGCCTGTGCGGGTTTGATGAAGACCACGCCAATACGCTGGTTGTAAATGAGGCACAGGGCATCCTGACAGGTGAAACCGGCCATCCGGTTCTGGGGCCTGACACCAAACTGGCTCTACTGGAAAGCCTGGCCTTCGAGCATAGCGTACCACTAGCCGAAACACTGGCGATTGGTGATGGCGCGAATGATCTGCCCATGCTGAAAAAAGCAGGTCTGGGATTAGCCTTCCATGCCAAGCCAGTTGTGCGCAAAGCCATTGCGGCCCAAATCAACCGGACATCCCTCAGGACAGCCCTGTTCGTACAAGGCTACCCTGTCTCGGTTTTTTCAGGCACATAAAGTCAGAGAGTAAAAGACCCGGAAGGAGGAGGCCCCGCAATGCAGCTTGACCCGCGTGATTTTTCTTCCTTCCCTATTGCCCGCACAATTCTGATTGTGGTGGGCTGCGGGCTACTGGGCTACTGCTTTCATTATTATCTGCTTCTGCCGCCAGACTCCCCAGAGCATGTCATGCGCCATATGGCAGCACTGATTATTGGCACGCTCATTTTGCTGGGGACAATCTGGGTCTGACAAACACGCCTTAAAGAGTGTGTGTCAGGACTTCTTTACGAACTCGGATTTCAGGTTCATCGCGCCGATGCCAGCAATCTTGCAGGCAATATCGTGCCCGTCTCCACCATCAGCCAGACGGATGCCTTTAACCTTCGTGCCACCTTTGACCACGAGCGAAGAGCCTTTGACCTTCAGATCCTTGATCACGGTCACAGTATCCCCATCCGCCAGAACGTTACCGTTTGCGTCACGGATTTCTGCAATCCCGTCTGCGCCACTGGCTTCTGCTCCGGCAGCCTGATCCTGCTGGCTCCATTCGTGCCCGCATTCCGGGCAGATCCACAATGCGCCATCCTGATACGCATAAGCGGAACTGCATTTGGGGCACTTAACGTCACTATCCATCATCAACCTCGTTGTTATGGAGTGTCCTAAAGCACGGATAACGCGTCTCTCCTACCCCTGACAGACCCAAACACAGGCCGGATAGGGCAGAAAATTCCATGCTCTCAAGCTCTTACTGCTTGTCAGACGTCCGGCCTGTCCACAGCCAGAGGGCAAGTGGCGGCACAAAGAAATACAGCGTTACGGCCACAATCAGCAGCCGCAGTTCAAACAGTAAATCGGTGTGCAGAATGCTGCGGCAGAAAATATTGGCCAGTCCCAGCATGAGAGTCACGCAGACAAATCCGCCCAGGTTGGCCAGAAAAGACCGCCCGGCATTAATCTGCACAAGGGTTCTGAACACCACGCCATCCGGTTTCTGCTGATTGCTCATGGCTTTTCCTTTTGTTCTGTCTGCTTCTCTGTAAGCGCCTACCACCGGGAAGTCACTGATCGATCTGTGAAACGCAGCCCCTAGAAACCCAGCCGCCGGTGCATTTCTGCCACCAGCTCCGGCGTATCATCCAGCGGGGTCACGGCCCACGGGGTGAGCGTCTGCTCTGGTAAGTCAGCTTCCAGCATGCAAATGCGTCCCGCCGCCTCCAGCCCTTTCAGGAAAAGCGTAATCCGCCGGGAGCGCCCCGGCAGCGGAAACACGGAAACACAGGCAGACCCGGCCACGGCTTCGGATATCATGGAGACACTGTCCATAGTCACCACAAGGCTGTCCGCACAGGCGACTAAACCCCGGTAAGGGTTCTCGCCCTTACCGTTCCAGACGGTGCCCCCTGCACTTTCCACAAGGCTTGTCAGCACCCGTAAGGCTTCCGGGTCCGTGCGGCGGGATGGGGTGACAATCAGGCTTCCGCCCTGTTCTGCCACGGCCTTTGCCAGCAACGCCCCCAGCTTTTGCGCTTCGGGCACACCAAACT
>NZ_CALLXM010000009.1 GCF_937875265.1 uncultured Acetobacter sp. | reverse complement strand
CGGATCGTCAGATTCTTAATCTTGCACAGAAAGACGCTATCGGGGAGCGGGCCGCTGCGGCCATTCCGGATGGGGCCTCCCTGTTCATCAACATAGGCACCACAACTGAAGCCTTTGCCCGCTCGCTCCGGATGCACAGAGCACTGCGCGTGATTACCAATAATATTCATGTCGCCAGCCTGCTCACCCCAGCCCCGGAATGCAGTGTTGTTATTGCTGGTGGCACGGTGCGGTTACGTGATGGTGGGATTGTTGGCCCGGCTGCTGCGGCCATGATCGAGCAGTATCGGGCTGATTTTGGCGTGATCGGGATCAGCGGCATTGATGAAGACGGCACATTGCTGGACTTCGATGTGGATGAGATTACGGCGGCTCAGGCCATCATCCGTAATGCACGCACCGTCTTTCTGCTGGCTGATCACACAAAGTTTAGACGCCGCCCGATGGCCCGTGTCGGGCACATTTCAGAGATCAGTGCGTTCTATACAGATCAGGCGCCTCCGGCCTCTATTCGTAGCATTTTAAAAGAAACCGGGGTCAGTCTGCATATCGCAAACGAAAGCACTCTTTCGGAAAAGAAAACAAAAAACGACCTTTGAGCCGGTTTCAGTCACATTATGGCCATTGTTTTTGGCTTACATTTTCGGATACGAATAAGGTCAATGTTCCTTTTTTGGTGTGACTGGAAGAAAAAATGTCAGATTCCGCTCCCTCTGCTTCACAACCATATGATCTTCTGATTGTTGGTGGGGGTGTTAACGGCGCCGGTATTGCGCGTGATGCTGTTGGGCGAGGGGCTTCGGTTCTGCTTGTCGAACAGGATGATCTGGCAAGCCATACGTCTTCCGCCAGTACCAAGCTGATCCACGGTGGCCTGCGTTATCTGGAATATTATGAATTTCGTCTGGTGCGGGAAGCTCTGACAGAGCGTGAGCGTCTGCTGGCCATGGCACCCCACATCATGTGGCCAATGCGCTTTGTGCTGCCGCACTCCAAGCTGGTGCGCCCGGCATGGATGCTCCGGGCTGGCCTGTTCCTGTATGATCACCTGGCCTCCAACATGACGTTGCCCAAGTCACGCGCTGTAGACTTCCGCAAGCATTCCTCTGGTCGTCCGCTGAAGCCTGAATATACCAAAGGCTTCCTGTATTCTGACGGCTGGGTGCAGGATAGCCGCCTGGTGGTGCTGAACGCACTGGATGCGGCTGAACGCGGTGCTGAAATCCGCACCCGCACACGCCTGATCAAGGCAGACCGCGTGAACGGCCTGTGGGAAGCTGTTCTGGAAAACCGCACAACCGGCAAAACCAGCACGGTAAGAGCCCGTGCCCTTGTAAATGCCGCCGGGCCGTGGGTTGCCAAGCTGCTCTCTGAAACCCTGAAAATCCCGAATTCAAAATCCGTGCGTCTGGTTAAGGGAAGCCACATTATTGTCCCGCGCGTGTTTGAGGGGCCACAGGCTTACATTTTCCAGAATCCGGACAAGCGTATCGTGTTCGCCATCCCGTATGAGCAGAACTATACGCTGATCGGCACCACGGATATTCCGTGGAAAGAAGCGCCGGGCAATGTTGGCATTGCCCCGGATGAGATCACCTATCTGTGTGAAAGCGTGAATCGTTATTTCCAGACGCAGGTCAAGGAAAGCGACGTCGTTTGGACTTACGCAGGTCTGCGTCCCTTATATGATGATGCATCTGCCAATGCTTCCGCTGTCACACGAGATTATGTGCTGGATCTGGACACGGCAGATGGCGCACCGCTTCTGTCCATTTTCGGCGGCAAGATCACCACATATCGTAAGCTCGCGGAGCATGCTCTGGAAAAACTGGCTCCCGTTCTGCCAGTAGTTGCCGGAGCAAGCTGGACCGCCAGCGAAGTTCTGCCAGGTGGCGATATTGGAGACGGTGGTTTTGCTGGTGCGCTTGCACGCCTGCGGCGAACGGCTCCCTGGCTTCCGGAACAGCTTGCATGGCGCCTGATGCGCAATTATGGAAGCCGGGCCTATGAAATCATCGGCGAATGTGCCTCCATGCAGGAGATGGGCAATATTCTGGGTGGGGATTTAAGCACGCGTGAAGTGGACTACCTCATCGAGAAAGAATGGGCCCGCACACCGGAAGATGTCCTTTGGCGTCGTAGCAAAATGGGATTGCATCTGAATGAGAATGAAAAGAGCAGCGTTGCCGATTATGTAAAGAAAAAGGTAGCCTGACTTCTCAGATACGAGCCATCTCTTTCCAAATAAAAAATAAAAAGAGGAAAGTATGACAACTACGCAACGAGCCTTCATTGGCGAACTGATCGCTGAATGTATTGCGGTCTTTATCATTATTGTGTTCGGGGATTCCGTAGCAGCGATGTACACGCTCTACGATCCCAGCCCTTATAAACTGGCTTATTGGGGCGTGTGTATTGTCTGGGGACTGGGCGTGACGGTTGCCATTTACGTCACAGGCGCAGTTTCCGGCACGCACGCTAACCCTGCGGTTACGCTTGCCCTTGCATGTTATCGCGGGTTCTCATGGAAAAAGGTAGCGCCTTACTGGGCCGCACAGGTTGTGGGCGGCTTTTTGGGCGCGGTGATTGTCTACACGCTCTTTTCG
>NZ_CALLXM010000008.1 GCF_937875265.1 uncultured Acetobacter sp. | reverse complement strand
GCAGGCCCCGCCCGCAAACAGAACCGCGTGATTTCCGGCGGCCTGCCGAGGCGTAGCGCAAAGCCGGGCCACAGGCCCGTGCCGTTACTGACATAAAGCGTCATACGGCCCACGCTGTAGCTGCCGGACACAAAGCCGCTGTTGCCGCGTGCAACAAGCCGGTCGAGGCCTATAATCATGCCGCCATGTGTATGCCCCGATAATTGCAGGGCAACGCCACGGTCAGCAGCGTCCTGAGCTTTGCGGGGCTGGTGGTCCAGTAGCACAATCGGCGCACCTGATGGACACCCTGCCAGAGCGGCTTCAAGATCCGGGCCAGCCTGCCCATGTTCAGGGGCGGATAAATCCGTCACGCCTGCAACAACCAGATGTGCGTCTCCGCGCGTGATCACCGCATGAGCATTCAGCAGCATATGCATGCCCAAACCGGATAAATGGCGCATCCATTCAGGGTAATCGAAAAAATATTCATGGTTGCCGGGAATCGCGAACACGCCATCTGGCGCATGCAGCTCTTGCAGGGGCGCAATATCGGCCCGACGCATGGCAACTGAGCCATCAATAAAATCCCCTGTCACCACAATCAGGTCAGCTTTGGCCGCATTTGCGCGTGTCACAACGGCCTGTGTCCATGTCGTGGAGAAAAGGCGGCTGATGTGAAGGTCAGTAAGCTGAAGCAGCCGATATCCATCAAAAGCAGCAGGCAGGCCGGGAAGTATTACCGTAACATCCCGCACCGGAGGCACGCGAACAGCATTGGCAACCGCTATGGCGGCAAGCATTTCTGCCGTACCCGCAGCGGCTACGCGGAAGCTGTTGGGGATATGAACCGGCCGCCATGCCACAAGCGCCCATGTCAGCGCACCAATATCCAGCGCAATCTGTAACAGGGCCAGAAACAGCAGAACCCCGAAGGCCCAGTTGAACAGCAGGATCAGCGGGCGTGGAAATTCCGGCACAAAAATGGAGCCGGAGGATAACCGGCACCATGAGTGATATTGAGCAGCACTCAGCATCAAAACCGCTATGGGTATTTTCAGCCAGACGGAAAGAGTGAGCGGCCAGAGCCAGTTCAGGATGACAATCAGGCAGGGCAGAGAGACAATCAGGCGCAAAGGAATCTGTTTCCTAAAAAAAGCCGCGTTGGCTGAAGGATTATTCCTGTCTTTTGACTGCCTGTCTGCTTTTCATTTCGGCCAGAACCCGATCAAAAATATCAGGCGCGTTCAAAGCACGGGCCAGCACAATCGCGCCCTGAATACCGGCCACACTCTGCTCGGCTTGTTCTCTGGCGTCCTTATCAGAGGCAGTGAGCGGCCTCAGAGCGGTTGCGAGGGCTTCAACCCAGCGGGCAAAGTAATCCCGTATTGCCTCTGCAAAGCGGTCCCGGCTGTCACTCAGCCCCAGCAACCCCACCAGACAGACGCGCTGGCCGGAGGCGAAATAGGCGCGCACAGCGTCAAACATGGCCTCAATGGCGGTAGCCGGGTGCTTTGAGGTCAGGAGAGGCTGAAAAATTTCCGTTTCAAACCAGTGATCAATATTGGCGAGAACGGACGTCATCATCTCTTCTTTGCCACCGGGGAAGAAGTGATACAGGCTGCCTTTACCCAGACCCGTGGCCTGTGAAATCAGGCTCAGGCTTGCGCCCTCATACCCATGTTCCCGAAAGACTTCAGCCAGAAGCGGGATGATGTCGGCTTTTTCAGCAACAATGCGCGCCATGGGTCTTAAAGGCCCAGTTCGGTCAGGGAGGGGAAGTCATCCGGACGACGAGAGCCTTCCCAAAGCAGTTTGCGGTCAGTCTTCGCAATGGGCAGGTCGTTAATGGAGGCCACACGCCTGCGCATCAGCCCGTTTTCACCAAACTCCCACAGTTCATTGCCGTAGGAGCGGAACCACTGGCCTGTGCCATCGTGCCATTCATAGCTAAAGCGCACGGCCATCCGGTTCAGCCGGAAGCCCCAGAGCTCTTTAACCAGCCGATAGTCCTGTTCCTGCTGCCATTTGCGGGTCAGGAAAGCGATGATTTCTTCCCGGCCCTGAATAAAGTCCGTCCGGTTGCGCCAGAAGCAATCCGGCGTATAGGCCAGCGCAACCTGTTCAGCATTCTGGCTGTTCCAGGCATCTTCAGCCGCACGGACTTTCTGGGGGGCGGTGTGTTCCGTAAAGGGGGGCAGGGGTAGTCGCATGATCGGATTCTCTGTACTGTTCGGTATAAACTGTACCTATCAGTACAAACCTCCTTATTCAAGAGGAAAAGCAGACACAAAAAAACCGCCACCAGAATAATCCGGGGCGGCTTTACGTGTTTGATTTTAAGTTTTGGAGAGACGGCTTACTTCTGGCCATCAAATGTAATGGACGTATCCTGCGCACCGCTGGTGATAGGATGAGCATTTTCCGGAGCCTGAGCCAGCTGGGTTTCACCACCTTGCATCTGGGTTTTCTTGGCCCATGCCGTCATCACATCGCGGCTGCTATTGCTAAGGCCACCATGGTTGCGCGGATAGATAAAGCCGTAGGTCGGGTAGATGGAACCGTAGGTGCCGGAGCGGTTGTTCAGAGCAACACGGACAGCAGACCAGTCATTGTTCGGGGAGACGTCAATCACCGGCACGTTCCGGCTGATGCCAGCCTGTGCCCAGTGAGACTGATCAATAATAATGGTGCGGCTGTTCACAACGTTCCGCACTACGGCCACATGGCCCAGCGGCATACGGCGGATGCTGCGGAAGTTCAGCACGCTGCCTTCTTCCGGTGCATTACCACGGTCATAAACGCCAGCAGCATTGTGCCACCAGTCGCGAGCATTGCCGTGCAGCACAACGGCGGAAGCCGTCTTGGCATAAGCAACACACTGAATAACGTGACCGCCACCATACCCACGGCGCATAGCAAATCGACGGCCTGATGCCGGGTGCCACCGGCCACCGGCATAGCGGCCTGACACATGGTAGGACGCTGCGGAGAACGTCATTTTATGGGAAGAACCAGCATGACGCTGGTGGCTTGCAACGTGACGTGCCTTGGCAGAGGCAGGCTGTAAGAAGGCGGATAACGACAGAAGAGAAACAACGGCCATCGCGAGATTGAATTTTCCGGGCCGTCTCTGTCGCATCTCAGCGTACCTTCCCTGCATCACGTTTCAATTAATGTAGTCCTAGGTATAATCAACTACGCAAGTCAGGCAAGCGCTCATTGCGGGGCAAATTCGGGTGAGGATGGGTTTGCTGAATCAGGGGGGCTAAGAATAAGAAAATAGGAATAAAATCCTATCATCTGCCACGACATTGCCTGAATTTCTGAATTTCCCACCACACTGTGAAAAAGTTGCTGGTCTGTTCCAGCCCCGTGGATTCGGTTTAGCTGTGGCATAGATGCCACGCCAGACCGACCCCCACGGAGCCGGAAGAAGCGTGTTTATTTCGTTGTAACAACCATAATTTCGACCAGAATACGCGGGTCAGCCATCACAGCCTGCACGCAGGCACGGGCCGGGGCACCGTTTTCCGGCAGCCATGCGCTCCACAGCTTGTTCAGTGTGTCACGGTCATTAATGTCTTTCAGCCAGATCTGGGCCTGAAGCAGGCGGGTGTTATCCGTGCCATGCTGTTCCAGCAGGGTATCCAGCTGTTCCAGAACGTCACGGGTCTGGCCTTCCGCATCAGCGTCCAGATTGCGGGCCACAACGCCCTGCGTGAAAATAAAGCCGTGATACTCAACTGCGGCAGACAGAATCGGGTTGGGGTTGGTGCGCAGAATTTTGCTCATAAGGATCTCTTCAGGGTTTCAGCGGATGTGCTGGCCGGCACCGTGCCGACAGGCCCTCAGTTTTCGGAGCGTGTGTCCGTGCGGTCAACCGGGGGCCTGCGCAGAACGCGCATAGGCGGCCAGTCGTTCCGGTGTGTCAAAATCCACCAGCTCTTCCGAACGGGCCAGAACCCGATGCACAGCAGGCCCGAGGGCGCGGAGAATCGCCCGCCCGCCCTGGTCCCCCTGCCCGGCGGCAAGGGCTGCCAACTGCGAGGCATCCCATACAACAGGGTTGCCGGGTTTGCCGTCCCCCCGGTCCGGTGCCGTGGCCGGGGCCTGAAAATGGGCATGGTCGCGGAGCAAGGCGTCCAGCAACGCAACCGAGACCAGCGGCATATCGCCCAGACACACCAGCAGGGCCGGCGCGTGTTCGGCGCGTGCCACGTCTACCCCGACTCGCAGGGAGGCTGAAAGCCCATCCTGTGCGTCCTGCGCAATTCGGGTTTCCAGCCGGGGTGTGTCTGGAAAGGCTGTGGTCAATAAAGAAGAGAGGTCTGGCCGGTCTGGTGGCAGAATAACCACCACCTTGCGCACGCTACTGGCCAGAACCGTTGCTGTTGTCCGCACCAGCATGGGGACACCCCGTGCATCCGGGGCCAGAAGTTTATGGGCCGGTGCTGTGCGGGATGAACGCCCCGCAGCCAGAATAATGGCGAGCGGTGCCCTGTGTGAGGGCGTTACCAACCCGGATTTTCCGCCAGCGCAGCCTTCCGCCGCACAGCCACAATTTGTGCCAGAATAGAAAGTGCAATTTCCTCAGCCCCAATCGCACCAATCGCCAGCCCGACCGGGCCATGAATGCGGCTGATCTCCTGCTCGGAAAAACCCACCTCCCGCAAACGGTCTGCCCGGCTGGCCTGCGTTTTGCGTGAACCAAGCGCGCCAATATAAAAAGCGGGACTGCGCAGAGCCACTTCCAGTGTCGGGTCATCCAGCTTGGCATCGTGTGTGAGGGTGACAATGGCCGTCATGCTGTCCACGCCCAGCGCGTCCAGTGCCTCATCAGGCCATTCGGTAATCAGCGTTTCATCAGGGACAAAGCCGGGGAAGCGCTCCGGCGTGGCCAGTGCCGTGCGCGGGTCAATCACCACAGGGGCAAATCCGGTCATTCGGGCTAGTAGGGCCAGATGCTGCGCAATGTGCACCGCACCGACAATTAACATGCGCGGTGGCGGGGTAAGTGGCTGTAAAAACCAGCCCAGACCCTGTGCGTCGGTCTCATTCTGGCAGCGGCCAGAATGCAGGCACGCCACGGCTGCGGGAACCAGATCCTGCGGGAAGGCCGGCAGGACAGCATCTGGTGCCAGATTAGAGAGTAAAAGATGCTGTGTGCCGTCCAGTGTGCGGGCCAGCAAAGCACTATTTCTGGCGTTCTGCTGGGCGCAGGCATCCGCCAGCACGGCTTCGGGCAGAGTGCCGGAGGGGCAGGCGGGGGAGCATATGGCTTCCACCATCACATCCAGCTTACCGCCACAGGCCAGCCCGACTTCCCAGGCGCGGTCACTGCTGACGCCGTAAGACAATATTTCTGGTGGGGCACCGGCCATAATGGCCTGAGCCGCCGTAATCACGTCTGTTTCCACGCATCCGCCGCTCACGGACCCTTCAACCCGGCCTGTTGCACTTATGGCCATCAGACTCCCTGCCGGGCGAGGGGAACTGCCCCATGTCCCCACCACAGTGGCAAGCGCTACAGCATGGCCTTCCCGCGCCCATAAAAGAGCATGGTCAAGCGGGGTGAGGGGCTGGGGAGCGGACAGAGGGACAGTCATAAAAACCATTCTATATCAGTCCATGCGGGCCGTGCCCACGAAATGAACGGGGGGGCAGGGCTGCCTCCACGGAAGGTTTCAGTATGGCCGGACCCTTGATACGCATAAATGGAAGACCCACGTAATAACGTGAGTGCTATCTTAGAGAGTGAGGATTTATTTTTATGATCGAATCAAGAGACGGTCGCGTCATTTATGTTGTTGCTGATGGCGGAAAAGTCCGCTTCCTGCATGACAGCGAAGGCAAGATGCACGATGTGCAGGACTTTAGCAGCGACACGCATGAAGCAACTCCGGGCAAGGTGCCCACAGGTGCCACCCCGAAGGACGTCGCGAAAGACGGTTTTGCCCGTGTCGTGGCAGATCGGTTGAATGCGCTGGTCAATAGCGGTGAGAAGATTGATGGGTTTGTGCTGGCAGCTCCGGCTCCCGTGCTGCATGAAATTCGCACGCATCTGAGCAAGCCTGCCGCCGCCAAGCTGATCAAGACTTTTGACAAAGACTTCGTCAACATTCCGGCACACGATATGCACAAGCATTTCGATATTCCGGCAACCGGTTGGGTTCTGCCGTCCTGATTTTCTAAATCAGGTCTAAAAGTCTGGAAAAACTGCCCGTGCTCTGCACGCGGCAGTTTTTTTATGAGGATTTTCCCTCAGAAAGTGATTGCCGGGCCCGCATGCAAAATACGGCACCGCAATCTATGATACTATTCCGATCATGTTCGTGCAGTCGCACATCCGCGGGAAGGAGCCTTACGTCTTGCATTTAGTGTATCCCGACATGCAGTTGCAGGTTCTGCCTGTCACACCATTCCGGCAGAACTGTTCCCTTTTATGGGATGAAAACACGCGGCACGCGCTAGTCGTGGACCCCGGTGGCGATGCGGATGTTCTTATGGAGGCCATCCGCGGGCAGGATCTGACGGTCGATGCAATCCTGATTACGCATGGCCATCTGGATCACGCGGGGGGCGTGGCCCCTCTGTGCCGTGCTCTGGCGGAGGTGCAGGAAAAACCACCTGTGGTCATCGGTCCGGACAAGCGGGATGACTTCCTTTTATCGTCCATTGCTGAGCAGGCCCGCCATTTCGGTCTGCCCGGTCTGGAAAATGCAACAGTGGACCGCTACACGCAGGACGGAGACTCTCTGGAGCTGCTGGGGCGGACTTTTCTGGTCCGGCATATTCCGGGGCATACCCCAGGCCATGTGGTGTTTGTGGATGAAAAAGCCCGTATGGCTTTTGCTGGTGATACGCTCTTTCGGGGTACAGTTGGGCGTACGGATTTCCCTTATGGAAATAGTTCCCTTTTAATAAGCACACTAAAAGAGAAATTACTTCCACTTGGTGACGATATCGTCATTATACCTGGGCACGGTGGCTCGACTTCAATAGGCGAGGAACGCAAGAACAATCCGTTTCTCCGTGCAGGCTAACAGGAGTTTGTGAGTGAAACAGGGTATTTGCGGCATTGTGGCCGCCTGCCTGACAGCGGGTCTGCTGTTGGGGGCAAGTCCGGTTTGGGCAGAAGATATGGGGGAGCCAACCCAGGCTCAGGCAACACTGCCGAAAGAAACCCTCACAATCGCCTCAGCGAATGGTCGTCACGTTTTTTCGGTAGAACTGGCTAAAACTCCACGTCAGCAGCAGGTGGGGGAAATGTTCCGCACGCAGCTGCCGGCTGATAACGGGATGTTGTTCCTGTGGGATTCCCCGCAGCAGAGCGACATGTGGATGGAAAACACGCTGGTTTCACTGGATATTGTCTTTATAGGGACAGACCACCGAATTCAGGCCATTGCTGAAAACGCTGTGCCGCGCAGTCTGGCGCATATCAGTAGCCATGGACCTGTTGGTGCGACACTGGAACTGGCAGGCGGGGTGACCGCTAAACTGGGTATTACTGTGGGCGATAAGGTGGAAGCACCGTCTCTGGAGAAAAAATCCTGACGCAGGGCGTTTTGTCCGGGGTGCGCGCTCAGTCCCGGCAGCAGGGTTGTAACGGGGCACGAACGTGACGTTTTTAGTAACCGGAGCAGCTGGTTTTGTTGGCTATCATGTCAGCAAGGCGCTTCTGGAAAGAGGAGAACGGGTTATCGGGATCGATAACCTGAACTCATATTACAGCCCCGCCCTCAAGCAGGCCCGTTTGGGGCGGCTTGAGCAGGCACCGGGGTTTGTGTTTCATCAGCTTGATCTGACAAAACCCGACGCGCTGGACGCTCTGGCTGTGCGGGAGCCCGATATTCGCGGCATCTTCCACTTCGCGGCACAGGCGGGCGTGCGCTATTCCATGCGGGACCCGTATGTGTTTGCGGACAGTAATGTGCTGGGGCATGTGGCTGTGCTGGAATTTGCGCGCAAGCTGCGGCGGCTGGACCATTTGGTCTATGCCTCCTCCTCATCCGTTTATGGTCGCAATACCAGCATGCCGTTCCGGGAGACGGACCGGGTGGATCAGCCTGGCTCGTTTTATGCTGTGACCAAGCGGGCAGGGGAACTGGCCTCCTCCACTTACAGTCATCTGTATGGCCTGCCGCAAACCGGTTTGCGCTTCTTTACGGTCTATGGGCCGTGGGGCCGTCCGGATATGGCGTATTACAGCTTCGCCCGTGCCATCGCGCGGGGGGAAGACGTCACCCTTTATGAGGGCGAAGGTCTGGCACGGGACTTCACTTACATAGCGGACGTAGTGGCTGGGGTTCTGGCCGTGTTTGAAAAGCCCCCGGCAACGGGTGAGGCACGGGTGCTGAATGTGGGCAACCACAGGCCGGAATCTGTACGCTACCTCGTCAGCCTGCTGGAGGGTGAGCTGGGCCGCAAGGCGAACCTGCGCCTGCTTCCACGCCCGCAGGCGGATGTGGAGAAGACCTGGGCCTCCATTGACGCCATTCAGTCTTTAACCGGCTGGCATCCTACAACCGTGCTGGAAGATGGGATGCGGCATTTTGTTTCCTGGTTCCGCACCTACGAAAAGCTCACGATAAACGCCTAAATCGTTAATGTGGATTTTCTTTAATGATTGAAGGGAGTGCCTTAAGGGGGCTCCCCGGTGGGGTAAGGCCCGATTCAACCCCGGTTTTCTGCCATTTTGAATAAAATTCCAAAGCGTGTTGACAGTGTGGTCTCGATCCCTTAGAAACCGCTTCACCGGACGAGATGA
>NZ_CALLXM010000007.1 GCF_937875265.1 uncultured Acetobacter sp. | reverse complement strand
GGCCGGACCTGCCGGGTGATGATCATGGGGCCAGCACTCATGCCCGCCCTGCTGCGCACTGTGCATTTGGGATACGTGACACTAGCGCTGGAAGACCGCACGGAAACCATTGCCCGCCTTCTGGGCGCTACTCGCCAGGAGATGATCCGCATGGATGGCGTGCTGGAAAAACTGGCGCGGAATGCGCAGGCCATGTCCACATCAATTGAAGAAGCCCGCAGGCGAACCCGTGTGGTCAGTAAGCGTTTGAGGGAGTTGGATGCCCCGGAGACGGAAGGCGTGGCACTCAATCCTGAAATGGAATTTACTGGCCCTGAACCGGGTAACGCAGCATCAGGAACCTTATGACGGAAGAGACAGAACTGAACACAGATATGGACTCTGAGGGGCTGGTCCACCTCGGTCAGTCCGGTGGCGTTGTGCTGCTGATAGAAGATGACAGCGCGATTGCTGAGGAAATTGTGGGCGAACTGATGTCCCACGGTTTTGATGTGCGCCACGAAGAAACGGGTGATGCCGGTCTGACCGCAGCCCTGACGGGTGAGGCGCATGTGATGGTGGTGGACCGCTTGTTGCCCGGGATGGATGGCCTGACTGTTATTGAAACGGTGCGCCAGCGTGGTATCCGCACGCCTGTTCTGGTGCTTTCCGCCTTGTCTGCGGTGGATGACCGCGTCACCGGCCTGAAAGCCGGGGGTGATGATTACCTTACCAAGCCCTTTGCTATGGAAGAACTGGTGGCGCGGGTGGAAGCCCTGCTGCGTCGCCCGGATGATACGCGCAGCACCAAGCTGCGGGTTGGCCCGCTTTCCATGGATCTAATCGAGCGGCGCGTGTGGCGTGAGGGCCGGGAGATTGAGTTGCTGCCGCGTGAGTTCCGTCTGCTGGAATATCTCATGCGCAGGCCCGGGCAGGTGCTGACGCGCTCCATGATGCTGGAAGATGTCTGGCAATATCGCTTTATTCCGCGCACCAATCTGGTCGATGTGCATATCGGTAAGCTGCGCCGCAAGGTGGATGCGCCGGGAGAAGACCCGCTGATCCGCAGCATTCGCGGCACAGGATTCCTGCTGCGTGTTCCTGGCTGAACTTTTTCGCACAGCGACCTTCCGCCTGACACTGGCCGCTCTGGCAGCCATGGCGGGCGTGATGGTGATGCAGTTCGGGCTTGTTTACACCCAGATGGAAGCGGTGGAATCCCGTCGCTCGACCGAACTGCTGCGTGGAGAAGCGCGTCTGCTGGCCCAGATGACGCCGGAGCATCTGGAATATGTCATCCGTAAACGTGCGACAGATGACCTCCGGCTGGTTATCAGCAGCGCCGGGTTGTTTGATAGCAGTCACGCCCTGATTACCGGAGACCTGCACGCGTGGCCCAAAGGGCTGGTGGCGGATGGTAAGCCACATAATATTGAAATCTACCCGGAAGAAGGGGCCGCCTACCCTCTGCGCCTGCTGGCTGAAACTTTGCCCGACGGCACCATTCTGGTGCTGGGGCGGAGTTTCCATTTGCTGGCCGAACAGAAACTGATGCTGCGGCATGCTACGGTGGTGGCGGCTATTCCCACTTTGCTGTTCGCGTTGTTGCTGGGAATGGTGCTCAGCCGCCGCGCCTTGTTGCGGGTGAAGGAGATGCACGAGGCCATTGATCTGATTATGGCCGGGGATATCCATGAACGTCTGCCTGCCGGGAAAGAGCGGGACGACCTGGAGCGTCTGGCTGGCAGCGTGAATCGCATGCTGGATCGGCTGGAGCGGTTGATGGATGGCATGCGGGAGGTGGGTAACGATATTGCGCATGATCTGCGCACACCTCTTTCACGCGTGCGGGCCAAGCTGGAGCGGGCCCTGACATCCGGCGGGGAGCGTGAAGCACTGGAAGGCGCTGTGAGCCGTGCCGTGGATAATCTGGACCAGTGTCTGGGCATTATCACTGCTCTGCTCCGCATTGCCGAACTGGAAAGCAGCCGCCGCCGGGCTGGGTTTGGTACGGTCAATCTGAATGATCTGGGCGCCGATGTGGTCGACCTCTACGAGCCGATTGCGGAAACGGAGGGGGTTGCGCTGGTCATGCAGTCAACCGCTGTGCCGGTTTGTCTATTTGGAGACCGGCATTTGCTGGTCGAGCTGCTGGTCAATCTGGTGGATAATGCCATCAAGTTCACGCCGGAGGGCGGGCAGGTGACAGTGAGTGTCCTCCGTCAGGCCGGTTCGGTGCGTCTGGCAGTAACGGATACCGGCATTGGTATCGCGCCAGAAGAGCACGGGGCTGTGCTTTCACGGTTTTATCGTTCGGATAAGAGCCGACACGTTCCCGGAAGCGGGCTGGGGCTGAGCCTTGTTTCAGCCATTGCGCACCTTCACGACGCGACCGTGCAGATCGAAGACGGGCCTGAAGGGCGTGGAACACGGTTTAGTATTATTTTTATGTTACAACATGCCCTGAAAGCCCCAGATTAAAAGCATTTTTATTGGCGCTTCGGGGGGATATCTGTATCTCAAGTGGTATGAACGATTTATCTGGATGCTGGCGTTCAGGCGTGTCGGCAGGGGCTGTCACGTATGAATGAGATTGTCGTAACGGCGCTTAAAAAGCCGTATACCTTCGTTGTGCTTTCAATTCTTATTCTGGTGTTTGGCATCAGGGGGGTGTTCACCACGCCCACTGACGTCTTCCCCAGTATCAAGATCCCGGTGGTGGCCGTGGTGTGGACGTATACCGGCCTGATGCCGGAAGATATGTCCGGCCGCGTGGTCTATTACTACGAGCGCGCCCTGACTGCGACGGTTAACAATATCGAGCATATTGAAAGCCAGTCCTATTATGGCCGCGGTATTGTAAAGATCTTCTTCCAGCCGGGCACGGATACCTCCGTAGCGCAGACGCAGATCACCTCGGTCTCCCAGACCGTGATCAAGCAGATGCCTACCGGTTCTACGCCGCCACTGGTGCTGGCCTATAACGCATCCTCTGTGCCGGTCATCACGTTGCAGGTCTCCTCGACCTCCATGACGGCCTCACAGATCTACGATATGTCGTCCAACCTTATCCGTCCGGCACTGGTGTCCGTGGCAGGGGCGGCTATCCCGAACCCCTATGGTGGCCAGCCCGGCAACGTCATGGTTGACTTGGACCCGGTCAAGCTGCTGGCTCATCGCCTGTCACCTGTTGATGTTTCAAAAGCTCTGAACAGTCAGAACATTGTGCTGCCCGCAGGGGATCAGCGGATTGGCGCATTTGACTGGATGGTGCAGACCAACGCCTCACCGCGTGACATGGACGACCTGAACATGTTGCCCATCAAGCAGGTGGGCAATGCCGTGGTCCGGTTGCAGGACGTGGCCTGGGTGCATCAGGGCGGCCCGCCGCAGACCAACCTCGTGCTGGTCAAAGGCCAGCAGGGCGTTCTGATTGTGGTGTTGAAAAGCGGTGATGCCTCCACGCTGGAAGTTGTGGCCGGGGTCAAAAAGCTGCTGCCGGGAATTGTCAAAACCCTGCCGGAGGGGGTCAGCATTAAAGTGCTGAATGATGCCTCCACCTTCGTGAAGGAATCCGTGCAGGACGTGCTGAGGGAAATGCTGACCGCAGCCTGCCTGACCGGGCTTGTGGTGCTGCTGTTCCTCGGCTCCTGGCGATCGACCGTTATTATCGCCACCTCCATTCCGCTGGCCATGCTGTGCTCCATTATCGGGCTGGGCTGGGCCGGGCAGACCATTAACGTCATGACACTCGGCGGGCTGGCGCTGGCCGTGGGTATTCTGGTGGATGATGCCACCGTGATGATTGAAAACATCGATGCGCATCTTGAGATGGAGAAAGATCTCGAGACTGCAATTATTGATGCCGCCAATCAGATCGTGATCCCGACCTTCGTCTCCACGCTGTGTATCTGTATTGTGTGGATGCCGCTGTTCCAGCTGACGGGCGTTGCGGGCTGGCTGTTCATGCCAATGGCTGAAGCCATCATCTTCGCGATGATCGCCTCTTTCATCCTCTCCCGAACCCTCGTGCCGACCATGGCGAAGTACATGCTGGCTGCTCAGGTGGCGGCCCATGCGCATGGGCCGGTGGAGCCTAAAACCATTTTTGGTCGGTTCCAGAGAGGGTTTGAGCGCAAGTTTGAGCAGTTCCGTCATGGTTACCAGAACCTGCTGAAGCATCTGGTCTCCACCCGTGCCACGTTTGTGCCGGTGTTTGTGTTGTGCTCGCTGGGGTCTCTGGGGCTGCTGTTCTTTGTGGGGCAGGACTTCTTTCCGGAAATTAACTCCGACACCATGTCCATCCATATGCGGGCCCCACTGGGCACCAAGCTTTCGGAAGCGGGCAAGATTTCTCAGCTTGTGAATGATGAAATTGAACGCACGCTGCCGGGGCAGGTGGAAAGTATTGTCGATAACTGCGGTCTGCCGTTCAGCCCGCTTAATCAGGCCTATATTCCCACCCCCACCGTTGGTACGCAGGATTGTGACCTGACGGTTTCGCTCAAGGACCCGGATTCCCCTGTGGCGGAATACCGCAAGATGATCCGGCATAATCTGGGTGAGAAATTCCCCGGCACGCAGATTTCCTTCCTGCCGGGTGATCTGACCGCAAAAATCCTGAACTTTGGTTTGCCATCCCCGATTGATGTGCAGATCACGGGCCGTAACCTTGGGGATAATTTCCGCTTTGCAAACCGTCTGGCAGACCGCCTGCGGCACGTCACCGGCCTGACGGATGTGTCTGTCCAGCAGCCGATGACAACACCCACCCTTCGGGTCAACACGCAGCGAACCTACGCACTGGGCACCGGCATTACGGAATCCGATGTTGCGAACAACGCGCTGGTTTCACTGTCCGGCAGTTCTCAGGTGGGGCAGGTCTACTGGCTGGATACCAAAACGGGTGTTTCGCATCTGATTGATATCCAGACCCCGGCGACCTTCCTGCAAACCATGAATGATCTGGAAATCACGCCCATTGATAAAGGTGACGGCAACCCGTCCGGGCAGAACCCGCAGATCCTGGGGGGGCTGAGCCAGATTGTGCAGACAGGCACACCGGGTGAGGTCTCGCATTATAATATTCTGCCGGTGTTTGATATTTACGCCTCTAACGAGGGGGTGGATCTCGGCACGGTATCGCGTGAAGTGTCACGGATTGTGGATGAGGTTCGTCCGGATCTACCCCGTGGTGCGGCGCTTGAAGTGCGCGGGCAGGCGGTAACCATGAACAGCGCCTATGTGCAGCTTCTGGGTGGCCTGGCCATGTCCGTGCTGCTGGTCTACCTGCTGATTGTGGTCAACTTTCAGTCCTGGCTGGACCCGTTCATCATTATCACAGCCCTTCCGGGCGCACTGGCCGGGATTTCCTGGAGCCTGTTCCTTACGCACACCACGCTTTCAGTGCCTGCGCTGACAGGGGCGATCATGTGCATGGGGACGGCAACCGCCAACGCCATTCTGGTGGTGTCCTTTGCGCGGGAACGGCTGGAAGAACATGGTGATGCCATTAAGGCGGCCATTGAATCCGGGTTCGAGCGTATTCGCCCGGTGCTGATGACGGCCTCCGCCATGATTATCGGGATGTTACCAATGTCCCTCAGTAATTCTCAGAACGCGCCACTGGGCAAAGCCGTCATGGGCGGCCTGCTGGTGGCAACAGTTGCAACCTTGCTATTTGTGCCATGTGTTTTCGCCATGCTGCATAATCGAAAAAAGCCGACCACGACGGAACAGGGAGAAGGCGCATGAGCGGGTATCATGAAGACGGTGGCCAGCCGGAGCAGACCACACCGCATAATGCGGCGTCTTCCCGCAAGCGGACCATCTGGATTGCCATCGTTGCGCTGGTAGCCATTATTCTGGCGGTTGTCGGTATTGTGCAGCGGCAGGCGCAGTATATGCGTCTGGCCCGGGAAACAACTGAAAACGCCACACCGGCTATTCAGGTTATTTACCCGCAGCCGGGGCCATCCGTCCGCACGCTCTCTCTACCTGCCAATATTGCGGCCTGGTATCAGGCCCCCATTTATGCGCAGGTCTCTGGCTACGTGAAAATGTGGTACAAGGACTTTGGTGCCGTGGTGAAGTCCGGCGATGTTCTGGCGGAAATTGAAACGCCGGGACTGGACGCACAGTACGCCGCAGCCAAAGCCAACCTGGATGTCGCTCTGGCCCGCTACAAGCTGGCGCAGATTACCGCGCGTCGCTGGAAGGCGTTGCAGGGCACACAGGCTGTTTCCCAGCAGGAAGTGGACGTTCAGGCCGCTAATGCCGAGGCTCAGCAGGCGCAGGTGGAAGCCGCCCGCCACGACGTGGAGCGTTTTGCCGCTCTGGAAGGCTTCAAGAAAATTGTCGCGCCGTTTGATGGCATCGTAACGTCGCGTTTTGCTGACGTAGGGGATTACGTTAACGCCGGGCGTGGTGATGTGGACTCTCATGGTAATGCCACAGAACTGTTCAGCGTGGCGGATGTACATGCCATGCGTGTGTTTGTCTCTGTACCGCAGGATTATGCGGATATTATCTCTCCGCGCCTGGAGGCTGACCTGAGTGTTCCGCAGTATCCGGATCGTGTTTTTAAGGCAAAATTCCTTGCCACAGCAACAGCGTTCAATGCTTCGACACGAACGGTGACAACGGAGCTAACACTGGATAACAAATCCGGTGAACTCTGGCCGAACTCTTACGCCACGGCTAATTTCAAGGCACCAGGTGATGCGGATATGCTGATCCTGCCGGAAGGGGCCATTATTTTCCGGGCGGAAGGCACGCAGGTCGCGCTGGTGGATGATTCCAACCATGTGCATCTGGTCGGCGTGACCGTTGG
Source organism: uncultured Acetobacter sp. (assembly GCF_937875265.1). Lineage (GTDB taxonomy): Bacteria > Pseudomonadota > Alphaproteobacteria > Acetobacterales > Acetobacteraceae > Acetobacter. The sequence goes on along the minus strand of NZ_CALLXM010000007.1, from coordinate 30,654 downwards.
GACCAACCTGGGTACTACCGTGCAGATCCTGCGTGGGGTGAAGAAAACGGACCGTGTGGTCAACAGCCCCTCTGCCGGGCTTCTGGATGGCCAGACCGTGCGGATTGTTAAAGGCACTCCCGGTTATAATGTTCCCTCCAAAAAGCCGGAACAGCCTAAGGCAGAGCCTAAAGCTCCGCAGGGTAAAGCAGAGCAGGGCAAGGATGATATCCGTGCAATGCCTGAAGATAACCAGCCAACGACAGAAGAGGGAGGCCGCCCATGACAGGGCGCGCCATGACGCTGCGGGTCAGGCGGAGCTTTCTGGTCGGTCTGTCTCTGGCAACCATCTTGTCGGGTTGTGATATGGCCCCGCGCTATAAGCCGACCAAGCTGACAATGCCGGCCCAGTGGGAAGGGCAAAATTCAGGTGTGCTTAAGCCGGGCGAGCCGAAAGATGATGTTCTCCGGGCAGATTGGTGGACCATGCTGGGAGATTCTGATCTGAACCGGCTGGAGGAGCAGGCCATGCGCCTGAACCCCGACCTTCAGGCGAAGGCGGAAGCCTTTATGCAGGCGCGTGATGTGGCGATGGAAGCTAAATCACATCTGTACCCGCAGGTGAATGGTGCAGCGAGCGGTGAGAAATATAAAGGCTCGCGTCACAGGTTGTGGCGTGGGGCTGGCTCTCAGGGGCCGGTATATATGTCGTCCGAGCAGTATTCAGGTACGGCTTCATGGGAGCCTGATTTCTGGTCAGCCATCCGTAACAAGGTGCGTATGGCCAAGCAGGGCACGCAGGCTGAGGCCGCAGCCTATGCGCTTGCCCGCCTGAGCCTTCAGGCTGAGCTGGCCAGTGATTACGTTACCTTGCGCGGGCTGGATGCGCAGGATGCTGTTTATCAGGATTCCATTCGCTACTATCAGACAGCGGTGCAGGTTACCAAAATGCGTCTGGCCGGGGCCATTGCGCCGGGCATGGACGTCTCTCGTGCAGAAACGCAGCTCTACACCACGCAGGCGCAGGAAACAGAGGTGCGAACCCAGCGGGATGTGATGGAGCATGCCATTGCGGTGCTGGTCAATCAGGCGCCCGCCTCGTTCCATATCGTGCCGGTAACCCGTCTGGCGTTTGCAGAGGCGCAGCCGCCGGTTGCCCTGCCTTCAACCCTGCTGGAGCGGCGGCCCGATATTGCAGAAGCTGAACGGCGTATGGCGCAGGCCAATCGGGCGATCGGTGTTTCACGTGCTGCGTTTTATCCGCATATTACTTTCAATGCCATGACGGGCTTCATGGATAACGGGTTTGACCTCGCGTCTCTCTCCAACTCCATGTACCAGTTTGGTGTGCAGGCCCTGCTTCCGTTGTTTCAGGGTGGATTGCGACGCGCTGAACTGCAGCGCAACTGGTCGCAGTACAGAGAGCAGGAAGACCTGTATCGTAGCACAGTGCTGGATGCGTTTCAGGAAGTGGAAGATAACCTGACGCGTACCAGTCGTCTGAAAACGGAAGCGCACCAGCAAAGCAATGCTGTGGATGCTGCCCTGCATACACAGACCATGACGATGGCGCTGTATACAGGTGGTTTGACCAACTATCTGGATGTGGTTGTTGCGCAGGTGGCGGCTCTTAATGCCCGTATTGCCCTTGTACAGGTGCAGACTCGTGCTGTTGATGCACGGGTGGAGTTGATTCGGGCACTGGGTGGTGGCTGGTCGCGGGCGGATCTGCCTCAGTCTGACAAAATCATGCCGTTCCAGCCGTTGCAGTATGGCAATTTGCGGCATGCAGCCCCGCTTGGGGGGATTAGCACGCAGGCTGATCCGGCTGCGTCTGACCTGACATCGGGTGGTGCAAATATGCGTCAGCCACTTGACACAAGCGCCGCGCACCGGTAAGCGCGCCTTTCCTATCGGAACGCGGGAGGCTTACCCTGCGCCATAGCCATGGCACAGGAAGTCGTGAGAACCGCGGTCCGGGTTCAACAAAAAGGAGTCCCGGATATGGCCAAAAAAGTTGTTGGCTACATCAAGCTTCAGATTCCCGCTGGCAAAGCGAATCCTTCGCCGCCGGTTGGTCCCGCGCTCGGTCAGCGTGGCCTGAACATCATGCAGTTCTGTAAAGAATTTAACGCCAAGACCCAGGGTCTTGAGCCAGGTATGCCGATCCCGGTCGTCATCACCGCTTATGCAGATCGTACGTTCAGCTTCATCACCAAGACCCCGCCGAACACCTACTTCCTGCTCAAGGCCGCCAAAATCTCCAAAGGTAGCCAGACGGTTGGTAAGTCTGCTGCTGTTGGTAAGGTGACCATGGAGCAGCTGCGCGAGATTGCTGAGGTTAAGTTCAAAGACATGAACGCCAACGATATCGATGGTGCTGTGCGGATGCTTGCTGGTTCCGCCCGCTCCATGGGTCTGACGGTAGAGGGCTGAGAGCATGGCTAAGAACAAGCGTATTGCCGCTGCACGCAGCAAAGTCACCTTCGGTCAGGCTTACGGGCTGGATGAAGCAATTGCTCTGGTAAAGGGCAACGCAACAGCCAAGTTCGACGAAACGGTTGAAATTTCCCTCAACCTGGGCATTGACCCGCGTCATGCTGATCAGATGGTCCGTGGTTTTGTCTCCCTGCCGAACGGCACGGGTAAGACGCTGCGCGTTGGTGTGTTTGCTCGCGGCGCGAAAGCTGAAGAAGCAACCGCTGCTGGTGCCGACATCGTTGGCGCTGAAGACCTGATGGAAAAAGTGCAGGCTGGCGAAATCGAATTCGATCGCTGCATTGCAACCCCGGACATGATGGCTCTGGTTGGTCGTCTGGGTAAGATCCTCGGTCCGCGCGGTCTTATGCCGAACCCCAAGCTGGGCACCGTGACCATGGACGTTAAGGGTGCCATTACGGCAGCCAAGTCCGGTCAGGTTGAATACCGCGCTGAAAAAGCAGGTATCGTCCATGCTGGTATCGGCAAGGCATCCTTTGATGAAGCGAAGCTGGCTGAAAATGCCCGCGCCTTCATTGATGCCGTGCAGAAAGCCCGTCCGACTGGTGCGAAGGGTGTGTATCTGAAAAAGATCGCATTCTCCTCCACCATGGGTCCGGGTGTTCAGGTTGATACCTCAGCTTTCACGGGCTGAGTTAGAGATGCTGCCGTGCGGGGCTTCGGTCCGGTGCGGCACGTTTAGGGAGGCGCCTTCGGGTTTGCTTCCCGACCTGTCCGAGATCACACGTGGCCTTGTGCCTTAAAAAACCCTTGAGGTTTGCGCGTGTAAGACGGGGGTGCTGGTTGCAGGCTGTTTTTCGGCAGGCTCCGGGTATTCCGTTTGAAGGACAGGCGAGCGGATTTCACTCAGTCTGGTGAAATCTTAAGGGCAACCCGCTTTGTCTGGTCAAGGCCGGATAAAGCAAGACGGAGACGGGATTTGAACCGTACGGAAAAGCAGGCCGCTGTTGCAGCCCTTGCCGCCGTGTTTGCCGAAACGTCCATGGTTGTGGTGACCCAGAATGCTGGGTTGACCGTAGCTGATGTGACGGATCTGCGACGCAAAGTGTGTGCAGCGGGTGCAACTTACAAGGTCGCAAAAAACCGGCTGGCAACTCTCGCCCTGGATGGGACCCAGTTCGACGGCATCGCGCCGATGCTTAAAGGACCGACTGCTCTTTCATGGGCAGCTGATCCGGTAGCAGTGGCGAAGGTGATCGTCGAGTTCGCCAAAACCAATGACAAGCTTGTGCTGGTCGGGGGATCTCTTGGTTCGCAGGTGCTGGACACCAACGGACTGAAGGCTCTGGCCGAACTGCCGTCTCTGGATGCACTGCGCGCGCAGCTCGTGGGTCTTATCTCCACGCCCGCTACGCGTATCGCAGGTGTTACTCAGGCACCGGCAGGGCAGCTTGCCCGGGTTTTTGGGGCCTATGCCAAAACGGGTGAGGCGGAAGCCGCCTAAAGCACGTCTTTATCTAAAGATGTGTTCAAGAAATCGCATGGCCTCTCATCACAGAGGTTGTGCTTTGCAAACCAGTGTTTATATTAGGAAGTCTAATCATGGCTGATCTTAACAAGCTCGTTGACGAACTGTCCGCTCTGACGGTTCTTGAAGCCGCTGAACTCTCCAAGCTGCTGGAAGAAAAGTGGGGCGTTTCTGCCGCTGCTCCGGTTGCTGTTGCTGCTGGCCCGGCTGCTGCCGCTGCTGCTCCGGCTGAAGAAAAGACCGAATTTGACGTCGTTCTGACCAAGGCTGGCGAGAAGAAAATCAACGTCATTAAGGAAATCCGTGCGATCACGGGTCTGGGCCTGAAAGAAGCCAAAGACCTGGTTGAAGGTGCTCCGAAGACCGTTAAAGAAGGCGCTAGCAAAGACGAAGCCGAAAAAATCAAGAAGACTCTTGAAGACAACGGCGCAAGCGTCGAAATTAAATAAGTCTGCCAACGTCCCGCTGCCTCAAGGTAGCGGGGTGATGGAAAAGGTTTTCGGGTGGGGGTATGTTACCTCTGCCCGTTTGCCTGTTTCGGATCCGGTTCGAGGCAGGTATATAAGCCGGGAATTCCCGGTATGAGTGAAGGCCGGTTACTACAGATCGGACCATCAGGCCCGCGGTAGAGCGGCGGGCCTGATGGTCCGAGACAAAGGGCAGGGCAGGAGCGACGATGAACGCAATCACCAAATCGTTCACAGGACGGAAGCGGATTCGCAAGAGTTTCGGGCGGATCCCCGAAATCGCTCCGATGCCGAACCTGATAGACGTGCAGCGAGCGTCTTACGAGACGTTTCTTCAGGCAAATGTATCGCCTGATGCGCGCACACCTACAGGTTTGCAGGAGGTTTTCCGGTCCGTTTTCCCGATCAATGACTTTGCGGGTCGTGGTCGGCTCGAATTCGTCAGCTACGAATTCGAAGAACCGAAATATGATGTTGAAGAATGCATTCAGCGCGGGCTGACTTATTCCGCTCCGCTGAAAGTCATCCTGCGTCTCATTGTATGGGATGTGGATGAAGATACGGGTTCCCGTTCCATCCGTGATATTAAGGAGCAGCCGGTCTATATGGGCGACATGCCCCTGATGACCGACAACGGGACCTTCATTATCAACGGGACCGAACGTGTTATCGTCAGCCAGATGCATCGTTCTCCCGGCGTGTTCTTTGATCACGATAAGGGCAAGACGCATTCCTCAGGCAAATATCTGTTTGCTGCGCGCGTTATTCCGTATCGCGGGTCTTGGCTTGACTTCGAGTTCGATGCCAAAGACCTGATCTACGTACGTATTGACCGTAAGCGTAAGCTGCCTGTCACGACGCTGCTGTATGCATTGGAAAGCGAAAAATCAATCGCGGACCGACAGGCAAAAATTGCTGAAGGCGGCGACGTTGATGCTCTGGATATCAAGGGGATGGATGATAATGAAATCCTCTCCTATTTCTATGACACCGTTATCTTCACCAAAACGGCTAAAGGCTGGGCGCGTCCGTTTGATGCGGACTCATTCCGTGGTCTGAAGCTGCTGGCTCCGCTGGTTGATGCGCAGACCGGTGAAGTGGTTGCTGAGGCAGAAGCCAAGCTGACCGCTCGCATGGTTCGCAAGATTGCCGAAAAAACCCGTGAAGTGCTGGTTGGTGAAATTGATCTGCTTGGGCGTTTTGTCGCCCGGGATATGGTCAATGCTGAAACCGGTGAGATCTATGCCGAAGCAGGCAATGAAATCACCGAAGCAATGCTGACCGTGCTTGATGATGCAGGCCTGACGGAATTGCCGGTTCTGGCAATTGACGCCGCCAAAGGCCCGTGGATCCGCAATACGCTGACAGTAGATAAGAACACCGCTCGTGATGAAGCGCTGATCGACATCTATCGCGTGATGCGTCCGGGTGAGCCGCCGACGGCTGAGACTGCCGAAGTCATGTTCCATGGTCTGTTCTTTGACACTGACCGTTATGACCTGTCTTCGGTCGGTCGTGTGAAAATGAACATGCGTCTTGATATTGATGTGCCGGATACCGTGCGCGTTCTGCGCAAGGAAGATATCCTGCGCACCATCAAGGTGATGTGTGAACTCAAGGACGGCCGTGGTCAGGTCGATGATATTGATAACCTTGGTAACCGCCGCGTTCGCTCGGTTGGTGAACTGATGGAAAATCAGTATCGCGTTGGTCTGCTGCGTATGGAACGTGCCATTCGTGAACGGATGGGCTCGGTCGATATTGATACGGTCATGCCGCATGATCTGATCAATGCGAAGCCTGCGGCTGCTGCTGTGCGTGAGTTCTTCGGTTCTTCCCAGCTCAGCCAGTTTATGGATCAGACCAACCCGCTTTCTGAAGTCACGCATAAGCGTCGTCTTTCAGCGCTTGGCCCGGGCGGTTTGACGCGTGAACGTGCAGGCTTTGAAGTCCGTGACGTGCATCCGACGCATTATGGCCGTATCTGCCCGATTGAAACGCCGGAAGGCCCGAACATCGGTCTGATCAACTCCCTGTCCACCTACGCTAAGGTGAACAAGTACGGCTTTATTGAAACACCGTATCGTCTTGTAAAAGACGGCGTTCTTCAGGATGGCTGGAAATATCTTTCCGCCATGGAAGAAGAAAAGCTGGTCGTTGCACAGGCTGATGCCGAGCAGAGTGCCGATGGCACGCTGACGGGTGATCTGGTGTCCGTGCGTCGTGGTGGTGACTTCCGCCTCGTGCCGCCGACCGAAGTGACCGCCTGTGACGTGTCACCCAAGCAGCTTGTTTCTGTTGCCGCAGCGCTCATTCCGTTCCTTGAGAACGATGACGCGAACCGTGCACTGATGGGCTCCAACATGCAGCGTCAGGCTGTGCCGCTGGTGCGCTCTGATGCGCCGCTGGTTGGCACAGGGATGGAAGCCGCAGTTGCTCATGACTCCGGTGCAACAATTGTTGCCCGTCGTCAGGGGATTGTGGACCAGATTGACGGTGCGCGTATCGTTGTTCGTGCGACGGATGAAAATGGGTCTACGCAGGGTGTCGATATCTATCGTCTGCGTAAGTACTCCCGTTCCAACCAGTCCACCTGCATCAACCAGCGTCCGCTGGTGCATGTTGGGGATACGGTTCGCGTTGGCGACATCATTGCTGATGGTCCGTCCACGGAACTGGGTGAACTGGCTCTGGGCCGTAACACGCTTGTCGCGTTCATGCCCTGGAATGGTTACAACTTCGAAGATTCCATCCTGATCTCCGAACGTATTGCGAAAGATGACGTGTTTACCTCGATCCATATCGAGGAATTCGAAGTCATGGCACGTGATACCAAGCTGGGTCAGGAAGAAATCACGCGCGATATCCCCAATGTGGGTGAAGAAGCGCTCCGTAACCTGGACGAAGCTGGCATTGTTTATGTCGGCGCTGAAGTGAACCCCGGTGATATTCTCATCGGTAAGGTCACGCCGAAGGGTGAAAGCCCGATGACGCCGGAAGAAAAACTTCTGCGCGCCATCTTCGGTGAAAAAGCGTCTGATGTGCGTGATACGTCTCTGCGCCTGCCGCCTGGCACGACTGGTACCATTGTTGACGTCCGCGTGTTCTCACGCCGTGGCGTGGACAAGGACGAACGTGCAATGGCCATTGAACGCTCCGAAATCGAACGTCTGTCCAAGGACCGTGATGATGAGCGCGCCATTCAGGAACGTTCTTTCTACAGCCGTCTGCGTGAAAAGCTGCTCGATCAGACCGCCGGCGCGGGCTTCAAGGGTGTTCGCTCCGGCACCGTGATTACAGACGAAGTTCTGGATGAAAATCCTCGCGGTACATGGCGCCACATTGTTGTGGCTTCTGATGAAGTCATGGCTGAGCTGGAAACACTGCGTCGTGAGTTCGATGCGTCTGTAGCGAAAATTCAGGCTCGCTTTGAAAGCAAGGTTGAAAAGCTTCAGCGCGGTGACGAACTGCCGCCTGGCGTGATGAAAATGGTCAAGGTCTTTGTTGCGGTGAAGCGTAAGCTGCAGCCGGGCGATAAAATGGCCGGTCGTCACGGGAACAAGGGTGTTGTTTCTCGCGTAGTCCCTGTTGAAGACATGCCCTTCCTGGAAGATGGCACGTCAGTTGACATCGTGCTGAACCCTCTGGGTGTGCCGTCTCGTATGAACGTAGGGCAGATTCTGGAAACGCATCTTGGCTGGGCTTGTGCCAATATTGGTCGCAGCATTGGTGATCTGGTGGATGAATACCAGCGCACCGGTGAAAAGCGCCAGGAACTGCTCGATCGTCTGAAAGATGTCTACGGCCAGAACATCTACGACGATGCTATTGCCGATATGGACAACAGAGAGCTGACCGAGCTGTGCAACAACCTGCGCAAGGGCGTGCCGATTGCAACGCCAGTGTTTGACGGGGCCTCCATTCCGGATATTGAAGCCATGCTTGAAAAAGCCGGCGTTGATAAATCCGGTCAGTCTCAGCTGATTGATGGTCGTACGGGCGAGCCGTTTGAGCGTAAGACCACGGTTGGTTACATCTACATGCTCAAGCTGCATCATCTTGTTGATGACAAGATCCATGCTCGGTCCATCGGTCCATACTCGCTTGTTACGCAGCAGCCGCTGGGTGGTAAGGCGCAATTCGGTGGTCAGCGCTTTGGTGAAATGGAAGTCTGGGCTCTGGAAGCCTATGGTGCTGCTTATACGCTGCAGGAAATGCTAACGGTGAAATCGGATGACGTGTCCGGTCGAACCAAGGTTTATGAAGCTATTGTGCGTGAGCAGGATGACTTTGAAGCCGGCATTCCGGAAAGCTTTAACGTTCTGATCAAGGAACTTAAGTCCCTTGGCCTGAATATTGAGCTGGAGCAGGGGGCTAAATAACGGTGACCCTTAGCACTACGATCCGTTTTTATTTTGAGGGGGAGGCCGGAATGACGATTCCGGCTCCTCATTTCCCTTTGGGGGCTTCGGCACATGAATGAACTCATGAAAATTCTTGGCCAGACCGGCCAGGCGATGACCTTCGACCAGATCAAAATTCAGCTCGCATCGCCTGAGCAAATCCGGTCCTGGTCGTTTGGTGAAATCAAGAAGCCCGAGACAATCAACTACCGGACATTTAAGCCGGAACGTGATGGTCTTTTCTGCGCTCGTATTTTTGGCCCGATCAAGGACTACGAGTGCCTTTGCGGTAAATACAAGCGGATGAAGTTTCGCGGTATTGTCTGCGAAAAATGCGGCGTTGAAGTCACTCTGGCAAAAGTGCGGCGTGAGCGGATGGGTCACATCCAGCTTGCCAGCCCTGTGGCCCATATCTGGTTTCTGAAGTCTCTTCCTAGCCGTATCGGCCTGATGGTCGATATGACGCTGAAAGACCTCGAAAAGGTTCTGTATTTCGAGAACTATATGGTTCTCGAGCCCGGCACGTCTCCGCTTAAGCAGTATTCACTGCTGACGGAAGAACAGTACCTGGACGCCATGGATGAATATGGCGAAGAAGGTATTGAAGTCGGGATCGGCGCTGAGGCCATCAAGAAGGTGCTCGCACGCATCGACTGTGATGCCGAAAAAGTTGAGCTGCGTCAGGAACTGAAAGAGACGACGTCTGAAGCCAAGCGCAAGAAGCTTGTCAAACGTCTGAAGCTGATCGAAGCCTTCGCGGAAAGTGGTTCCCACCCTGAGTGGATGATCCTTGATCTGGTTCCCGTCATTCCGCCGGAACTGCGTCCGCTGGTGCCGCTTGATGGTGGTCGTTTCGCAACGTCTGATCTGAATGATCTGTATCGTCGCGTTATCAACCGTAACAACCGTCTGAAGCGCCTGATGGAGCTGCGTGCGCCCGATATTATCGTGCGTAACGAAAAGCGTATGCTTCAGGAAGCTGTTGACGCCCTGTTTGATAACGGCCGTCGTGGTCGTGCCATTACCGGTGCCAATAAGCGTCCGCTGAAGTCGTTGTCCGATATGCTGAAAGGTAAGCAGGGCCGCTTCCGTCAGAACCTTCTTGGTAAGCGCGTTGACTACTCTGGCCGTTCGGTCATCGTGGTTGGCCCGGAAATGAAGCTGCACCAGTGTGGTCTTCCCAAGAAGATGGCGCTGGAGCTGTTCAAGCCGTTCATCTACTCCAAGCTGGAAAAATACGGCCACGCCACAACCATTAAAGCTGCAAAGCGTATGGTTGAAAAAGAGCGTCCGGAAGTCTGGGATATCCTTGAAGAGGTCATTCGCGAGCATCCCGTGATGCTGAACCGCGCACCGACCCTTCACCGTCTGGGCATTCAGGCGTTTGAGCCTATCCTGGTTGAAGGTAAGGCCATCCAGCTGCACCCGCTCGTTTGTACTGCGTTTAACGCAGACTTCGACGGTGACCAGATGGCTGTGCATGTGCCGCTGAGCCTTGAGGCCCAGCTTGAAGCACGTGTGCTGATGATGTCCACAAACAACATTCTCAGCCCGGCAAACGGCAAGCCGATTATCGTGCCGTCTCAGGATATCGTTCTTGGCCTGTATTACCTCAGCCTTGAAACGCCTGAATTCGGTGCCACGCCGGACCGCAACGAGTATGACGACACCACTGGCAAGCTGACCAAAAAGGGTGCGCCGTCCTTTTCATCAATCGGTGAAGTGGAATACGCTCTCAACGCTGGCGTTCTGAAGCTGCACGACAAAATCCGTGCGCGTTTCGAAACGATTGGCGCCGACGGCAAAAAGCATCACGAAACGATCGTAACCACCCCGGGTCGCGTTCTGATTGCTCAGATCCTGCCGAAGAGTGAAGCGATCCCGTTCTCGCTGATCAACAAGCAGCTGACCAAAAAGGCCGTATCTGACGTTATTGATACGGTTTACCGTCACTGTGGTCAGAAAGAAGCGGTTATCTTCTGTGACCGCCTGATGGCCCTTGGTTTCCGTCACGCTGCGAAAGCCGGTATCTCCTTCGGTAAGGATGATATGATCATCCCGGCTGAAAAGAAGGTTCTGGTTGAACGCACCACGGCTGAAGTCAAAGAGTTTGAACAGCAGTATCAGGACGGTCTGATCACGGCTGGTGAACGCTACAACAAGGTTGTGGATGCCTGGTCACGCTGCACGGACGAAGTCCAGGCAGCAATGACCAAAGAGATTTCCCGTCAGGAAATTGGCAAGCCCATCAACTCTGTGTGGATGATGAGCCACTCCGGGGCTCGTGGGTCACCGGCTCAGATGAAGCAGCTGGCTGGTATGCGTGGTCTTATGGCCAAGCCGTCTGGTGAGATTATCGAACAGCCAATTATTGCGAACTTTAAAGAAGGTCTGTCGGTTCTCGATTACTTTACGTCTACCCATGGTGCACGTAAGGGGCTGGCCGATACCGCTCTGAAGACCGCAAACTCCGGGTATCTGACGCGTCGTCTGGTTGACGTGGCGCAGGACTGCATCATCGTTGAAAATGATTGCGGCACTGAGCGAGGTCTGACCATTCGTGCCGTGATGGATGGTGGTGAGGTTGTTTCCTCTCTGTCTGAACGGATCCTGGGCCGGACGCTGGCTGCAGACGTGGTTGACCTTGCTACGGGTAAAGTTGTTGCCCCGCGTAACTGTCTGATCGACGAAGCTGATGCTGAGCGGATTGAAGCATCTGGTGTGGAAACGGTTCTGATCCGTTCCGTGCTGACTTGTGATAGCCGTGTTGGCGTCTGTGGTCATTGCTATGGTCGTGACCTTGCACGAGGCACACCGGTTAATATTGGTGAAGCTGTCGGCGTTATTGCCGCGCAGTCCATTGGTGAACCGGGCACACAGTTGACCATGCGTACCTTCCATATTGGTGGTGCGGCACAGCGTGGCGCTGAGCAGTCCATGATCGAAGCGTCCCGTGACGGTAAAGTGGTTATTCGTAACCGTAACGTCGTGCAGAACAGTCAGGGCGTGCCTGTTGTTATGGCTCGTAACTGTGAAATTCTGCTGACAGACGATGCCGGTGTTGAAAAAGCCCGTTATCGTGTGCCGTATGGTGCGCGTCTGTTGACGACTGAAGGTGCGGAAGTTGCACGTGCTCAGAAGCTGGCCGAGTGGGACCCCTACACCCTGCCGATCATTACTGAGAAATCCGGTAAGGTTGAGTATCTTGACCTGATCGATTCCATTACGCTTGTTGAGCGTATGGATGAAGTGACGGGCCTGACAGCAAAGACCGTGGTCGACTACAAGCAGGCAGGTAAGGGCGTTGATCTTCGTCCCCGTTTGCAGCTTAAGGGTGCCAATGGTGATGTGATTAAGCTGGATAACGGCAATGACGCCCGTTACTTCCTGCCGCCTGAATCACTTCTTTCGGTTGAAAATGGCGCAACTGTTCATGCGGGTGACGTGCTGGCACGTCTGCCGCGTGAAGGGTCCAAGACCCGTGATATTACCGGTGGTCTGCCGCGTGTGGCTGAGCTTTTTGAAGCCCGTCGGCCGAAAGACCATGCGATTATCGCGGAAATGGAAGGCCGTGTTGAGTTTGGGAAGGATTACAAGTCCAAGCGCCGTGTCATTGTGAAGAACGATGAAACGGGTGAAGAGACCGAATATCTGATCCCCAAAGGCAAGCATGTGTCCGTTCAGGAAGGCGATTTTGTCGAAAAAGGCGATCCGCTGGTCGATGGTCCCCGCGTGCCGCATGACATTCTGAAGGTCATGGGGGTCGAGGCTCTCTCTGACTACCTCGTGAACGAAATTCAGGATGTGTATCGTCTGCAGGGCGTGAAGATTAACGATAAGCACATTGAAGTCATCGTACGTCAGATGCTCCAGAAGGTCGAAATTCTGGAGCCTGGTGATACGACGTACCTCATTGGCGAAACCATTGATCGGATTGAGTACGAGACGGAAAATACCAAACGCATGAATGCTGGTGAGCGCCCTGCGCTTGCTATGCCGGTGCTCCAGGGTATTACCAAGGCCTCTCTGCAGACCCAGTCGTTCATCTCTGCTGCATCCTTCCAGGAGACCACGCGTGTCCTGACAGAGGCTGCAACAGCAGGGAAGGTGGATACACTGAACGGTCTGAAAGAGAATGTTATTGTTGGTCGCCTGATCCCGGCTGGCACGGGGAGCGTCATGAATCGTCTGCGGGCAATCGCAGCGTCTCAGGACCGCCAGCGTGTCGGGCGTTCTGCTGCCGAGTAATAACGCGGCAATACGCGTCTAACGCATCAAGAGAAGAGGGATCAGAGCCATGCTCTGGTCCCTTTCTTTTTATGTGAGGGTTTCTTTATTATTTTAGAGGCTAAGAATCGCGTACCCTCCTTGACTTAATGGGGGGGGGGCGGTAGTTACCAGCCCTCAGCTTCTGCTCCCATGCTGGAGCGGAGGTAAATTCGTAATTCTTGTGTAAGCATGCGGTTGGCTTTCAGTGGAAAGTTAGAGCCGGATGCCTAGATAGCCCCACACGGGTGTTGTTGCCTGGTGGGTTTTTCAAATGACAGTCGGCAGCCGATAAAAAGGTTAGCCGGCCGAACTGTGTAAGGATCGGGAAGGGCGCATGCCGACCATCAACCAGCTCATTGCCAAGGGGCGTAAGCCTGCAGTCAAGCGCAATAAAGTGCCCGCACTGCAGGGTTGCCCTCAGAAACGTGGTGTTTGCACCCGTGTTTATACGACGACGCCGAAAAAGCCGAACTCCGCACTGCGTAAAGTTGCCAAGGTGCGTCTGACGAATGGCTATGAGGTGGTGAGCTATATTCCGGGTGAAGGTCATAACCTTCAGGAACATAGCGTCGTGCTTATCCGTGGAGGTCGAGTAAAGGATCTTCCGGGTGTGCGTTATCACATCCTTCGCGGTGTTCTGGATACCCAGGGTATTGCTAAGCGTCGTCAGCGGCGTTCGCTCTACGGCGCGAAGCGTCCGAAGTAAGAGGAAGTTAAGGTATGAGCCGCCGTCACCGCGCTGTTAAGCGTGAGATTCTTCCTGATCCGAAGTTCGGAGATATTGTCATTACGCGTTTCATGAACGCTCTGATGTTTGATGGCAAGAAATCCACTGCGGAGAGGATTGTTTATGGAGCTCTCGAGGCGATGGTTCGCCGGAGTGGGGCTTCTGCAGATCCGGTCGCATTGTTTCACAATGCTCTGGATAACGTTAAGCCTGCAGTAGAAGTTCGCTCCCGCCGTGTTGGTGGTGCGACCTATCAGGTGCCTGTTGAGGTTCGCACTGAGCGCCGTCAGGCGCTGGCTATCCGCTGGGTGATCGATGCATCCCGTAAGCGGGGTGAGAACACCATGCAGGACCGGTTGTCCAACGAGCTGATGGATGCTGTGAACAACCGTGGCGCTGCTGTAAAGAAGCGTGAAGATACCCATCGTATGGCTGAAGCCAACAAGGCGTTCAGTCACTATCGCTGGTAATCTTTTAGGTATGGCATTCACTCCTTGTGGAGTGAGGGCGGACTTATTAAAAACTGCATCCCGATAAATTTTCGGGGTATGGAGTAGAGAAATGGCTAAGGCTAAATTTGAGCGGAATAAACCGCACTGCAACATCGGCACCATCGGCCACGTTGACCATGGCAAGACGTCTCTGACGGCTGCTATCACGAAGACGCTGGCAAAATCTGGTGGTGCTGACTACAAGGCATACGACCAGATTGACGCGGCTCCTGAAGAGCGTGCTCGTGGTATCACCATTTCCACCGCTCACGTGGAATATGAAACTGCAAAGCGTCATTACGCGCACGTCGATTGCCCCGGACATGCTGACTACGTGAAGAACATGATCACGGGTGCGGCGCAGATGGACGGCGCAATCCTCGTGGTTTCCGCAGCTGATGGCCCGATGCCGCAGACCCGTGAGCACATCCTGCTTGCTCGTCAGGTCGGTGTGCCGGCTCTCGTTGTCTTCCTGAACAAAGTTGATCAGGTTGATGATCCGGAGCTGCTCGAGCTGGTCGAAATGGAAGTTCGTGAACTTCTGTCTTCTTATCAGTTCCCTGGCGACGATATCCCCATTGTCAAGGGTTCCGCTCTGGTAACTCTCGAAGATGGTGATCCGGAAGTCGGTGAAAACCGCGTTAAGGATCTGATGGATGCGGTTGACTCCTACATCCCGCAGCCGGAGCGTCCGGTTGACCGTCCGTTCCTGATGCCGATCGAAGACGTGTTCTCCATCTCCGGTCGTGGCACCGTGGTGACGGGCCGTGTCGAGCGTGGCGTTGTGAACGTTGGCGACGAAATCGAGATCGTTGGTCTGCGCCCGACGCAGAAGACGACCGTGACCGGCGTTGAAATGTTCCGCAAGCTGCTTGATCGTGGTGAAGCAGGTGACAACATCGGCGCACTGGTGCGTGGCACGAAGCGTGAAGACGTTGAGCGTGGCCAGGTGCTGGCAAAGCCGGGTTCCATCACCCCGCACACCAAGTTCAAGGCGGAAGCCTACATCCTGACGAAGGAAGAGGGTGGCCGTCACACGCCGTTCTTCACCAACTATCGTCCGCAGTTCTATTTCCGCACGACCGACGTCACTGGCGTTGTTCACCTGCCGGAAGGCACGGAAATGGTTATGCCTGGCGATAACTGCGCCATGGATGTTGAGCTGATCGCTCCGATCGCCATGGATGAAGGTCTGCGTTTCGCTATTCGCGAAGGCGGCCGCACCGTTGGTGCCGGCGTGGTTGCTTCTATTACCGAATAATCGGTTTAGAGGCCTGTGACTGGATGGCCCCGACTGAGTATTCAGTCGGGGTCTTACTTGGCGGCCGGGTTACCCCGGACCAGTAAAGTGTTGGACTAAGAAACAATGGACAACCAGAACATCCGCATTCGCCTGAAGGCGTACGATCACCGCGTGCTCGATAACAGCACAAAAGAGATCGTCAATACGGCGAAGCGTACGGGTGCGCGGGTTCGGGGTCCTATCCCGCTGCCGACGCATATCGAACGGTTCACAGTCAACCGTTCTCCCCATGTGGATAAGAAAAGCCGCGAGCAGTTCGAAATTCGGACCCATCGCCGGCTGCTCGACATTGTCGAGCCGACCCCGCAGACCGTGGACGCCCTCATGAAACTCGACCTCGCCGCTGGCGTGGATGTCGAGATCAAACTTTAAGGTCCAGACGATGCGCACCGGATTGATCGCAAAAAAGTTGGGCATGTCCCGACTATTCAAGGAAGATGGCACACATGTGCCCGTTACCGTCCTGCATGTGGATTCCGTGCAGGTGGTGGACGTTCGCACCCAGGATCGGGACGGCTACACAGCCGTTCAGCTGGGTATGGGCAAAGCCAAGGTAAAAAATGTCTCTAAGCCGAACCGCGGCCATTTTGCCCGCACGAAGGTAGAGCCGAAGAAGAAGCTGGTTGAATTCCGTGTGGCTGATGATGCTACGCTGGAGATCGGCGCTTCTCTTTCCGCAGCTCACTTTGTGGTAGGGCAGAAAGTCGATGTGACTGGCACCAGTAAAGGTAAGGGTTTCGCAGGCGCCATGAAGCGCTGGAACTTTGCCGGTCTGGAAGCCTCTCATGGCGTGTCCGTCTCTCACCGTTCGCATGGTTCTACCGGTAACCGTCAGGATCCTGGTAAAACCTTCAAGAACAAGAAGATGGCCGGTCACCTTGGCGATGAGCGTATTACCACGCTGAATCTTGAAATTGCTGCGATCGATCCGGAAAAGAACCTGATCATGATCAGTGGCTCCGTTCCCGGAGCTAAAAATGGTGTTGTTCTGGTCCGTGATGCGATCAAAAAAGCCCGCCATGTCGATGCGCCTTACCCGGCCGCTTTCGTGACGGCGGAGGGCTGAGGTCATGGAAATCGAAATCAAAACGCTTGATAATGGCACTGCCGGTTCTGCAACGCTTCCTGAAGCGCTGTTTTCCATGGCGCCGCGCAATGACATCATGGCACGTGTTGTGCATTGGCAGCTGGCTAAGCGCCGCGCTGGCACGCATAAGGTCAAAGGCATGGGCGAAGTGTCCGGCACGACCAAAAAGCCATATCGCCAGAAAGGCACCGGTAGCGCCCGTCAGGGTTCTCTCCGTGCGCCGCAATACCGCACCGGTGGTGCAGTGCATGGCCCAGTTGTGCGTGATCATGGTTACGACCTTCCCAAGAAGGTGCGTCGCCTCGGTCTGATCTCTGCGCTGTCTCAGAAAGCGAAAGAGGGCAAGCTTGTTGTCCTTCAGTCTGCTTCTGGTGTGGAACGCACGAGCGAACTGGCAGCAAAGCTGAAAACGCTTGGCTGGACATCGGTCCTGATTGTTGATGCTTCTGTTGATGAAGGCTTTCTGCGCGCTGCAAGCAACCTGCCGCGCATTGATGTCCTGCCGACAATTGGCGCCAACGTTTATGACATTCTTAATCACGAGGTCCTGGCGATTACGCAGGCTGGCCTCGAGGGTCTGAAGGAGCGCCTGGCATGACGAACATTCTTGCGCTGCGCAAGAAAGCCGAGCGTCTTTCTCGGGAAGCGATGTACGATATTGTTCGTTCTCCGCTGATTACCGAGAAGGCAACCGCGCTTTCAGAGAAGAATCAGGTTGCTTTCAAGGTTGCTATCTCTGCAACCAAGCCTGAAATCAAAGTGGCTGTGGAAACACTGTTCGGCGTCAAGGTCGTTGGCGTTAACACGCTCGTCCAGAAGGGCAAGACCAAGCGCTTCAAAGGGCGTCTGGGGCAGCGTTCTGATATCAAGAAGGCGTTCGTTCAGCTCGCGGAAGGTCAGTCAATTGACCTTACCGCCAAACTGGCGTGACGTGGGGTAGGAACAAATGGCACTGAAGCACTTTAATCCCGTCACGCCGAGCCTTCGTGGTACGGTTCTGATTGATCGTTCTGACCTTTGGAAAGGTAAGCCGGTCAAGCAACTGACGGAAGGCAAGAACAAGACAGGCGGTCGTAATAATAACGGTCGTACCACGTCTCGTTTCCGTGGCGGCGGGCACAAGCAGTCTTATCGTTACATCGACTTCAAGCGTCGTAAATTTGACGTGCTGGGCACGGTTGAGCGTCTGGAATATGACCCCAACCGTACTGCCTTCATTGCGCTGGTGAAGTATGAAGACGGTGAGCTGGCTTATATCCTGGCACCGCAGCGTCTGAAAGTTGGTGACAATGTCATCGCTGGCGCACGCGTCGACATCAAGCCTGGCAATGCAATGCCGCTGTCATCCGTTCCGGTTGGCACGATCGTGCATAACATCGAGCTGAAGCAGGGAGCCGGTGGTAAACTGGCTCGTTCCGCCGGCACGTATGCACAGCTGGTTGGTAAAGATTCCGGCTATGCGCAGATCAAGCTGCAGTCTGGCGAGTTGCGCGTTGTGCGTGGTGAATGCATGGCCACGGTTGGAGCAGTCTCCAACCCGGACAACATGAACCAGAACATGGGTAAAGCTGGCCGTGCACGCTGGCTGGGTCGTCGTCCGCATAACCGCGGCGTTGTGATGAACCCGGTCGACCATCCGCATGGTGGTGGTGAAGGTCGTACCTCTGGTGGCCGTCATCCGGTTACGCCGTGGGGCAAGCCGACCAAAGGTTACAAAACTCGGGTCAACAAGCGTACGGACAGTCTGATTATCCGTCGTCGGAAGACCGGCAAGTAAGGGGCAATAGAAGATGGCACGTTCCGTCTGGAAAGGCCCGTTCGTCGACGGGTATCTGCTGAACAAAGCTGAAACGTCCCGCGCGTCGGGTCGTAACGAAGTGATCAAAATCTGGTCACGTCGTTCTACGATCCTTCCGCAGTTCGTTGGTTTGACGTTCGGTGTTTATAATGGTCATAAGTTCCTGCCCGTGCAGGTGACGGAGAATATGGTCGGACATAAGTTCGGCGAATTTTCTCCCACCCGTACATTCCACGGGCATGGGGCCGACAAGAAGTCGAAGCGGGGCTAAGATGAGCAAGCCGAAGCATCCGCGCACGCTCGCGGAAACAGAAGCACAGGCTATTACGCGCAACATTCGGGTTAGTCCCCGCAAGTTGAACCTTGTTGCGGGTCTTATCCGCAACAAGCCCGCGTCTCAGGCTGTCGCAACCTTGACGTTCTCCAAGCGTCGTATTGCCCAGGAAGTCAAAAAGACCCTGGAAAGTGCGATTGCAAATGCTGAGAACAATCATCAGCTGGACGTTGACCAGCTGATCGTAAAGACGGCTGAAGTCGGAAAATCCATTGTCATGCGTCGTTTTCACGCACGTGGCCGTGGTCGTTCCGCCCGTGTGGAAAAGTTCTTCAGCCATCTGAAGATTGTTGTTGCCGAGCGGGCTCCGGAGCCCGAAGCAGCTACTCCTGAGCAGAAGGCAGCCTGACGTATGGGACATAAAGTCAATCCAATCGGGCTGCGGCTCGGAATCAATCGTACCTGGGATAGCCGTTGGTATGCTGACTCCGACTACTCCCGTCTGCTGCACGAAGATCTGAAGCTGCGCGCTTTCCTGCGTCGTAAGCTGTCTGGTGCAGGCGTGTCCCGCGTTGTGATCGAACGTCCGGCTAAAAAGCCGCGTGTGACCATCTACGCGGCTCGTCCGGGCGTTGTGATCGGCAAGAAAGGCCAGGACATTGATGCTCTGCGCAAAGAGCTGACCAAAATGGCTGGTACGGAAGTGGCTCTCAACATTGTTGAGATCCGCAAGCCGGAAATCGATGCCACGCTGGTTGCTGACAACATTGCGCAGCAGCTCGAACGTCGTGTTGCATTCCGTCGCGCCATGAAGCGTGCTGTGCAGTCCGCTATGCGTCTTGGCGCACAGGGTATCCGGATCAACTGTTCCGGTCGTCTGGGCGGCGCAGAAATTGCTCGTGTTGAGTGGTATCGTGAAGGGCGCGTGCCGCTCCACACGCTGCGTGCTGACATCGACTATGGAACCTCTACCGCGAAGACGACCTACGGCAGCTGTGGCGTAAAGGTCTGGATCTTCAAAGGTGAGATCCTTGCGCATGACCCACTGGCTCAGGACCGCCGGGCGGCCGAGCAGGCCCCTCAACGCTGAGGCGAAGGATAGAAGACAATGCTCTCTCCGAAGCGAACTAAATTCCGTAAGGCTCACAAAGGTCGTATCCACGGCCTGGCCAAAAGCGGTACGACGCTTAACTTCGGTACGTTCGGTCTGAAGGCTCTTCAGCCCGAACGTATCACCGCACGGCAGATTGAAGCCTCTCGTCGGGCTATCACCAGGGCGATGAAACGTGCAGGTCGCGTGTGGATTCGTATTTTTCCTGACCTTCCGGTCTCGACAAAGCCTGCAGAAGTGCGTATGGGCTCGGGCAAGGGATCTCCCGAATTTTGGGTGGCCCGTGTGAAACCCGGTCGCATTTTGTTTGAAATCGAAGGCGTGCCGCCCGAGATCGCGCGTGAAGCGCTGGCTCTCGGTGCAGCAAAGTTGCCGATCAAGACGAAATTTGTGACCCGAATTGGAGATGCGTGAGATGGCGAAGGCAACAAAGCCCGCTGACCTGCGTGCCAAAACGGCCGATGAACTGAATACGCTTCTGCTTGAACTGAAGCGTGAGCAGCTCAATCTCCGGTTCCAGCAGGCAACCGGGCAGAACGAGGGCCAAAGCCGCATTCGTGTGGTCCGCCGTGAAATTGCGCGCATCAAAACGATCGACGCGCAAAATACTGAGAAGACTGCGGTAGGTGCTAAAACATCTGCTGCCATTTCCTGAAGGGAGTTGGACGATGCCAAGGCGCGTCCTTACCGGGCGTGTGACCAGCGACAAAATGGACAAGACCGTAACGGTTCTTGTTGAGCGTCGCGTCATGCATCCGCTGTATAAGAAGTTCATCCGTCGCTCTAAGAAATATGCGGCGCATGATGAAGAAAATGTCTGCAAGGCGGGCGATATGGTGCGCATCATCGAATGCACACCGATTTCCAAGCGCAAGACGTGGGCCGTGGTGGCGCGCAATGGTGAGGTCGTTGATGCGTCCTCCGCTGGCGTGTCGGCGTAAGGTAAGGATATCTAGATCATGATCCATCCCGAGACCAACCTCGACGTGGCCGACAATTCTGGTGCGCGTCAGGTGCAGTGCATCAAGGTGCTGGGCGGTTCCAAACGGAAATCCGCCTCGGTCGGCGACGTGATCGTCGTGTCTGTCAAGGAAGCCATCCCCCGTGGGAAGGTGAAAAAAGGCGACGTACACCAAGCTGTTATCGTGCGTACCTCTTATCCGGTTCGTCGCCCCGATGGGAGCGCTATCCGTTTTGATAAGAATGCTGCTGTTCTGATTAACAAGCAGCAGGAGCCGATCGGCACCCGTATCTTCGGCCCGGTTGTTCGTGAGCTGCGTGCGCGCAAGTTCATGAAAATTATCTCTCTGGCGCCGGAGGTTCTATAAATGGCTGCTCGCATTAAAAAAGGCGATACGGTTGTTGTCATTAGCGGTTCCTCCAAGGGGACGCAGGGTGAAGTTCTTTCCGTTCGTCCGGTAGAAAATCGTGCGATTGTGCGTGGCGTTGCAATGATCAAGCGCCACCAGAAGGCAACGCGTATGGGTGAAGAAGGCGGCATCATTACGCGTGAAGCTCCTATTCACCTGTCAAATCTGAAACTGATCGATCCGGCCTCCAAGAAGCCGACCCGCGTTGGGTTCCGTGTTCTTGAAGATGGACGGAAAGTTCGTGTTGCGAAAGCAACCGGCGAAGTGATTGAAGGCTGAGGGGGCGAGAATGAGTGAGTCTAAGGGCGTTCGTTCCGTTCCTCGTATGCAGGAACGTTATGAAGCCGAGCTGCGTGCTAAACTGCGTGAACAGTTCGGTTACAAAAACATCATGCAGGTTCCTCGGCTGGAAAAAATTGTCCTGAACATGGGTGTTGGTGAAGCTGCAGGCGACCAGAAGAAACTGGATGCTGCTGTTGCGGAAATGACGCTGATTGCAGGACAGAAGCCGGTTAAGACTGTTGCTAAGAAAGCAATCGCGGGTTTTAAAATCCGTGAAGGTCTGCCGATTGGCTGTAAGGTTACGCTGCGTCGTAAGCAGATGTATGAATTCCTTGACCGTCTGGTCACGATCGCAATGCCTCGCATTCGCGATTTCCGTGGTCTGCCGGCCAACAAGGGATTTGACGGACGCGGTAACTTCGCTCTTGGTTTGAAAGAGCAGCTCGTATTCCCTGAAATCGACTACGACAAAGTAGACGAAGTTCGTGGGATGGACGTGGTGTTCGTAACCAGTGCAAAGACGGATGCTGAAGCAAAAGCGCTTCTTAAAGCGTTCGATCTACCCTTTGCTGCCTGAGTGAAATAGGTTACCTGTCACTAGGTGTTGTTGTCTTGGAAAACCGTCGAAGGTTTTCGAAGGGTTCCGGAGGATAAAATTATATGGCTAAGACTTCTGCCATCACGCGTAATGTCAAGCGGACACGCATGGCTGCGCGGGACAAGGAAAAGCGTGCGGCGCTGAAAAACATTGTTATGGACCGCTCGCTTCCTGTGGAAGATCGGTTTGATGCGTCTTTAAAGCTGGCTGAACTGCCGCGGAATGGTTCACGCGTTCGCGTGCGTCTTCGCTGCAAACTTACGGGGCGCTCTCGCGGTAACTACCGCAAGTTTGAGCTGTGCCGTATTGCACTGCGTGATCTGGCTTCAAACGGGCAGATCCCGGGCCTGGTCAAAGCTAGCTGGTAAAGGCGCACAATGTCACTTTCTGATCCGCTGGGTGATATGCTCACCCGTATTCGTAACGCACAGCGTGCACGTCACGTCTCCTGTGTGTCACCGGCTTCTAAGCTGCGTTCGAATGTTCTTGATGCTCTGCAGCGTGAAGGCTACATCCGTGGCTATTCACACGAAGAAATTCGCAAAGGCATCACTCAGCTCCACATCGAGCTGAAGTATTCTGAAGGCGAGCCGGTTATTAAGGAAATTCATCGCGTGTCCCGTCCAGGTCGCCGTGTGTATTCCAAAATCAAAGAACTGCCGCGTGTGCGTGCTGGTCTAGGGGTTTCGATCCTGTCCACACCGCGTGGCGTTCTGTCTGACGTCGAGGCTCGCGCTGCCAATGTTGGCGGCGAAGTTCTCTGTCGCGTGTTCTGAGGAGGGATACATGTCACGTGTAGGCAAATATCCCGTTGATGTTCCCGCCGGGGTGACTGTCTCGATTGCAGACGGTGTCTTCAAGGCGAAAGGGAAGCTTGGCGAACTCGCGTTGCCGCTTTCCTCTCATATTGAGGCGGAAATTTCAGACGGGAAAGTCGCGGTGCGTCCTATTGGGACAGCAGCGCCGGCTCGTATGATGTGGGGTACAACCCGCGCTCTTATTGCAACAGCAATTAAAGGCGTATCTGAAGGGTTCTCAAAGGCTCTTGAGATTAACGGCACCGGTTATCGTGCTGCTGTGCAGGGTTCTAATCTTGTGATGAACCTGGGCTATTCTCACGACGTGGTTTATCCGATCCCTCAGGGTATCAAGATCTCCACGCCGCGTCCGACAGCTATTCTTGTCGAAGGTATCGACAAACAACGCGTTGGTCAGGTTGCTCTTGATATTCGCAGTTTTCGTAAGCCTGAGCCCTATAAAGGCAAGGGAGTACGTTATGAGACGGAAACCATTCGTCGCAAGGAAGGCAAGAAGAAATAATGAGCACTCAGCAGGAACTGCGGAACCGTCGGCGTATTCGCCTGCGTTTTCAGCTCCGTCGCAAGGCTGGTGGTCGTCCGCGTTTGTCGGTCTTCCGGTCTGGCAAGAACATTTATGCACAAGTCATTGACGATGTGCGTGGGTGCACCCTTGCTGCCGCTTCCAGCCTGGATAAAGAACTTCGTCCGTCTCTGAAGAGCGGTGCCAACAAGGACAGCGCAGACGCTGTTGGTAAACTTGTTGCGCAGCGTGCTGTGGCTGCAGGCGTCTCCCAGGTTGTTTTCGACAGGGGGTCGTATCTTTATCATGGGCGCGTGAAAGCCCTGGCGGAGGCTGCCCGCGAGGGCGGTCTCTCCTTCTGAGGAAAGGATCACGTAATGGCTCGTGAACCAAGAGAAGGCGGTCGAGGCGGCCGTGATCGTGAACGTGATGGCGATGAGCTGGTTGATAAACTGGTAACCATCAATCGCGTTGCTAAGGTCGTTAAGGGTGGTCGGCGTTTTGCCTTCGCTGCTCTGGTTGTCGTTGGTGACCAGAAAGGCCGCGTTGGGTATGGTGCTGGTAAAGCCCGTGAAGTGCCTGAAGCCATCCGCAAGGCTACGGAACGTGCCAAACGTGGTATGATCCGGGTGCCGATGAAGGAAGGCCGTACGCTGCATCATGATGTGGCTGGTCACTTTGGTGCCGGTAAAGTTATCCTGCGCTCTGCTGAAGCAGGGACGGGGATTATTGCTGGCGGCCCGATGCGTGCTGTGTTTGAAAGCCTGGGCATTAACGATGTGGTTGCAAAGTCCCTTGGGACCCGTAACCCGCACAATATGGTGAAGGCGACGTTCGCGGCGCTGGAACGGTGTGCTAGCCCGCGTTCTGTGGCCAATCGTCGTGGTAAGAAGGTTGCTGAAATCTTCGGTAAGCGCGACCAGGCCGCTTCGGCTGTGGAGGCTGCAGATGCCTGAGATCAAAACGTTTAAAGTCATCCAGATTGCGTCCGGTAACGGTCGCAAGCCTGGTCAGAAAGAGACCCTTGTGGGTCTCGGACTGAACAAGATCGGTCGTGAGCGGGTGTTGGAAGATACCCCCTCAACCCGCGGTATGGTCCGTAAGGTGGCCCACCTCGTGAAGGTGGAGGATTGATATGAATCTGAACGAACTGCGTGATAACGAAGGCTCTCGTTATCGTAAAAAGCGCCTCGGTCGTGGTATTGGTTCTGGTAAAGGCAAGACTTCTGGTCGTGGTGTTAAGGGGCAGAAAGCGCGTGAAGGCGTGTCCCTGAACGGCTTCGAAGGTGGTCAGCTGCCTATCTATCGTCGTCTGCCGAAACGTGGCTTCAAAAACATCTTCCGCAAGGTTTATGCTCCGGTTAACCTCGGTGCGATCGAAAAAGCCTTTGCTGATGGTAAACTTGAAGCTGGCGCGGCTGTGACGGAAGAAACGCTGAAGAACGCAGGGCTGGTTGGCACGGGCAAGTATGCTGGTGTCCGCATTCTGTCTGAAGGCGAACTGACGCGCGCTGTCACGTTTGAAGTGTCTGGTGCTTCTGCTTCTGCAGTGGCAGCAATTGAAAAAGCTGGCGGGTCCATCAAGGTCCTGGTGGCTCCGAAGGCTGCTGAAGCCAGCGCATCCTGATGTTTTGGTTAGGGGAGCAGTTCTTTACTGTTCTCCTGATCGATGCGTCTCCAGATGTGGTCTGGGTTAACTCTTAGACTATCATGACAGCGTCCCGCGTTATGTGGTGGCGCTGTTTGTGTGAAAGGACGGATGCATGGCTTCCGCGGCCGAACAGTTGGCTGCCAACTTCAATGTGGGCTCCTTTGCCAAGGCAACCGAACTCAAAAAGCGGATTTGGTTTACCCTTGGTGCGTTGATCATTTACCGTTTGGGCACATATATTCCGGTTCCGGGTGTAGATGCTACGGTAATGGGGCAGCTGCTGGCCCAGCATCAGGGTGGTATTCTGGGCATGTTTAACATGTTCACCGGTGGTGCGCTTGGGCGTATGACCGTTTTTGCCCTGAATATCATGCCCTACATCTCTGCTTCGATTATCGTGCAGCTGATGTCTACGGCTGTTCCTTCTCTGGAAGCCTTGAAGAAAGAAGGCGAGCAGGGGCGGAAAAAGCTTAATCAGTACACCCGCTATCTTACTGTTTTTATTGCTTTGTTCCAGGCATACGGCATCGCTGTAGGGCTTGAGAGCATGCATAGCGCAGCAGGATCCGCGGTTGTTAATCCTGGCCTCTTCTTTCTGGCATCCTGTGTGATTACCCTGGTGGGTGGCACCATGTTCCTGATGTGGCTGGGTGAGCAGATTACGTCCCGAGGTGTTGGGAATGGAATCTCGCTGATTATCTTTGCTGGTATTGTGGCGAACCTGCCGCACGCGATGGCAAGCTTGTTCCAGCTTGGCTACACGGGCGCGCTTTCACCCTTTTTCGTGCTGGTGTTTCTTGTTCTTGCCGCGGTGACCATTACGTTCATCGTGTTCATGGAGCAGGCGCAGAGGCGCGTTGTTATCCAGTATCCCAAGCGCCAGATGGGACAGAGGATGTTTGGGGGGGATACCACCCATATGCCTCTTAAAGTGAATACAGCGGGTGTTATTCCGCCTATTTTCGCATCATCTGTGCTGCTGATCCCCGTTACGATTTCCGGCTTCATGAACGGTAAGTCCATGCCGGGATGGCTTTCGTTTCTGGGTGAGGAGATGGGGCAGGGGCAACCGCTTTATATGCTGTTCTATGCGGCGATGATCGTATTTTTCTCGTATTTCTATGCGGCAGTTACGTTCAATCCTGCAGAAACGGCAGATAATCTGCGCAAGCAGGGCGGGTTTATTCCGGGTATTCGACCGGGTGCTGCAACAGCGACCTATTTCGATAAGATTCTCACGCGCCTGACCACAATTGGCGCGGCCTATATGGTTCTTGTGTGTTTGCTGCCACAGATTCTGATCAGTCGTTATAACGTGCCATTCTACTTCGGCGGCACAAGCCTGATCATTATCGTATCGGTAACGATTGATACCGTGACGCAGGTGCAGTCGCATCTTGTTGCACACCAGTATCAGGGGCTGATGCGCCGTTCACGCGGCAGCAAGAAGCAGAGGATTATCAGACGATGAACGTTATTTTTCTGGGGCCTCCCGGTGCCGGGAAGGGAACGCAGTCTAAGCGGCTTGAAGAGCAGTACGGGCTGGTGCAGATCTCAACTGGTGACATGCTACGCGCGGAAGTGGCGCGTGGCTCTGACATCGGGAAACAGGCAAAATCACTCATGGTTGCCGGGCGACTGGTTCCTGATGAGCTGATTATTGCTATGCTGCACTCTCGAATTGCTCAGCCTGATTGCGCGAAAGGGTTCATCCTGGATGGATTCCCACGCACGCTCGGGCAGGCAGATGCATTGGATAAGATGCTTTCTGCTGAAAATAAGAAAATAGATGTGGTTCTGTTTCTGGATGTTGATGAAGGCATTCTGGCAGACAGAATCTCTGGTCGCTTTACGTGCGGTAAGTGTGGCGCGACGTACAACGAAGTCTCCAAGCCCCCTCAGAAGGATGGAGAGTGTGATGTGTGCGGAAGCCATGAATTCAAGCGTCGGGCGGATGACAAGCGTGAAACAGTTGTTGAGCGCCTGAAGGAATACCGGAATCTTACGGCTCCGATTCTTCCTTTTTACGAAAAAACCGGACGGCTTTACAAAATTAATGGAATGCTTCCGACCGCTCAGGTCACGGCAGACATTGAAGCTGTCATGGCGGGAAAGTGACAGCTCACTAAAAAGTGATCTGTTTTCGTTGACTTGTGCGGGTGGCCGGTATATTTCGCGGCCACTGATTGAAATCATGCATCCATGGGGATGCCAGAGTGTTCGACCATAGAGTTGGACCGACAGGAGTGTAAGGCGTGGCACGTATTGCCGGCGTGAATGTCCCGACAAACAAACGGGTTGTTATCGGGCTTCAGTATATTTTCGGAATTGGCGCAACCAAAGCAGCTCAGATCTGCGAGAAAGTTGGCATTGCCGATGCAAAGCGGGTTAACGAGCTGAGCGATGACGAAATCGCAAAGCTGCGTGAGCTGATTGACAACGACTATCGCGTTGAAGGTGATCTGCGTCGTGAAGTCGCAATGAACATCAAGCGTCTGATGGATCTGGGTTGCTACCGCGGTCTTCGTCACCGTCGCGGTCTGCCTGTGCATGGTCAGAGAACCCACACGAACGCCCGTACCCGTAAAGGTAAGGCAGTGGCTATCGCGGGCAAAAAGAAAGCTACGCGTTAATCTGAGTTATTGAGGATTTCCGGACGGCTTTTGCGGGCTTCTGGGCAGGGACTGAGGTAGGAAAACAATGGCGAAAGCCGCTACACCGCGTATTCGTAAAAAAGAGCGCAAAAACATCATTTCTGGCGTGGCACATGTTCTGTCTACGTTTAACAACACCATGATCACCATTGCTGATGCCCAGGGAAATACAATTTCCTGGTCTTCTGCTGGCGCTCAGGGCTTCAAAGGCTCCCGTAAGTCTACGCCGTATGCGGCGCAGGTTGCTGCTGAAGACGCAGGCCGCAAGGCTCGTGAACACGGCATGGAAACGCTGGAAATCGAAGTATCTGGTCCTGGGTCAGGGCGTGAAAGCGCTCTGCGTGCTCTGCAGGCTGTCGGTTTTTCCATCACCTCTATCCGTGACATGACCCCGGTGCCGCACAACGGCTGCCGTCCGCGTAAGCGTCGTCGCGTCTAAGCATTGAGGGTGTGCGGCTACGTTACTGTAGCCGCCGTCTTTCCGCTGTTCTGTTAATTTTCTGAGAAATCGCTGCATTCGCAGTGTTTTTTCATATTGAAAGGCCGGTACCTTGGTCCTTCAGAAAAACTGGCAATCTCTGATCAAGCCCGAAAAGCTTGAAGTCGAATCCGGCGTGGAACCGACACGTATTGCGACAGTTGTAGCAGAGCCGCTTGAACGCGGTTTTGGTATGACACTGGGCAACGCCCTGCGTCGCGTGCTTCTGTCTTCCCTGCAGGGGGCTGCTGTTACGGCAGTGCAGATTGACGGCGTCCTGCATGAGTTCTCTTCCGTCGCTGGCGTGCGTGAAGATGTGACGGACATTGTCCTTAACATCAAACAGCTTGCCCTGCGTATGCATGGTGAGGGTCCGAAGCGCATGGTGCTGACGGCCACTGGCCCCGGTGAAGTTCGTGCCGGCCAGATTCAGACCGGGCATGACATTGAAGTCATGAATCCTGATCTGGTCATCTGCACGCTGGATGACGGCGTGAAGCTGGGCATGGAATTCGTGGTGAACATGGGCAAGGGTTATGTCCCTGCCGCTGCCAACCGTCCGGAAGATGCACCGATTGGTCTTATCCCGATTGATGCCATCTATTCCCCGGTCAAGCGCGTGTCCTACAAAGTTGAGCCGACCCGCGTTGGGCAGGTAACTGACTTTGATAAGCTGCTGCTTACGGTAGAAACCAACGGCGCCATCACGCCGGAAGATGCCGTTGCTCTCGCTGCCCGAATCCTTCAGGATCAGCTGCAGCTGTTCATTAACTTTGATGAGCCTCGTCCGGTTCAGGCTGAAGAACCGCAGGATGACCTGCCCTTCAACCGTAACCTGCTCCGTAAGGTTGATGAGCTTGAACTGTCTGTTCGTAGCGCAAACTGCCTGAAGAACGACAATATCATCTATATCGGGGACCTGGTCCAGAAGAGCGAGCAGGAAATGCTGCGCACTCCGAACTTTGGGCGTAAGTCTCTGAACGAGATCAAGGAAGTCCTGACCTCCATGGGGCTTTCTCTGGGTATGAATGTGCCGGCTTGGCCGCCGGAAAATATTGAAGACCTGGCAAAACGGCTTGATGAGCCGTTCTAAGCCCACGTCTTACTGACTAGGAACTGAACTATGCGTCACCGGATGGCCGGCAGAAAGCTCGGCGTAACCTCTTCTCACCGCGCGGCAATGTTTCGCAACATGGCCGTTGCTCTTATCAAACACGAGCAGATCACAACCACTCTGCCCAAGGCGAAGGAACTCCGTCCCGTCGTCGAAAAGCTGATTACGCTGGGCAAACGTGGTGATCTGCATGCTCGTCGTCAGGCGTATGCAATGCTGCGTGACGATGTGATCGTGAAGAAACTGTTCTCTGCGATTGCTGAGCGCTACAAAGGCCGTTCCGGTGGGTATGCCCGGGTAATGCGTGCTGGCATGCGTTATGGCGATGCTGCTGACATGGCTGTGATCGAACTGATCGACCGCGATATCAGCGTAAAGGGCCTTGATAGCGGCCCCCGTCCGGAAGTGACGGAATCGCAGGATCTGGCAGCCTAATTAAGGCTTTCAGATTTTGATTTGGGAGGCCGGCTTCTTCATGCCGGTCTCCTCTGCCGCTCTGGCAGAGGCGTCTACACACAGTGGGCGTTTTTATCAGCCCGGATGTTGAGTTTTGCTCCGTCCGTAAGGCTGTATGGGTGAGATCTCACGATCTGTTTGTTCCGTTTGAAGTCTGACGGATACCCAACCAAAAATCGTTTTTTT
Organism: uncultured Acetobacter sp.; assembly: GCF_937875265.1. Classification (GTDB taxonomy): domain Bacteria; phylum Pseudomonadota; class Alphaproteobacteria; order Acetobacterales; family Acetobacteraceae; genus Acetobacter. The sequence goes on along the minus strand of NZ_CALLXM010000007.1, from coordinate 669 downwards.
CGGGTCTTTGCGAGCACTCCCGCAAGGGTCCGTATGGTGATGAGCCCAAAGCCCCCGCAATGATGCGAGGTGTCTTATACGTGCCGTCACCGCATGTCAGGAGAGCATAGTAATGCAGACAGCGACGCAGCAGGAAAAACCACATTTTATAGATAGGATGGGCATACCACGTCCCTTGCTTTGGGGATTTGTAGGGCTTTTGCTTTTCATGGTTGGGGACGGGGTTGAGGCCGGTTATCTGGCACCGTACCTGGAAGGGCAGGGGCAGTCCTCCACACGTGTTGCACTGCTGTTTACCATTTATGGTGTTGCTGTTTCCATCTCATCCTGGCTGTCAGGCCCGTTGTCTGACATGTGGGGCCCTAAGAAAGTCATGTGGGCCGGCCTTTGGATCTGGGGTGTTTTTGAGGTCCTGTTCTTGGTGCTGGGCCTTCAGCCGAATAACTATCAGATGATGATGGTGGCTTATACCGCCCGTGGTCTGGGGTATCCGCTGTTTGCTTATGGCTTTCTGGTGTGGATTGCAGCGGCAACGCCTGCGCGCCAGCTTGGGTCTGCTGCCGGCTGGTTCTGGTTTGCTTTCTCTGGAGGCCTTCCCACGCTGGGCTCTCTGTTTGCCAGTTTCGCCATTCCGCGCATTGGGGAAATGGGCACGTTCTGGTCTTCTCT
>NZ_CALLXM010000006.1 GCF_937875265.1 uncultured Acetobacter sp. | reverse complement strand
GCCCCCATGCAGAAGCGGCTGGCCCCGGCTTCTTTCGCCTTACGGGCTTCCGTCAGCACGGTATCCACGGCCATCAGGCGTTCAGCCTTCACGCTTTTTTCGTGCAGGGCGCTCTGTGGGCAATACGCGCAGTCTTCCGGGCAGCCGCCAGTCTTGATGGAAAGCAGCGTGGAAATCTGCATGTCCGTAGGGTCAAAATGCACCCGGTGCGTGTTCTGTGCGCGGAACATCAGCTCCGGAAACGGGAGGTCCAGCAGAGCCTGGATTTCCGGCACCGTCCAGTCATGACGGATTTCCGGCAAAGAGACTGAAGAGGATCGCGTTACAGGAGAAGAACCGTCAGGCATGCGCAAAGAACCAGATTTTATGTGGAAAGTAGGACTGAATATATCCGGTTTACCCTGCCAAGACCAGCCTGTAGAAGGCCCGCCATGCCCGTGATCGGGATTTCATTCCGGGCCATAAGGAAAAGGAATATCCTCCTTACAAGGAAACGTGAAGACTTTTGATATCTGAGGCCAGCGCATCAACCTGAGCCAGATCCGCGTCCCATGCGAACATGAAGCGTGCCCCACCACCAATGAAGGTATAAAAGCGCCAGCCTTTTTCCCGTAGCCCCTCCAGCAATGTATCCGGAGCTTTTAGAAACACGGCATTGGCTTCTGGCGGGAACATCAGTTCCAGGCCTTCAAGGGAACTGATCTGGCTGGCCAGATGCGCAGCAGCGGCATTGGCAGCGCGGCCATTGCGTAGCCATGCGCCGCTTTCCAGAATTCCAACCCAGGGAGCGGCCAGAAAGCGCATTTTGGAAGCCAGTTGCCCGGCCTGCTTGCAGCGGTAATCGAACCCTTCCGCCAGATCCCTGTCAAAAAACAGAATAGCTTCTCCCACAGCCATGCCGTTTTTTGTGCCGCCAAAACACAGGACATCCACGCCGGATTTCCAGGTCATTTCCGCAGGGGAGCATCCCAGGGCTGCGCAGGCATTGGCAAAGCGGGCTCCGTCCATATGCAGGCGCAGGCCCAGATCCCGGCAGACGGCGGAAATGGCCTGAATTTCCGCCAGTGTATAAACCTGCCCGGTTTCCGTTGGCTGAGTGATGGTCACGGCACGAGGTTTGGGGAAATGAATGTCCGTGCGGCCAGTGGCCAGAGTATGGATGGCTTCAGGCGTCAGCTTGCCGCCCTGTGTAGGGGCTGTCAGCAGTTTGGAGCCGTTTGAAAAAAACTCAGGAGCACCGCATTCATCTGTTTCCACATGGGCCAGAGCCGAGCAAATCACACTGTTATAAGACTGACACAGGGAGGCCAGAGCCAGTGCATTGGCCGCCGTGCCATTGAAGGCAAAAAAGATGTCGCAGTCTTTTTCAAACAGGGTGCGAAAGGCATCAGAGGCTCTGTCGGTCCAGATATCCTCACCATAAGCGGGCACGTAGCCCTGATTAGCCTCTTGCATGGCGGCCCAGGCCTCCGGGCAGACACCGGCATAATTATCGCTGGCAAACTGTTGGGTAATCTGTGTCATGTTTGATCTCTTCGATACTGTTCGAGATCAAAAGACAAAGCGACGACGCGCGTGGCATTGGTCCGTTATTGCCGGTCTTCTGGCCACATCCCTTCGCTGCATGGCAGGGAAGGCACCACCTTGCACGGGTGCAGGTTGGTGTCAGGCGTCGGCCTGACTCTTGATGCTTCTGCGATAAAGCATAAATAATCGATAAAAAAACGCAACAGTTTGTTTGGTAAATATGCGGGGAGGGGCAATGTGCCTGCGCCCCTCCCCAAAAAAGAGACAGATTATTTGGTGGTGTAGCCACCATTCACCAGAATGGTCTGTCCGGTCATCCACCAGCCATCAGAGGCCAGAAAGCGCACAAACGGAGCAATATCTTCAATATCTGTCAGCCCGGTTTTGCTGAAAGAGGACAGCGCTGCGGCCGCCTTATGATAAGCCACGGCATCTGGCGCTTCCTGCCCGTAAAAGAAGGGGGTGTCCATCGGTCCCGGCCCAATGGCATTGACCGAAATGCCACGAGCCCCGAACTCCTTGGACGCGGCTCGCGTAAAATGCTCGACTGGCGCCTTAGCTCCGGCATAGGTGGAGTAGAGGGGAGTATAGGCCCCCAGCAGGGAGGTTACGAGCGTGATGAGCTTACCGTTATCATTAAGGTGCAGCCCTGCTTCCTTGATAAAGAAATAAGCGGCTTTGCTATTGATGGCGAACATCTCATCAAATTCGGTTTCCGAAGTTTCTATTATCGGCTTTTTAAGCACCTTACCGACGGTATTGATCGCAATATCCGGCTTGCCTATGGCGGCAATAGTATCGGCAAAAAGCTTACTGTTGGCCGAAGCTGTTGTCAGGTCTGCCTGCAATGCAATGGCGTGCACACCAAAGGCTTTCAGGTCTGCAAGTGTTTTCTCGGCATCTGGGCGGCTGGCATCACTATTATAGTGAATAGCAATGGCTTTAACGCCATTGGCTGCCAGGTCGAGTGCAATGAGCCCACCAAGGTTTTTGGCGCCGCCCGTAATTAGAGCGGTTTTTCCTTTGAGGCTGTGGTCTGCCATATCCGGTTGTCCTTTCGTTGAAAGACACCGCAGGATGCGGACTTTCATAGGTGCACGGTATCATTTCAATTTTTTTAATAAATAAATATATTTTAACAACACTTGTCGTATAAATCGAACAATAGAATGCAACGTAGGGACATATTTTGGACCGTATTGACCTCTTTCGTATTTTTTTACGTGTTGTGGAATCTGGCAGTTTTTCAAGGGCAGCAGATACGCTGAATATGCCTCGCTCCTCGGTTTCAACGGCCATTCAAGCTCTGGAGAGCCGGGTAGGGGCGCGTTTGCTATCTCGAACAACGCGTACGGTTTCCACTACGGCTGATGGTCGGGCCTTCTATGATGTGTGCCTGCGGCTGGTTACTGACGTAGAGGAAGCTGAAGGCTTGTTTCGGCAGAACAAAGCAGCGCCTCGTGGCATTTTACGTGTTGATATGCCGGGGCGGATCGGGCGATTGATCGTAGTTCCGGCGTTACCGGCTTTTCTGGAGCGTTATCCCGAAATCGACCTTCAGTTGGGTGTAACGGATAGGCCCGTTAATCTTATTGAAGATGGAATAGACTGTGTGCTGCGGATAGGCCCGTTGCAGGATTCTGGTCTGATCTCCCGAAAAATCGGGGAACTGTCTTTGATCAATGTTGCAAGTCCGGCCTACCTGATGCGTTACGGCACACCCCGGACACCCCAGGATCTGTCTCACCATTTGGCCGTAGGTTATGCATCCGCATTAAGTGGTCGGATTGAAGAGTGGGAGTGGCTTGAAGACGGCAAGCTACGTACCTGCGTAACGGCCCGACGCGTGACGGTGAACAATGCGGAAGCATTGATTGCCAGTTGCCTGGCCGGGTTGGGCCTGATTCAGGTGCCTGCCTATGACGTGCAGCAGCAGCTGAAAACCGGAGAGCTGGTGGAGGTGTTGCCTGCATGGCG
>NZ_CALLXM010000005.1 GCF_937875265.1 uncultured Acetobacter sp. | reverse complement strand
GCATCCATGCTTGCAGAAGCATGGCGAACATGTGCTCCGGTATGGTTGTTTCCGTTACCTCCGCATAGGACAATGACATCCCGATTGGAGCGGGGAGTGGATAGTTTGGGTTTTAGAACGCTCCGCCACTGGTTTATTAAGCGTGGGATATTAGGAAGTGGGACCAGCTTCACGCAGTGGCATCGAGCTCTGGTCAGGAGAGGAGATATCCGGTGTACCAGCGCATCTCTCAGTGCACAGGACCTGCGCTGGAGCCCGGTGCATCATCGCGCAGATGATGATTTAAGCCGGTGTCAGCGCCGGATTCTGGCTCTTCCCGGTATTCGGCCTGCGGATGACTGAAAGTTAATGCAGAGTTCAGTCCTGTTTATGTCTGAGATGCGTATCCTGATTTCAGGATTTTCTTGACGCAAACCAAGACAACTCCGATGGGAAAAGCGTGACACACCACTCAGACGCTGTTGCAGAACAGGCCCTTTTGGACGGAACCTGCGCTGTTATCGTGACGTATGGTAACCGCCTTATATTTCTCGAACAGGTTGCTCGCGCCGCGTTTCAATCGGGTGTTGGTCATGTCGTTCTGGTAGATAACGGGACGGACTATGTCGTTTCAGAAAAAATTAAAGCCTGCACAGTATTTTGGGGTATGGAGCGGGCAACTTACGTGCGGCTGGAGTGCAATGGCGGATCAGCTGAAGGCTTTGCCGTAGGAATTTCTGTTGCGGCACAACGAGCGCAGACCCGGCATATCTGGACACTGGACGATGATACAGTTCCGCAAACGGATGCGCTGACAGCTCTTGCTCGAACATGGGTGCTGATGGGGGAGAAGCCGTCCTGTTGTCTGGCGAGTTATCGGCAGGATAAGCGCACATATATCAAGCTGGTTAAAAGCAATAAGCCAAACGCTATTCAACCAAATTCATTTTTTGGATTTTCTATTCAAGACGCGTTTCAGAAAAAATCTGTAAAAATATGGAAAGAAGGCGGACTTGAATGTCGCTCTATGGAAATGGGCGCGTATGGCGGGCTATGGTTTCATAAAGAGTGGGTAAATAGGATTGGTCTGCCCGATAGTCGGTTTTTTCTCTATTTTGACGACTATGATTATACATTACGCATCACCTGTCATGGGGGTGCAGTGTGGATGTGCCGGGAGAGTGTTCTAAAAGATCTTGAGCAATCCTGGACACAGGCTGCTTCGTATCTTCATCCCTGGTTACAGATTGAGCAAGGCGTCATACGCCCTTATTTTTCTCTGCGTAATAGGGTCTATATTGAAAAAAACAGTATAAAATTTCAGTCAATTTATTATCTGAATATGGTTCTGTTTTTATGTATCAAAGTTGCTTGCCGCACGCCGCAAAGCATTTTGTACCATGTCACACACCCTGTAAAAATGATGCTACGGTGGAAATTCCTAATCGGTGCGATTCGTGATGGTCTGTCAGGAAATTTTGAGAACAATCTTCTAAAATAATAATTGTGATGTAGAGAATAAGCAAAAATCCAGGTCGATTTTTTCTGGTTCTGATTTGGCTGTTGCCGGGAGGTTAAGTTTCACAACAGGCGATCAAGAAAGCCATTATAGACGTTTTCAAAGATCAGCATGCCAGTAAATAATCCGCATAAAAAGCGGCATGCCTTTTAAGGCCATGCCGCTGATACCTCTTTAAAAAGAGAAAAAATGCTTACTCGACGCCGATCATAACATCAGAAGCCTTGATAAGCGCAGTTGCCTGTTGGCCAATTTTCAAATCAAGATCTGCAACGGCTTCATTGGTAATGGCCGCCATCATCACAGTGCCCCCCGGCAGCTCCAGACTAATGTGAGAGGTTGTCGCACCAGGCTGAATGGCCACAATTTTACCGGTAATCTGGTTGCGTGCGCTAATTTTCATCAGATGAATTCCTCCTGAGAGATTACGTTCTTCCTATACTATAGGAGTTCTCCCGATAACGAGGGAGGTGTAGCCAGCGAATGGCAGATGCTCTCCACTCATGACGGGACACGGGTGAGTGCTGCAACAGCAGGCCTCAAACTTTAGTGCCAACGTGCAGGAGATTATGAAGGGAGTATAGATAAAAACATGACTGTAAACAGAGCAGTATGCCTCTATATTTATTAAAAATTTATAGATAAAACAATAAGTTATAAGGCGGCTGGTGGAGCTGAGGGGAATCGAACCCCTGACCTCCTCATTGCGAACGAGGCGCTCTCCCAACTGAGCTACAGCCCCAGCTTATATGAATTTTGGATGTAAAGGGCTTATCAAGACGCTGTCAAGATGTATTGTGGTGGCTTGAGGGTTCGGGAAAACTAGTCCCGACCATGTGTTGCGGAGAGTTTTTCTTGCTGTTTATGATTTTTACAGTGCTGATGCGCCTGTTACAGATTTATTGCTGGATACTTATCCTATCCTGCATTTTCATAAATCTCTGCATGTTTGGTATTCTGGACAGCCGCAATCAGCTGGTCTGGAAAGTAGGCGTTTTTCTTAACCGGATGACGGAGCCGCTTCTTGAGCCTGTGCGGCGTATTTTGCCTTCACTGGGGGGAGTGGATTTTAGTCCGATGGTTGTTCTTCTGGGCATTCAATATGCGCTGCAGCCGCTACTGGTGAGCCTTTTCAGAACCCTTATGTATCACTGACAGACCATAAAAGTTCGTGCTCCACTGCTGGAGCACGAACCGTTCTCGCCTTTTCGTGTCAGAAAAGGATCAGGCGGTAGCTTTATTGGCTTTGGCGGCTACAATAATGCCAGCAATCCCTGCACCCATCTGAGAAACAGCGGAAGGGATATTAGTCGGGTTAAAAACGGAATCTGTGATCAAACCGATACCGTTGCCCAGAGCCGCTGCGGCATTAATGGCAGAAATTGCGGGAGCATGACCGTTAATTGCCGTGTAGCTCAAATCAACTGTCTGACCAATGGCCTGCCCAAGGGCACTCCCAAAATTACCAAAAAGACCACCACCACTCACTATGGTCAGTTCAGCTGTAGTTAAAGAACGCATGTTACGCCTCCAAAAATTAACGGAAGTTAATTTGTATAATTAATGAGACGAACCCGCAAGGGATTAAGGAGGCATGTTGAGGTTATCGACAGAGCCTGTACCGTTTATCCACATGCTTACCCTCGCAGCTATCCGCAGAATCTGGGGATAAGTTCAAAAGGCA
>NZ_CALLXM010000004.1 GCF_937875265.1 uncultured Acetobacter sp. | reverse complement strand
TTTTTGGTGTTGAGCAGATCACCAATATTCTTGGCATTCAGCAGCACAGCGTTAGATGTGGATGAGCAGACGTCATAAGCAGGGTCAACGTCATTGATCATCGTATAACCGCCCTGTCCATCAGCGATGATGGAAGAGGAGGTTTTTGAACCAACGATAGACTGAACACCGTTAGTCTGGCCGCTTACAACTTCAAGCGCGCCGGGGGTGGAGGGACCGTAGGTGTCAGAGTAATTGTTGTCGCTCATGGCATAACGCTGTGCGTAATTCCAGTAAGCGGTAACGGTGTTCCCGTCATAATACCCAAGAACCTGGCCAGCCGTGCCGAATGCACCAACGCCGCCAGATGTGCCTCTACCCGTATATTTCGGGAAAAGATCCATCGCACCGTTGTCTGAAGCGCGCTGTTCAGGGGTGTATGAGTGGTTCTGATCCGCTGTTGCGGCCTGCGTCCGGTCCAGACGGAACGGCAGAGCGGCACCAGCACCGTTTGCACTGCTGCTGTTCGGGTTCTGGTCCAGAAGGTTCGCATTCAGCAGGTTATTAACCTGGGGCGTTCCGGCATCAGCGGTAAAGCTCGGTTCACCACTGGAGTTTGCAGCCTTGGGGTAAGTTGCAAAATAGTGATCGAACGAGATGTTTTCCTGATAAATGACCACGAGATGCTTGATCGGCGTTTTCGTGGCAAAGCGTGAAGCTGGCAGATGCACGGACTTTGAAGCCCCGATCCCGGCAGCGTTGCTCATTGCGGGCATACAGATAGACAGCGAAAGAAGAGCCGACAATGCGACTTTCATGGGCCTGGCGAACACCTTTACTTCACCTTTCGTATTTTGCGTCCTGCGTCATGGGCGTCGCATCACAAAAAATACCGGCGCCCGACAAGCGGACAACGGTTTAGATTCTGATAGCCACGAACAAACCCAGCAGGGAGAGCAATTGCTAAACCACGTGCTCATTAGCCTGTGTTTGCAACCTTATGTGTGACTGTTTCATGAAGAACTTATGACAATGAAACCGCTTGAACTACGAAGATAAGAATGACTTTCATGCGCACCCTTATCCAGCCAAAATGGCCGGGTTACGAGGCGTAGTTTTCAGGGAAATGAAATTAGAAATCTTATCTAATAATAAATAGTTTCTGAAATTTCTCTTTCAGAGTGTCTTTGCAATGCAATTTGATCATTCAGAGTTGCCAGAGGCTGCGCTATGCCCCGCACCCTCATTATCCAGATGGTGCTGATAGTCGGGATGCAGCACAACCTGCACTCCTGCTCTCTCCAGAGTGACCATTTCTCGTGTAACAACCACAAGCGTCCAGCCCGCAACGGCATCGCCTTTGCGGACAACACGCCCGGCGGGTGTGCCTGTTGCCTTGAACAAAGCACCATCTTGCCCGGCATAATGCACAATCCCGGTTAGAACAGGCATGGACTCACCCTGAACGGCAGAAGCATCTGGCCGACGGGAAAGAGAAAACAAGGGGCGCGCAAGCGTAGTTTTCACAGCATCCCCTGTCGATAAAACGGCCACAGGAGTCTCTGCTGCCGCCTGACTGCAAACACTCAGTATTCCTACCACCACAATCTGCGCGACCTGATTACGACCCATCACTGTTTTCATCTGCTCCCAGCGGTTTGATAATGATCTCGGTCCACGGGCGGCCATGTTCCGGTATAACACGCACACCGAACAAGGCAGGCACACCACCACTCCATGTGTCGTGCCACCCTGCGGGTGTGCCGCCCCAATAACG
>NZ_CALLXM010000003.1 GCF_937875265.1 uncultured Acetobacter sp. | reverse complement strand
TTATTGCGTTGCGGCGAGGGCATCCAATGCAATTTCCAGCACCTCGATCCGTCTCCTGGAACGAACAGGAACAGGTTCTTATCGACCGGACCCTGCGCCATATGTTCACAGGAACTGCTGATGTCGTGGCAAAGAGCATTTCATCCTTTATAAAACAGTACCGCCCTGATGAGCTCATGATTGGTACGCCACTTTTCTCCCAGCAGGGAAGGCGAACAACACTGATCGGGATTGCGGAGCGGTTGATGGATTATCGATCAGTGAAAATTTCTTGATTTTACTGCCATATATTCGGATAGAAGCTCTGACGGCTCTGTATCACCGATCGCCTTTGCTCCTGTCCGAATAGCTCAAAGCTTTCGAACTGATCGCCAAGGCTAGCGGGTGTTATGTATTTTCTCGCGTGAGAGTTTCAGAAGAGGAGGATGAATACTGCCCGCAAACTGTAACCATCTGATATCAGTGATGAAGATGGTCTCTGATTATTCCATATCTTCTTCTTATGAAAGAAGTTACGGAACAACGTTATCATGATATGCGCGAACTATTCAAAGGATTTCTATATGTGATCCATGATGAAGTTGCGTGGTGGACGATGCCAAACAACCTTCCACCATGGACACCGGTTTACCAGCAGTCTCGGCGCAGGATGGAAGCTGGCTGCTTTGAAGCTGTTATCTATGCTCTTCGGGCTGTATTACGTTTAGCTGCGGGCAAGGAGGGGGATCCAAAGACGGGGGCGTCGGCAGCAGAATACTGCTTTCGACCTCGGAAAGTGGGTCACGGTCGGGCTATGATGGTGCGAAAAGAAAAAAGGGATCGAAGCTGCGTATGGCGCTTGATACTTGGGGCATCTTCAGGCCTTGCACGTCACCCCGGCAAATAGGTAGGACTCAACGCTCACCACAATGCACACCATCGCCTTTGCAGATTTCATTTTAAAAAATGCAGCCGACCTGCTCTCGAAAAGTTCATAACACCCTCTAGAATAGACCTAAGTTGTCGTGATCCAGAGTATGGTAGGGGCAGACACTATACTGCATTCTGTGTGGCGTGAATGACAAACGTAAGGATGCAAGTTTTTCAAAATTTTATTTGAATCATGGAGAAAACTGCATGGAAATTTTCTGGAATCCGGCCTCCTTTTATGGTGCCATATTCGTATTGTAGAGCAATTTTTAAAATATCCATTGGCCACCAGTTCAGGTTTGCAGACCACGCTTTCTGTTGTCCTCCATCAACCGAAGCAGATCTTAAGTTGGCTTCTGAATATCGTGCTGAGGCCTCGATAAGTCCTATACCATTACAAAGGTAATTTTGATTTTTTGCACAGGTGGGAGAAGAAAACGCTGCGGTTCGGGATTTCCAGCTACGTGGCTTCCCGACCAGTGTATAGCTAGTCTGAGCATACCAGCCTGAAAAATGCAGCTTTTGTGTCGTGTCTTCCATCGCTTTATTGGCAATAATTTCATAAGCCTCACTTTGGAAAAGCAGACGCTTCCATTCTGCGGCAGCTTCCAGTCCAAAAGCGCCGACACTTCTAAGGTTTATTTTACCTGTATTCAGATATTTTGATGTCAGACCAACATTCA
>NZ_CALLXM010000002.1 GCF_937875265.1 uncultured Acetobacter sp. | reverse complement strand
CGCCGTTACGCGTTTGGCGCCCCCGCTGTGCGGGCGGACAGCCATGTGAATGACGTGCGGGTTGACCTCACGCATGGCAGCGCGGGCACTGCGTTTGTCAGTGATACCTCACAGACCACACATCCGGCCCTGCTGGTGGTGGATCTGGCCAGCGGGCAGGTGCGGCGTATTCTGGAGGAAACAGTTTCCGTCAGCCCGGTGCCGGGTTTTGTAATGGAAGCCGATGGTCGGCTTGGCCGGTATGATGCGGCACACCCCACCGTGCCGCAGGGCGGGGTGGATGGCGTGGCCCTGAGTGCTGATTTCACGCGCCTTTACTGGTCACCGCTCTCATCCCGTCGTCTTTACAGTGCCCCGACTGCCGTGCTGGCCGACAAGGATGCAACAGAGGCTACGCTGGAAGCTGCGGTGAAGGATGAAGGGGAAGTCGGGATTATGGACGGCATGATTACAGCCCCCGATGGCAGCCTGTATGTGACGGATATTGAACGCCACGCTGTGGTGCGTCGTGCGCCGGATGGCACGCTGTCTCTTGTCGCGCAGGATGCCCGCCTGATTGCGCCGGATAGCATGGCGTTTGATGGCAACACGCTTCTGCTGACCGTTGGCCAGTGGGCGCGCCTGCCGGACTTCCATAATGGCAAGGATATGCAGGAACGTCCCTATATTCTGGTGCGGATTGCTCCGCCGGAACTGCCTGCACAGCCCTGAGGCTTTTCTGAAAAGCCGCTCCGTGTTTTGTGTCTGATGGTAAGTGATCAGAGCAGAGCCGGAGCGGTTTTCCTATAGGTTCATGTGGCCGATAAATTTGCCCTGAAGAGGCTTTCTCAGATCATATAAAATTAGGGATTTTGAGAGTTTTTCCTGAACGCATGTTCATTAAAGCGCAAAAGGCCAGAACGAATTTACTGCGGGGGTAGTTTTTGATGCTGTGGCGGTGTGCGTGAAGTAGATAGATTTGCGTTATTATGTTTTTCTGTTTTTAAATGGCTTTTATTTCCGTTTCGCTAATTAAACTTTGAGGAGAGACGATGCGCAGGCAAAGTTTTATTTCGGCTATTCCGAAAGCTGAATTGCATCTTCATATTGAAGGGAGCCTTGAGCCGGAACTGATGTTTGTGCTGGCACGGCGGAACAAAGTCTCCATTCCGTTTTCTTCCGTAGAAGATGTGCGCAAAGCCTATCAGTTCACAAAGCTACAGGATTTTCTGGATATCTATTACGCCGGGGCCGATGTGCTGCTTACCGCGGAGGACTTTCGGGATCTGGCCATCGCCTATTTTGACCGCGCGGCAGCGGACGGCGTGACGCATGCCGAAATCTTTTTTGACCCTCAGACGCACACTCTGCGTGGCGTGCCGTTTGATGTGGTGATGCAAGGGTTGCTTGCCGGGGTTGAAGAGGCCCGGCGCAAGCATGGCATGAGCGTTTTGCTGATCATGTGCTTCCTGCGGCATCTGGATGAAGCCTCAGCATTTGCCACGTTCCGGTCGGCTGAAAAGTGGTTCGATCAGATTAGTGGTGTGGGGCTGGATTCTTCAGAGGTCGGACATCCACCCTCTAAATTTGCAAAGGTTTTTGCTGCCGCAGCGGGTGCCGGGTTGAAGCGCGTAGCGCATGCCGGGGAGGAAGGGCCGCCTGCCTATGTGTATGAAGCTCTCGATATCTTACAGGTTGACCGGCTGGACCACGGAAACCGCTCTCTGGAAGATCCATTTCTAACCAGCCGTCTGGCGCGGGAGGCCATGACGCTGACGGTCTGCCCGTTATCCAACCTGAAACTCTGCGTGGTGGAAGATCTGCGTAACCATCCCATTACGACCATGTTGGAAAAAGGCCTTCGTGCAACACTGAACTCGGATGATCCTGCCTATTTTGGTGGCTATGTTGCGGATAATTACCGGGCACTGGCCGAAGCAGGCAAGATTTCAAAAC
>NZ_CALLXM010000001.1 GCF_937875265.1 uncultured Acetobacter sp. | reverse complement strand
GCCAGCACGAACACCAGAGACCCCGCCCAGAACACCAGCTGTTGCCAGAGTTGATTAAGGAACAGCCATGTCTGAGGTCGCACCGTGGATGGCCCGTAGACAGAAAGCGTCAGCCCGGCAGCCGCCGTGGCCACCACGCCGGATACCCCAAGAAATTCATCAGAAACAATATAGGCTACATAGGGGAGCGCTACGGTCAGGGTAATTTCGGCTGCTGCTGAGCCGCTAAGGGCTGTAATCATCATAAGGGTCAGCTGGCCAAACACCACGCCGACAATTAGCGCACCGACAAATGAGATCACGAACGAGATCACAGCCTCGCCCGGATGAATGGCATGGTGCAGCGTGACGGATGGCAGCAGGATGGAGAAGATGGAAATAGCTGCTGCGTCATTCAGCAGAGCTTCCCCTTCTACCAGACGCGTCAGACGCGTCGCTGCCCCGATATCACGGAAGATCCCAGCCACTGCAGAAGGGTCCGTTGTCGCTACAATGGAGCCCAGCAGCAGGCAGACTACCAGCGGCATCTCTGCAAACGGATACAGCGCCAGCCCGATAGCGCCTGTGGAAACCACAACGGCCACAACAGCCAATAGCAGAACGGTTGCGGCCTCATGCGCCAGACGCCGCACATCAATGGCCAATGCCCCCTGAAAAACCAGCACAGGCAGGAAGATCAGCAGAAACGCTTCACTATTAATCGGAAAATCCAGCAGCGTTTCCGCAATGCCGTTCAGGGCAGACGTATGCGTGGTACGCAGGGCAAAATCTGCCAGACTACCGATGATAATGCCAACAATAGCCAGCAGCACGGTTTCTGAAAGTTCCAGCCTGCGAGCAATAGGCTGCACTGTGCTGACAATGACCAGAAGAAGTGCAATGGCAAGCAGTACCGCAGCCAGACCCGTTACCGCCATACTCTGTTAGCTCCTCCAGCCAGACTGTTCTGCGCTCAGATTATTCTTATTTCACAGTGTTTAAGGCACCAGAAAGGCAGACGTTCCAGAATGTCTGTATCTTTTAACACACTCCTTTGCCCAACAACCACACCACCTCATCTCTTTCCTGCCCTGCGAAGCACTTTGCGCGGGGATACTCCTCGCTGGAATGTGACTTTCTTCTCACATGCGGCAGCTATGCCACACCCCATATTGGAAACAGGACACCCGGCCTCCAAGGCATGTCGCCCTCCAGGCTGGCACAAAAATAGGGACATAGAGCATGAGCACACCGCCTAAAATCACTGACTGCCCTGTTGGCCTGACGGCACAGGGGTTCCGCAAGGAGCGGGATTCCATGGGGGAGATCGAGGTGCCCGCAGACAAATACTGGGGAGCACAGACCCAGCGCAGTCTCGTGCATTTTTCCATTGGTGAAGACCATATGCCCCTACCCCTTTGCCACGCCTATGCGGTGGTGAAAAAGGCCGCAGCTCTGGTCAACGCAGCTGATGGGCGGATGCCGCAATGGAAAGCGGACCTCATTGCCCGTGTCGCGGATGAAATCTGTGCTGGCAAACTTGACGCGCAGTTCCCGCTTTACGTCTGGCAGACAGGCTCCGGAACCCAGACCAACATGAATTTGAATGAGGTGATTGCCAACCGGGCCATTCAGCTTGCAGGCGGCGTGATCGGCTCCAAAAGCCCGGTGCATCCAAATGATGACGTTAATATGGGCCAGTCGAGCAATGACTCCTTCCCCACGGCCATGCACGTTGTCACCCTGCTGGAAATAGAGGACCGGCTTATCCCCTTTGTGGAAGCCCTGATTACGACCCTCCGCAAGAAAGCAGACGCATGGATGGATGTTGTCAAAATTGGCCGCACGCACCTTCAGGATGCCGTGCCGCTGACGGTCGGGCAGGAATGGTCTGGCTGGGCCTGCATGCTGGATGATGCTCTGGCCAGCCTGCGCAACGCGCGGGAAGGTTTATTTCAGCTAGCTGCTGGCGGCACCGCCGTAGGCACCGGGCTGAACGCCCCGGCAGGCTTCAGCAAAGCCATTGCCAGCAAGATTGCCGAGCTGACAGGCCGCCCATTTATAACCGCCCCCAATAAATTTGCCGCTCTGGGCGGGCTCGATGCCATGGTCCGGGCTTCTTCCGGGCTGCGCGGGCTGGCTGTGCCGCTGCTCAAAATTGCTAATGACATGCGCCTGCTGGCTTCCGGCCCCCGCTGCGGGCTGGGAGAGTTGCATTTACCGGAGAACGAACCCGGCTCCTCCATCATGCCCGGGAAGATCAACCCCACGCAGTGTGAAGCAATGGTGATGATCGCTACACAAGTTCTGGGAAATGACAACACCATCGCCTTTGCTGCCAGCCAGGGGCAGCTGGACCTGAATGTGATGCGCCCGGTCATTCTGGCAAACTGCCTGCACAGCATCCGCATTCTGGCGGATGGCTGCCGTAACTTCCGGATTTTCTCGGTGGAGGGAACGGAACTCAATAAGCCGCGCCTTGCACAGTATGTGAATGGTTCCGTCATGCTCGTAACCGCCCTCAGCCCCGCCATCGGGTATGACAAGGCGGCAGATATTGCCCACCGCGCCATGGAACATGACCTCAGCCTGCGGGAGGCAGCCGTGCAGTCAGGCTATCTGGACGGTGAAACCTTTGACAGGCTGGTTAACCCGCTGGATATGGTGGGCAATGGCGTGGCCGGAGCCTGAACACAGATCCCTTTCGTCACACTTCAAATCCCGGTATGGTTTCCACATGAAACGTTTTTCCATGTCTGCCCGTCTGATGCTTCCCGGCCTGTTTTTTCTGGGCCTGCTGGGGCTGAACGCCTGCGCGGATGATCATTCATCCCACCATTACTATCACCCCAAGACCCACCATGGGGAACGCGGGCCGACATGGTATCGCCCACCCGCGAATACGCAGCGATAAGGACCGCAGGATTATGGAAGGCAAGCTCTTGCGGCTTGGCATTGTAATTGCCACGCTCATTCTGGGTATTTTTCTGGTCAGTTCCATCTACCGGAACTTCTCTCACCTCATGGAGCAGCCGCCCGGTCAGCCGGGTCAGTCTGCGTCTGTAAACGGCGCTCCTGCTCAGCAGCCCTGAGGGTATTTAAGGATGCGCGCCTTCCACAGACTGCGGCCTCCGCGCGTGCATCGTCCTCTTTCTGCTTCTGTTATGCTGGCTGGCCTGATAACGGCGGCCAGCATAACCCCGGCCACGGCTGAGCCCGTTGTTGAGACCTCCCCCAAAATACTTGCCGCCCATCGGGGCGGCACACTGCGGCTGGTCGCCGGGGCTTCGGGCGGCACGCTGGACCCGCAGATCAACTACACCAGCAAATACATCAACCTGTACGCTGTGGTGTATGACGGGCTGACGACCTTCCGCAAAGTTACCGGCCTCGGAGGTAATGATGTCGTGGCCGATCTGGCTGAAACCCTCCCTGCCCCGCAGGATGGTGGCCTGACTTACGTGTTCACACTCCGGCCAGATATCCATTTTTCAAACGGCCAGAAGCTGACCACAGCGGATGTTGCAGCCTCCTTCCGGCGCATTTTCCGGGTCGGCTCACCCACAGCAGGATCTTTCTATTCCGCCATTGCCGGAGCTGATACCTGCCTGAGCGCGCCTGCCAGTTGCACACTAAAAGAAGGCATTACGGAAGACCCGACGCATCGCACCGTCACCTTCCATCTTGCCCGGCCTGATACGGAATTTCTGCAAAAGCTGGCTTTTACGCATGCCGTCATTCTGCCTGCGGGCACACCGGACCATGATATTGGCAACGCACTCATTCCCGGCACCGGGCCGTATCAGGTCACGGCGTATGACCCGAACAAATTCCTCCATCTGGACCGCAACCCGTATTTCCGGGTGTGGGATGCACAAGCCCAGCCAGACGGCTACCCGGACCACATAGAGTACAGTTTCGGTATTCCGGATGAAGCTGCGGTCACCGCTGTGGAAAATGGTCAGTATGACTGGATGGCCGATACCGTCCCCATGGACAGGCTGGGCGAACTGGGCAGCCGCTTTACAGCGCAAACCCATGTCGAGCGGCACCCGGCGATGTATTTCCTGCCCATGAACGTTAATCTGCCACCGTTCAACCAGCTTAAAGCCCGGCAGGCCGTAAACTACGCCCTGAACCGCAAAGCGATGGTCATTCTGTATGGCGGCCCCGGTATTGCCCGGCCCCTGTGCGGAATGCTGCCGTCTTCATTCCCCGTCGCGTCTGATCAGTGCTTTTACACACGGGGGGCCTCGCCCACCGCGCCGGCCACGCAATGGTCCGCGCCTGATCTGGAAAAGGCCCGTGCTCTGGTGCAGGAGAGCGGCACCGCCGGGCAGCGTGTCACGCTGATTACGGCCAATACGAGTATTGATTACGCCATGGGCACATGGCTGCGCGACATGCTGCAAAGCATTGGGTATCAGGCCACATTGCGCCCGCTCAGCAGTTCTATGGCATTCAATTACATGCAGAACTCGGCCAACCATGTGCAGATCGCCCTGAAAGACTGGTCGGCGGATTACCCCTCACCTTCCAATTTTCTGGATGATCTTCTGGGGTGCGAGAACTTCCATCCCAATTCGGATAGTTCCATCAACATTCCTGGTTTTTGTAACAAGCGCATTCAGGCTCTAATGGAACGCGCCAAAACAGATGTATCCCTCACCCAGCACCAGACGGATGAACTCTGGCGGCAGGTTGATCATCTGGTCATGGAACAGGCTCCTGTCGCCCCGGTGATTGAAAAGGATGATGTGATCCTGACCTCACCGCGCTTGAAAAATTTCTTTTATACTCAGGTTAATAAGCTCTTTTTCTCACAGGTGTGGCTGCACTAGAAAACCTCTGAGACATTCCGTTCTTGCCCATATCCGAGCATTTCCTACAGTCGGCCTCTTCCCTTCGGGCCATCCCTACTGCTCCCCCATATTTTGTTATCCACAGAATCTGTGGATGAAAGGCGGGACAAAAGCGGGATGAGCCCGGGATGACCGCGTATAATCCCTTGAAAGGCCTTTATGATCGAGTAAACCCAGACCGCCAGAAGTGGCCAGTACTAAGGTTTTGTTAAAGCATAACGCTTACCGCCGCCTGGCTCTGTCTTAAAAAAACAAAATTGCTACAGGGGGTTCTCCAGCCAGTGAGGACGCCTGACGTGAGCAGCAACACGGTTACCCTTGATTCTGACCAGACGTATTCAAACCAGAAAAGCATCAGCACCAGCAAGACGACGGTTTCTGTTGATCTGGATTCCATTAACACACTCGACATCGAAAACAGCGGTACCCTTAAGTCCACCGGCAAGCGCGGAATTGATGCCACGGCAGCTGGCGCCGCGGCTAAAACTTCCGGGACGAAGCTGACCATCAACAATTCCGGGACCATCGAAGGCTCGGATGACGGTATGCGCATTGATGCGGACATGCCCTCCGCCACTATCTTACTAACCAACAGCGGCACGATCGATTCAACCACCGATGGTCAGGCCATCGATTTTGACTCACTGGCAACAGCTTCAAGCATTACCATTACTAACACCGCCACCGGCGTTATCGAATCAACGGATGCAGATGCCGTTCGCCCCGGTGAAAACGCCGTTATTAACAACGCTGGCACGATTTATGCGGCTGGTGCAAACGGCGCCACCAAGAATGATGGCATCGATTTTCAGGATCATTCCGGCACGGTCAACAATTCCGGGACTATTTCCGCAGCCCGCCACGGCATTACCAGCAGCACGGATGTTGTGGTGCTCAATGAAGCTGGCGGTGAGATTACGGGCCGGGATGGCTCAGGCGTTGGCTCGGATGGCACCGGGACGGTTACCAATTACGGCACCATTACCGGGGCATATGATAATTCCGGTACGGGTGACGGAGATGGCGTTGATATCGACGGGTACTCCGTTATCGACAATTACGGGACCATTAAGGGCACGGGTGCCGGCGGCAGTGGCAGCGATGGCTACCCCAATACCAGTGAAGGTCTGGCATTGGGTGGCGGGAGCATTACCAACCACAAAGGCGCACTGATTAGCGGAGCACAGAACGGTATCCTGATTGATAACAGCAGTCAGGGCTATGCACCGAACGCCACAACACTGGTTAATGATGGCACCATTCAGGGGCTGGACGGGTACGGCATCCATATCAATGACGATTTGGATGACACCATTACAAACTCCGGCACCATTTCCGGCACCACGGACGCCATTCTGCTGGGAGATGGTAATGACACACTGAACATCCAGACCGGCTCGGTCATCACGGGCACGGTGGATGGCGGTGGCGGCACCAACACGGTCAACCTCTCCGGTTCCGGCACGTTTGACGGCGCGCAAAACTTCCAGACCATGACAGTCGCGGGGGCATGGACGCTTTCCGGCAACCAGTCCTACCAGAATGTGACCATTACAAGCGGGGCTTCTTTGGTGCTGGACGGCGCAGCGCCCTCCACAGAAACCATTACGTTTGGCGATAATACCGGCAAACTGGCCCTTCAGTCCCTTTCCTCATTTTCCGCCACCCTGACTAACTTCACAATTGGCAACACGCTGGATCTGTCATCCCTTTCCAATGATGGAACAGCCACTCTCAGCGTGACCGATAGTGCCGCGACCATCACATACGGCCAGACAAGCTACACTCTGACATTTACCTCGTCAGACACATCACATCTGACGCTGGGCAACGGGGATAACGGCACGCTGATGCTGGAAGCCGTGATCTGCTTCCTGC
The DNA here is from genome assembly GCF_937875265.1 of uncultured Acetobacter sp. Lineage (GTDB taxonomy): Bacteria > Pseudomonadota > Alphaproteobacteria > Acetobacterales > Acetobacteraceae > Acetobacter. The sequence continues at coordinate 3,578 of NZ_CALLXM010000001.1, read as the reverse complement.
CCGGCGCGCTGATTGAAGCCGAAGATGCTCTGAAGCGCGTGGAAGATCTCCGCATTGGTGACCGGATCATGACCTATGACAAAGGCCATGCGGAATTGCGGGACATCATCTGGGTTGGCAAACGCCCCGTGACGGTGCAGCCCGGTCTGGCCCCGGATGAGGCTGGCCGCCCAGTGCGTATCCTGAAAAACGCTCTTACAGATGGCGTGCCGTTTCAGGATCTGCTCGTAACGCCGGAACACTGCCTGTATTTTGAGGGCAAGTTTATCCCCGTGCGCATGCTGGTCAATGGCGCATCCATTTTCTATGATCTGACAATCAGCCAGTATGAGTGCTTCCACATTGAAACGGAGCAGCATGCCGTCATCCGCGCCAGCGGTGCGCTGACCGAAAGCTATCTGGATACCGGCAACCGCCGCAGCTTCTCCCAGCCCGGCCAGCTGGCCCGTTTCCCTTCAGCACCGAAAACATGGGAGCAGGATAGTGCAGCCACCCTGACTACAGCACGTCAGGATGTTGAGCCGCTGTTCAACACTTTGGCTGCTCGCGCCCACGCACTTGGCCTGCTGGCCCAGACCGCACCGCGCCAGACAACACAGGACGCAAACCTGCATCTGCTTACCCCGACAGGCACACAGCTACGGCCCCTGCGCACCGTGCAGAACCGCAGCCTGTTCCTCATTCCGCCCGGTGTGACGGATGTTTCTCTGGTTTCCCGCACAAGCCGCCCCTCTGATAGCATCGGCCCGTTTGTGGATGACCGCCGGGCGCTCGGTGTGCTTGTCGGTGCCCTGACCTGTGTCGAAGCTGGTTCGTCTCATGACCTGACCGGCCACCTGACAGACAACACGCTCTCCGGCTGGCACACGCTGGAAACCCAAGCCTGCCGCTGGACCAATGGGAGCGCTCCTCTGCCGCTCACTCCGGCTGCATCCTCCGGCGACCGGCTGCTGGCCGTGCAGGTTCTTGCCGCTGGCCCGTATGACATGAACGCCGAAGTGCAGAAAACGCAGGCAACCATTCCCACCTCCCGTATGGCAGCTTCCGCCTGAGGTAAACGCTACTTACGCTCTCTCCTGCCTGACCGCTGTCAGCACGGCAGCACGGCAGCACGGCAGCACGTAATCTAAAAACAAAAAAGGGCGGACACCAGCCTGTGTCCGCCCTCTTCCATTCGTAAATTCAAATCCAGTTTGCCGCGTAGTCTTTTGACAAAGCAGAGTACCAATACTCAGTCGTTAGGCGGCGTCTGGCGCACAAGCGCATCCAATCGCTCCAACGCCATAGTTTTTACGCGTGCCGGAATTGGTACATAGTCCAGCTGACGGCTGGCAGACTCACCATTTGTAAGACCCCAGCGAAAGAAAACCCTGACTGCTTGCCCATGCTCCGTACCAGAAGAACTCTGAGGTACCAGAACATAGGTTGTGGTCACAATCGGCCAGGCGCCCTCACCTTTGGTATCAGATAAGGCCGCAGTCAGGGATTTTTCATCCCAAACGGCTGCTTCAGCAGCTTTGGCGAAACTATCAGCCGAAGCCGTTACAAAATCTCCAGCCTTGTTCTGTAACTGGACCATAGGCAAATGGTTACGCTCGGCGTAGGCGTATTCCACATAGCCTATGCTCCCCTCGGTGTTAGCAACGTAGGAGGCAATCCCATCATTCCCACGCGTGCCAGAACCTGCGGGCCAGTCGACAGACGTTCCGCGCCCGACAGCCTTACTCCACTCAGGAGAAACCCGGCCCAGATAATCTGTAAACACAAAAGTCGTTCCAGATCCATCAGCCCGGTGCAGAGGAGCTACTGATAAATCCGGCAATTTAAGGTCAGGATTGAGCGCAACGATACGCGGATCATTCCATGTGCTGATACTACCATCATACAAGCCCGCCAACACAGGGCCTGTAAGCCGTAATCCGCCATCCGGTACCCCTGGAACATTCACAATCACCACAATGCCGCCGATGCCTGTGGGAAACTGCATCAGATGCCCGGCTTCCAGCTTTTCCGGGGCCATCGGGGCATCTGATGCCCCGAAATCCACCGTACCAGCCAGCACCATGTTCTGCCCGGCCCCAGAGCCGATGGTCTGATAATTGACCCGCACCCCGGTGCTCTCTGACGATGCTGCGGACCATGCTTGGTAAAGCGGGGCCGCAAAACTGGATCCCGCCCCGGTAATTTCCTCCGCCCGCAGTCCTTTGGGGCAGCATAGAAGCAGCGGGATTGAAAGCAGCGCCAGTTTCGCCCCTGGCTTCAGAAATTTTGTCAGATGCGTCATATCTGCGGCTGCTACTCTATACATGAAAATTTCTGGCATAGCCCCCTGCTTAGCGCAGGGTAGCTCCCGTCGCCTTGGTTACAGCGGCAACAATACGCTCGGAAACGGCTTCCAACTCCGCATCCGTCAGGCTTTTGTCCACGGGCTGCAGGGTGACTTCTACCCCCATGGAACGGTGACCTTCCGGCACATGCTCACCTTCATACAGGTCAAACAGGCTAACATCGGAGACCAGAACGCGGTCCGCACCCTTTACAGCCTTCAGCAGTTTATCACCCGGCACATCACGGGCCACCACAAAGGCAAAGTCACGGCGCACCGGCTGGAATGCAGAGAGCTTCGGTGCAGCTTTCCGGCGACGCTTAGGTTCCGGCACAGCATCCAGAAGGATTTCAAAACCCACCACCGGTACATCAATACCTTCTGCCTGAAGCAGAGACGGATGGAGCTCACCAAAATATCCGAGAACCATTTTCGGCCCCTGACGCAGCACGCCCGACCGACCCGGATGATACCAGGACGGCGCATCCGGCGTGGCACTCAGACCTTCAACTGCCACACCAAGCTGTGTGAGCAGCTCTAACGCATCAGCCTTGGCAGCCCACAGGGAAACACCCGTGCTGGCCTGCCCCGGATAACGGGCCGTATGGCCAGAACGCAGGCCAGCGGCAATCTGCTGCTGTCCCTCTTCCGAGAACCGGGCCCCAATTTCAAACAGGCCAATATCCGCCCAGCCACGCGCAGCATTCCGCTGGCTAGCGGCGACCAGATTAACCATCGGTGTCGGGCGCATCTGGTTAAGATCAGATGCAATGGGGTTCAGCAGACGCAGGGAGTCCGGCGCGCCACCAAACCGCAACGCATCTTCATGCGAGACAAAGGAGAAACCGACCGTTTCCACCAGTCCACGCGCAGCCAGCACCCGGCGGGCACGGGACGTGCGCACCTGACGCGGCGTGAGTGCAACACCCGGCACCACACTGACGGACGGCAGCGGTACAGCCGGCACAGCGTCCAATCCCTTTAGGCGCAGCACTTCTTCTACCAAGTCGCTCTCGGCTTCAATCTGCTCCACACCTTCTGCGGCACGGGCAGCCTGATCAGCAGTCAGATCCCTGCCCTGTGACAGAACAGGCTTCTGGGCAATATCGTTGCGCCAGGACGGCACACTGGCGCGGACATGCGTGTCTGTCTGTTCCTGAACTTCAAAGCCCAGCTTTTCCAGGAGTGCCACGCTCTCCTGCGCAGGCACATCCAGCCCGCCAAGATCACGCACCCGGCTGAACCGCAGGGT